>DAPR01000065.1:12408-16657 GCA_002502605.1 Euryarchaeota archaeon UBA258
TTGGCCGTTGCAGTATCCGTCCCAAACAGCAGCGTGGCCACCGGTGCCGTCGCCGTTGGTGAAGTCGCCACCTTGCAGCATAAAGCCAGAGATGACACGGTGATATGTTGTACCGTCGTAAGAGCCATCACGAACGAGTTCCTTAAAATTCTCAACGTGAGTTGGCGCATCATCACCATACAATTCAATGGTGATTTCACCGGTTTCAAACGAGCCGTCAGCGTTGGTCCACGACATCTCAAAGACCACATTTTGCCCGTCAGCCTGCGGCGCACTCAGCGCACTGATGACCACCAGCACAACCAGGAGCCCGGAAAAAACGGTGACAATGCCTGCCAAGGTAGGGGTGCCGTTTCGAGCCATTGGCGGGAACACAGTTTCACTGATTCTTGCGTCTTGCATCTCATTGAGAAGGCTGTTGTATTGAGTGCTTGCTCGCTTGTCTTTAGGGTTGGCCTTGATTGAATCACGAAACAAGGAGGCTGCGTTGCGGTAATCGCTCTTGGAGCGAGAGATTTTCGCTTTTGCCCATGTCGCTTCACCAGCAATCCTCAGTGTTGTAGGGTGTTGCCCTTTTGAATCCACATCTCGCAAGAGATCCAAGGCACCCTCATACTTTCCTTTTGTGAGTGATTTCTCAGCCTTGTCCCAAGCTGCTTTTCGCACATCAGCTTCGGTCAAATCAGCCTTTTTCATTGATTTCTTGGTGGAAGATAGTTTTGAGGACACATCGTCGGCCATGCCCCTCCGAGCCGCTCTTCTGTTTTGAGCGTCACGGAAGAATTCATGTTGGGTATTTGTACAAATTCCTCCGTATTGCCGGCGGAGCGCATCAACATGTTCAAAGAGTGCATGCTGAACCCCAACCCCATACAGCCCCTCGCTTCGGTGAGGTCGGCCCCCAGGGGACGCAAATAATGGAAAGCATTGCCAATGATTACACCATCAACATCGCAACCGCAAACGGAACCGGCTCCCAATCCGCCAACCTCATCCTCCTCCAAGCCTTCTTTGAGATGGGCGTGCCCGTGAGTGGAAAGAACCTCTTTCCATCAAACATTTCCGGCCTCCCAACATGGTACATCATGCGTCTGTCCGACCACGGCTACCAAGCACCCGGCGACCGAACCCACATCCAAGTGCTCGTTAACCCTGCTACGTGGGCAGAAGATTTGGCCGCACTTGAACCAGGTAGCGTTGTGATTTGGAACGAAAACGCAAAGATGGAAATGAACCGTGAGGATGTGATTTCCTACCCAGTCCCAATGTCATCACTCGCCCGAAAGATCAATCCGAAAATCGCAAAACTTGTCACCAACATCGTGTACGTCGGTGTTCTGGCCCAGATGCTCGGTATCGATCAAACCGCACTCGAAAGTGCAGTGGCCAAGCAATTCAAAGGCAAAGACAGCGCAATCGAATTGAACATCACTGCCTTAGGCCTCGGTCGAGATTACTTCAAGGACAACTTCACCAAGAATGACCCCTATGTGGTTGAGCCCCGTGAAATTGAAACTCCAAAGTTCTTCATCGACGGAAACGAAGCAGCAGCTCTCGGTTGCATCTTTGGTGGCGTTCAAATGCTTGCATGGTACCCGATCACGCCATCTTCTTCACTGGCTGAAGGGATCATCAATTACATCCCCCAACTTCGAGTGGACGATGAAGGAAACGCTACATGCGCCGTCATCCAAGCAGAAGATGAACTGGCTGCAGCCGGAATGGTCCTTGGAGCAGGTTGGGCTGGCGGCAGAGGCATGACCGCCACCTCAGGACCTGGTATCTCATTGATGCAGGAATTCATCGGATTGGCTTACTTCGCCGAGATCCCATCCGTCTTTTGGGATGTGAACCGCGTCGGACCGTCGACAGGGTTGCCAACACGAACCCAACAATCCGACATCACAATGCTCTACGAAGGCAGCCACGGCGACACACAGCACATCGTTTTGATTCCTGGAACCGTTGAAGAGTGCTTCGAATTTGGCTGGCGTGCCTTCGACATCACCGAGCGATTCCAAACACCTGTGTTTGGCTTAAGCGACCTCGACCTTGGAATGAACCGCTGGGCGTGTGAAGGATTCACCTACCCCGACCAAGACATGGACCGAGGCAAGGTCGTCCGTGACAAGGATGTCTTCGAAGCCTTCGAAGAATTTGGCCGCTACCTCGACGTCGATGGCGATGGCATTCCCTACCGAACCCTACCAGGGTCCGGAATGGACCCAATTCTCTACCGTGGAACGGGCCACAACCCGAAAGGTGTGTACTCCGAAAAGCCAGAAGATTACTTCAACCTCATGGCTCGGCTCAAGTCGAAAATTGACGGCGCACGTGACCTTCTTCCAGCGCCAATTCTGCGTGAAGAAACAGAATGTGAAGTCGGTATCATTTACCTTGGCAGCATGGAAAACACCATCGAAGAAATCGACGATATGCTCGAAGCAACTGGTTTGAAGGTCAGCCAATGCCGAGTGCGAGCCCTTCCACTCCACAGCGGAGTGCAAGAATTTATTCGGCGCCACGAAACCACAATTGTGCTTGAGATCAACCGTGACGGTCAACTCTACGGCATCCTGCGAAAGGAGTTGCCGAACGACCTCATCACCAAGGTCCACTCCGTTGCATACAGCGACGGTATGCCACCCCGTGCACGCATTTACTCAGACAGAATTCTGTCCACCCTCAAGGAGGTGAACCAATGAGCGATGCACCTGCACGACCAGCACGAACCGTCAAACTCAACGTGATCAATGAGCCTAAAGACAGCTACACCGGCGGCAAGTCCTCGCTTTGCCCTGGTTGTGGCCACGATCAAATCTCGAACGTGATCATCGCTGCGGCTTGGGAAAATGGAATTGAACCTCACCGAATTGCAAAGATGTCCGGTATTGGATGTTCATCCAAAACCCCAGCATATTACCTTGGCCAATCCCACGGATTCAACACCGTTCACGGCCGAATGCCATCGGTGACCACCGGTGCTTACGCTGTCAACAAGGACCTGCTTTACTTGGGCGTCTCCGGAGACGGAGACTCTGCCTCGATTGGTATAGGGCAGCTCATTCACGCCATTCGACGCAACATGGACATGGTCTACATCGTCGAAAACAACGGTGTTTATGGACTGACAAAAGGCCAGTATTCTGCAACAGCAGATGTTGGTTCGAAAAAGAAGAAAGGGAAGATCAACACAACTCAGCCTATCGATTTGGCTGCACTTGCCATCAATCTTGGTTGCACCTTTGTCGCCCGTTCCTTCTCGGGTTCAAAGAAGCAGTTGACCTCTCTGATCAAGGCTGCCATGTCGCACAAAGGCTTCGCTCTTATTGACGTCATCAGCCCTTGTGTGACCTTCAACAACAACGATGAGTCCATGCGCTCGTACGGCTATGTCAAAGAAAATGAAATCACGCTTCACATGGCCGATTACATCCCTCACTTCAACCCAGTTGAAGAGGTCGAAGTGCCTGAAGGACACTTTAGAGATATTGAATTGCACGACGGATCTACGATCCGATTGGAGACCATTTCTGATGAACACGACCCAAGCAATGCCGTCGCTGCATTGACCGCACTTCACGAAGCAGAAACTGATCAAAAGCACGTTACAGGTCTCCTTTACTTCGACAACACCAAACCTGCACTAGCAGAGGACTTGGGCCTTGTCGACACGCCGCTGATCGATGTCCCAGCAGACTCACTCAGACCGAGCAAGGCCATTCTTGACCAATTGAACGCTGCCTTACTTGGATGAGCAAGCGAATCGCCGAATCTCCAATAAAGGAGGAGGCGAGGTGGAAATCTAATGGAGCCCGTTGTGACGCTCACTCTTTCAGTTGGCATAGGCACCCTTGTCATAGGTGCCTTATTCCGCATCAGAGCAAAGCGCAAAAGCAGGGCACTCCAAGCCGCTCGAAGGGCAAAATACGCTCACAACTTCAGCGCTCAACGCCAGCGAACCCAGAACATACGGGGGCGCCAATTCGAGGACTTGGACGAAACGGAAATCGTCGAGTACAACAATCGAGATCTTGCTCGAAATCAGAACATCCAATTCCTACGCTTGCTGGTTGCAGATTTGTTTGATGGAGACGAGTTGACCCCTGATGCCGAGGAACAGCAACGCGAACAACTGCTTCAAGAGCGAACCTCATGGATTGAAGAACATCAAGAGGGGTTGAATGAGCACGCTGCTTTGGTTCAGGAAGAAGAAATAGGCAGTGGAGTGAGCGTCATTGAAACGATT
>DAPR01000065.1:16667-34377 GCA_002502605.1 Euryarchaeota archaeon UBA258
TCTCTTGCATGGGACGATTACAACGATTTGGATTTGCACGTGTTTTGCCCTTCCGGTGAGCGGATCTATTTCAACAACAAAAAGAGCGAATGCGGTGGTGAACTTGACGTTGACATGAACGTCAGACCCGTGAGCAATAACCCGGTTGAAAACGTAGTGTGGACAGGAGAAGCACCTCCTGGCAAGTACAAAATCGGCGTGCATTTCTACAAGCATCACCGCAAGCGACGCTCAAAGAAAACGACCAACTTCCGGCTTCGGGTCATGGTCCATGGAGAATCCCGTGATTATGCAGGAACCATCACCGTTGGAAACGCAATGCAGATGGTGACCACATTTACGCTCAAGGAAAATGTCCCTCTGTCGGACAAATCAAACCCGCTCTGATCTAGAAGGTGTGGCCGCGCATCATGCGAATGAATTTGGTGAAGAGATTCACTTTTGGTTGATCCTCAAGGCCAAGACGCCAATCAAGTTCTCCTGCCCGATCATACCGCAAGACATCGTCAAAACCACCAATCCACGTTCCATCGATAAAGATTTGAGGAACCGATTTGCTGCCTTGGGTTCGCATCAGAAACTCTCGATCCATGCGAGCCGAACTGCCGAGTTTCTTTTCTTCATAAGCCACACCTTTGTTGTCAAAGAGGCGCTTTGCATTGACGCACGCAGGGCACCCCTTGTTGGTGTAGACCTCAACCTCGACCATGGGCTTGCCACTGCATTTCGAACTTCAAGTTCACTGAGAGCGGTGCGGTGGTAGTCCCTCTCGGATTTGAACCGAGGTCGGAGGAACCAGAATCCTCCATGATGGACCGCTACACTAAGGGACTTTGACCTTCGCAGCGGCCATGCCCTCTTCAACTGAACGGTTGACTCGATTGGCACGAAATGCCACACGCTGTCTGCAATGAAGGCGAACGATTTGATGAACCTTTGAGTTCAAATTTCTGAGAAGCGGAACAGCACCTTCGAAACGGCACTCAACATCAGAATAATCATGAACGAACCAAGCGCCCATTTCGCCCAAGGACGTTCTGGTTTATCCGGTGGCCAAGGATCGATGCCCAACCGTTCTGCTTCGTCAACGATTGCTGCGAGTTCTTGCAGATGCTCCTCGACGGATTGCGCTGCCATGCCCAGTCCAGCCAGCCACGATACATGACCTTCTCGCTTCTCAAGCCATACAAAGGCTTGAAGCCCAAGGGTCCGACCAGCGACCATGAGTGAAGTCCCGAAAGGCGTGGCCTTCCCAAACATGGAACGCAAGCCTCCAAGGCCAACAGCAACCATGACCATGACAAGGGATGGGCCCAATGGCGTCGAGGTGTTGCTTGGGCTTCGAGCTCCAACCATGGCCGCCTTCCCATCGTATTGGGCGTTTCCAGGTGGCGGCGTTTCTCGAGTCGATGCCGCAGCAGTTGAACAACTACCAACGTTAGAAGGGCCTCAAGCCAAGACCGTTGCTTGCATCCTAAGGGAGATGTGCGAAGAATTAGGCCTCGCACCAACTGCACATGGGCTTGTGGCCTTGGATGGCGAGGTTCGAAAAGAAATCATTCAGGATAAAGCAAGATACCTTCCCCTTGCCCTTGAGGGGAAAGTCCCCCACACCCGCTCTTCAATCAATGTTCTCTGTCACAGAATTACACCACCCTTTGGACCCGTGCAATTTGACAACGCCTTCCTTCACTACCATGCAGGCCGCGCCACCGACGTACCAGAAATTGATCTTGAGCCGCAAACAGAATTTACAGACCTTATGTGGGAGCAGCCGACTGTCATTTTGGCACGATGGGCAGCGCATGAAATCAAAGTCGCACCCCCTGTCGTCACCCTTTTGATGGAAATTGAACGAACGCTTGCCCGCACTGAGCGCAACATGCCCCTTGCTGCCAAAGACATCGCCAAACGCCTCCCAGGAAGACAATCAATTCTCTTTGCCCACGGTGTTGAAGTTGTACCGATTAAGACGGCAACCCTCCCCCCTGCCGACCACACCAACGCCTACCTGTTAGGCGACCCCGATGGTGAATTTGTATTGGTTGATCCAGCAGCTCATTTGCGCGAAGGCATGGAAGATTTAGCAACGGCTGTTGAGCGCCACAATGGGACGCTCGTCGCTTTATTGTTCACTCATTCACATGGCGACCACATTGGCGATCTCGGCTTGCTCAGGGAAGCGTTTGATGTTCCAATTTGGGGCAGCGAGTACACCTCAAAAACGGTCAAATGCGACCGGATTTTGAATGATGGTGAACTGCTTACACTCGGTAAAACCGAGTGGGAAGTGCTGATCACACCCGGCCATCACCCAGGTCATGTGTGCCTCTTAGGTGATGCTGGCCTAATTGCCGGCGATATGGTTGCAGGCATTGGCACAATTCTCATCCCACCCCACACCGGTGACATGCAAGTTTACCTTGAACAACTTGAACGGCTTAAACAGCGAAAACCCCACCTCTTATTCCCAAGTCACGGGCCAGTGATTGCTCAACCGACAAAGGTGTTTGAACGCTACATTCACCATCGTCAAGCAAGACATCAACGGGTGCTTGAAGCAATAAATGGGACATCCACCCTGTCCAGCATCGCCATTAAGGCGTATTCGGACACACCTGATGCCCATCCCGGTCTTGCTGAAGATCAGACCCTTTCCCACCTGCTCGCACACCAACGGGATGGATTGGTTGAGCAACGCCCTGATGGATGGCATCGAATTGATTCACCGCAGGTTTGATTGAGCGCAGGAGAGTGGAATCATCATGCCTCGCCGAGTGGTCCTTACGAAAGCTGGTTCTCCGGACACAATTGCGATCAAAGAGATGGAAATGCCATCGCCCGGAGAGGGCGAAATCCGGATTGAAGTGGCCTTTGCAGGAATCAATTTTGCTGATTTATTGATGAGGCTGGGTCTCTACAACCCTCGGCCCGATTATCCCTTCACCCCTGGATATGAGATGAGTGGAGTTGTGGATGCTATTGGTGAAGGCGTCGAGGGTTTTTCTCTTGGGCAACGGGTGGTTGCAGCCATGCCAAACGGCGGGCAATCAAGCCACACCGTTGTTGCTGCAAACCGTGCGTTGGTTCTTCCTGAAGAAGTCAGTTTGGAAACTGCTGCTTCAATTCCGGTCACCTACCTTACCGCACACCACATGTTGCATTATTTGGGCCACATGAAAAAAGGTGACAGCGTGCTGATTCACGGTGGAGCAGGTGGCGTGGGTACCGCTGCGTTACAACTGTGCCAGTGGGCTGGTGTTGACAAGGTGTGGGCCACCGCCTCAGGCCACAAAGCCTCAACCATCCAGAAGTTCGGAGGAGTGGCCATCGACCGCCACAATGAGGACTTTGTTGACATCATTAAACAAGCAACGAACGGCAAAGGCGTGGACCATGTTCTGGATCCAATTGGCGGCGACAATCTGGCTCGTTCCCTGTCCGTTCTCAAAGAAGGAGGTCGACTCTACACCTACGGAATGTCAGCAGCTGCACCCTCCTCTAAGCGCACCTTGTTGCGTTCCTATTTGGCGTGGCGCAAAACTCCGAAGTTTGACCCTTTGCGCCTTATGACAAGAAACAGAGCCGTGTTTGGAGTCCATATGGGGACATGGAAAGATGAATCCGTGATGATTGAGCAACTTGAAACCATTCTCGAAGGCATCCAAAGTGGCCATCTCAATCCTGTGATTGATTCGGTGTTTGATGCTGAAGACGCTGCTAAGGCACATCAATACATGCACGATGGCAAAAACACCGGTAAGGTGCTGTTGCGCTTCAAGTGAGCATTGAAGAAGCGTCGACCTATGGAGACCCGAGGTGAAGATGATGAAGGCCGCAATGTCAGGGTTTGATTTACGAGCAATTGCTCAGGAATTGAACGCGTTCAATGGCGCATACGTCAAAAAAGCCTACATGCCGCACTATGAACAAATTGTGCTGAGAATTAATCCAAAAGACATGGACCAATTTGATTTGGTCCTCGTTAGGGGTTCCAGAATTTACACATCAAACCGGGACCGACCAATGCCGATGACACCACCACCATTCGCCATGGTGTTGCGCAAACATCTCAAAAACGCACGAATGACGGGTGTTCGACAACTTGGATTTGACCGCGTGTTGGCTTTTGACTTCGACACAAAGCATGGTTCCTACCACCTTTACGTGGAGGTGTTTCGAGATGGGAACATCATTTTGACCGACCAAGAAGGCGTGATCATTCAACCCTTAACTCACGCTTCGTACGCTGGCCGCACGCTGAAAAAGGGCGTCGTGTATCAGCCACCACCTGCTGCTATGGATCCTCATGAATTGGATCAAGAAACCCTTGCCGATTTATTCGCCACATCCGATCGAGACTTGGTGTCCACGCTTGGTGGTAAGGCCAACCTTGGCGGCACGCATGCCAATGCTGTGTGCGACCTTGCCAAGATGGAGGCGAACATGTCGACACAAGAAGCAGATGTTGAAGCGATTCACACCGCTCTTCAGGCCTTACTTGGTTCGCTTGCGGCCGAACGCCAAGGCATTCTTTTGATGAAGCCAAGCAAGGAAAAAGATCGTTCAATGCTCGAACAAGAAGCCGGTTCAATGGGAGCGAGTGGAGACCGTGACCGCTTCTTTGAACAACATGCAGTTGAGGCAACCCCCACCCTCTTGCCTTCTCATGAAGGCTTGGCGCAATCAACATTCTCAACCCTTTGTGAAGCGGTTGATGCATGGAAAGGCGCCCATGATGCAGGTGCATTGGCTCGTCGAGAGGCTGAAAAATTAGACATTGCTGCACCAGGAAGAGGGCATTCAACCGATGTTGAGCGCCTTGAACGTCGGAAAGTTCAGCAAACGAAAGCCTTGGACGGCTTTTCTAAGAAAATCGAAAAGCAGCAAATGCTCGGTCACACCATCCAAAACAACTGGACTCATGTTGAAAGTTTGCTCAAGCAAGTCGACGAAGCGGTTGAAACCCACGGTTGGAAACAAGTAAAGTCGCTTGTGAAAAGCATCCCTTGGATTGTATCCCTCGCCCCAGCTGATCGGTCCTTCACCACCATTTTACCCGGCGAAGATGGCCAACCAAACGGCCCTCAAGCCATCCTTTCACTTGACGAAAGCGTCCATCAAAACGCTCAACGTTACTTCGAATCTGCGAGGAAGCAGAAGGACAAAACTAAGGGTGCGGTCGAGGCACTTGAAGAAACATTGCTGCACCTTCAGCGTGCACAGAAAAAGGAAGCAAAGCAACAAGCAACTGGAAAACTGAATAAAATCAAGCGGAGCAAACGTCTCTGGTTTGAGCACCATCGATGGAGCATGATCACTGGAGGCCACCTCTTGGTTGGGGGCAAGGACGCAAAAGGCAACGATGCTGTGGTCAAAAAACACCTTTCTGGCGAGGATCGTTATTTGCACGCTGACTTGCACGGTGCTCCAAGTTGTAGCCTTCGAGCAACTCAAGGGTTTGTCCTTGATCAACACAAGCCTGCCCACATCCCTGATGACATTCCGGCCTACCGCATGGTGGACAAACTTGGGGATGAGCGCATCAACGAAGAGAAATTGCTTGAAGCGGCCACGATGGCCTTGTGTTGGAGCCGTGCGTGGGCAGGAGGCGGCGCTCACGGCACCGTCTATTCAGTGAAACCTGCGCAAGTGTCCAAAACAGCTCAGACTGGAGAATTCGTGGGCAAGGGCTCGTTTATTGTCCGTGGCCAACGCCAATGGTTCAAGGATCTTGATGTCCAAATCGGAATTGGAATTGTCGCCATTAACGGCGTACCTTTGTTGATGGGCGGACGACCGGAAACAATTGCAGCAATGTGTCAGAGGTATGCCATTCTCAGGCCAGGATTAACCAAAAAAGAACAATTGGCAAATCGAGTCTACAAGAACACTGGTCTTGTCACGGATGATGTGCTCCCCGTGTTGCCTGGAGCATCAGATATTGTCGAAGATTATGGCGTGTTTTCGCCACCAGCAACGGTCAAAGAAGAGGAATGAACGTTCTTTGATTCAATTCTGGCGACTGTTTCTGCCGCCCTTGAATCCACCCTTGGATGATTTGTTGTTGCTTCGATTTGCTTGGCTTCCACTGAAGCCTTTGCGAGATTTATTCGAAGGTTTGTAGGATTGCCCTCGTGCTTCGCCCCTGTAACCCTTCGATGAGCCGCTTGAGCCGCGATCATTGGAGCGGGAATCTTGAGGAGCACCACCGCTTCGGTTTCCTGTTCTGAACCCAGAGCGTCCGCCGCCGTCGCTGTTTCGGCCACCACGGTAGCCACCGCCACCGCCGCTTCGTCCGCCGCCACCGCTGCTTCGTCCGCCGCCACGGTAACCACCGCCACCGCCGCCACCGCTGCTTCGTCCGCCGCCACGGTAACCGCCGCCACCGCCGCCGCCACGTCCATTGTTTCGGCCACCGCCACGGTAACCTCCGCCACCGCCGCCTCGGCTTCCTCCGGAGTAGCCGCCTCGACCACCGCCGCTTCGACCACCGCCACGGTAACCTCCGCCACCGCCGCCTCGACCTTGGTCTCTCGATCGTCGGTCTGCTGCGATGTAGACCACTTCAAATTCTGGAAGAATTGAGAATTCTGGCGGCATGAAGTCGACATCAATGCCAACATCCCGCTGAATGCGACTGTAAGAGCGCTTCTGAGGTCGTTGAACAAGTGAAACGACAATACCAGAAGCACCACCGCGAGCTGTGCGCCCACTTCGGTGCTTGTACGCCTTGCCATTTTCTGGTGGGTCATAGTGGATGACACAATTCACGCCTTCGACGTCGATTCCACGAGCTGCAACATCGGTTGCAACCAAAGCCATGCATTCTCCATGCTGGAACCTTTGCATCGCCATGTCACGTTGGCGCTGACTCAGGCCACCGTGTAAGGTCTGAATGGCCATTCCATCGTAACTGAGGTCGTCACCGACTCGGTCGACCCCTGCGCGAGTTCGACAAAAGACAATGCTGCGGCCACATTTGCGAATGAGTTCCGCTGTGATATCGGGTTTCTTTGAATTTGGCATCAGCCAAAAGTGGTGAGTCATGCTTTCCATGCTGACTTCCTTCGGACCCACTTCAATGGTGACTGGATCGGTCTGGTAATCTCGGACGAGGTCGGCAACTTCGTCGTCAAGAGTTGCACTGAAGAGGATGGTTTGGCGGTCTTTTTTGCATCGATCTAGAATTTTACAGACCGGCTCCATGAACCCCATGTCAGCCATTCGGTCCGCTTCATCGAGAACAACGACTTCGACATCATCGAGCGAAAGTGCGCCACGTTCCATCAAATCGAGCAAACGACCCGGGCAAGCCACAAGCACATCGACGCCTTGGTCTAAAGCTCGAAATTGCTTGTTGTAAGACACGCCACCGTATATGGCGTGGACATAAAGTCGCATTTCGTATGCAAGAGGGTCGAGCACCTTGTAGATCTGTTCTGCAAGTTCACGGGTTGGGGTGAGGATAAGGGAAGTTGGTCTTCGAGGCTCTGCTTCTTTGGTTCTCGAAAGCAGGGGCAATCCGAAAGCAAGGGTCTTACCAGACCCTGTTGGGGCTCTGCAGCATACGTCTTTGCCGAGCATTCCATCTGGGATTGATTCCTTTTGAACTTCGAAAGGTTCGAGGATCCCCTGGGTTCGAAGCGCGTTGACTAACGCTGGTTCAATACCCAAATCACTGAAGGAAACCATACACCCACCCCGTTCATGCCCGCCGTCCGACCCTATTTAGAACCAACAGTAGGAAAAAAGGTCCAATTCGATGGCTCAACCAACACTCAATTGCGCCGAACAAGCATGGCAACTGCGTTTCCACCGCCGAGACACAGCGTCACAATGCCCGTTGAAGACTCGAGCCTTCGCATGACCGCAATCATGGTGATCAAGCATCGAGTTCCGCTTGAGCCAAGAGGGTGGCCGAGGCTGACTGCTCCACCGTGAAGGTTGAGACGGTCATGTGGAATGTTCAGTTCTTTGGCAATTGAGCATGAAGCGGAAGCAAAGGCTTCGTTGTGCTCGAAGACATCAATGTCAGAAACTTTGAGTTGATTGCGTTCGAGAAGCGTCTCAATCGCCGGAATTGGAGCACTCATCACCCGAGCAGGCTCAACGCCGCTTGTGCAATAGTCTTCGATGAAGGCAAGGATTGTCCATCCTTGTTGCACAGCATACTCGGCATCGGCCACCAACACTGCGCTGGCACCATCATTGAGCGTGCTTGCGTTACCTGCGGTGACTTGACCGCCCTTCTTGAACACAGGCCGTAGGGTTGAGAGGCCGGAGACCGTCGTGTTTGGCCGAACCCCCTCATCTGCTGAAAATTGAATTAATCCTCCTTTTCGTTGTGGAATATCAATGGTAAATGTCTCCCAATCAAACCATCCGTTGGATTGAGCCTCTGCAGCCCTTTTTTGGCTTCGAGCAGCATAAGCATCCGATTCTTCACGGGAAACATCGCACTCAACGGCGATGGTTTCACCAGAGGTCCCCATGTGAACATCGTTGTAGCCGTCCCAAAGACCGTCGTGAATCATTGAATCAATCAGTGTTGCATCTCCCATTTTGGAGCCCTTGCGATGGTTCTTCAACAGGTGTGGTGCGTTGGACATGCTCTCCATACCTCCTGCAATGATCGCCTTGTATTCTCCAGCACGGATGCTGTTTGCTGCCATCATCGCTGCCTTGAGTGAACTGCCGCAGACTTTGTTGACAGTGACGCAAGGCGTCGAGTAAGGCAGTCCAGCTCCTAGGGCAACCTGTCGGGCTGGGTTTTGGCCAGCACCCGCTTGAAGCACTTGGCCAAAAATGACCTCATCAACAACCCCGGATGCGGCATCAATGCCCGCCCGTTGGCATACTTCCTTCACAGCCAAGACACCAAGGTCAACCGCTGAAAAGCCAGACAAGGCACCCATGAACTTGCCGATAGGCGTTCGAGCAATGGCGCAGATGGCCACCTTGGGTTGAGGCATGGAACACCCAACGAGAGTCTATTCTTCAATGTGCGCGACCAAAAATCCCCTGATTTGGATGGGAGAAGGCTTGATGAAGAGGAGGTGCTGGCGGTGACATGGCCAAATTCAAGACTGGATTCACAACCGACCGAGAAGCAAACGAAATGCGACATGTGGAAGTTGAAATCGACTTCACACCGAACGCACTTGCATCGATTCTTTACCGACAAGGCGACACAGTCATCCTCGCTTGCTGCACAAAAGAGGCTCGCCTTCCTGGATGGTTTCCCCGCGATTCCACCAAAGGATGGGTCCATGCTGAATATTCATTGCTTCCGGGATCGACTGATTCCAGATTCCGAAGGGAACGCCGAGGAGCGAAAGGACGAACGCAAGAAATTGAGCGATTGATTGCTCGATCCCTACGAGCTGCTGTCGATCTTGAAGCGCTTGGCCCAGTCGCACTGAACGTTGATTGCGATGTCTTGAACGCCGACGGTGGCACACGATGTGCATCAATAACAGCGGCGAACATCGCCCTGCGTCTAGCGGTTCGACGCTTGATTGCTCGTGGTGACTGCCTACCGCTCGACATGCGTCCAACTGAAGACGAACGACGAAACGGTTGGTCTGCACCATCCCTTTCTGGCACTGAGCGCACCAACCATGAAAACGCAGTGATTCCACATGATTTGGCAGCCATATCCGTCGGCTTAATCGACGGCAAAACCTACCTCGATCTGGATTACATTCTGGATTCCAACGCTGATGTTGACATGAACGTCGTCAAAACCAGCGATGGAAAGTATGTCGAAATCCAAGGAACTGGTGAAGAAGCAACCTTCTCTGGCGAAGAATTGGTGGCTTTGCTCGCCCGTGCAGACGGTGGCTTAGAAGCACTGTTTGACGCTCAAGCAGCATTCCTTGATGGCATTGAGTGAGCCATGTTGCTTCGGCGGAAGCCTTGATATGGCAGGGGTCATCGCCAAGTTGCACGGGTCAGTAGCTTAGTTGGGAGAGCGCGGCACTGAAGATGCCGAGGTCGCTGGTTCAAGTCCGGCCTGACCCACCTCGTCGCACCAATCAGCGTCAGCGTTGAGCGCCCAAACTATGCCTTCCTCGGGAAATGATTGGCAAACACGAGCGTTGGGTTCATTTGCAAGAACCTCTTCTGAGAATCATGGGCGGCAAAGTCGATGACAGTCCCGCCTCAGGTGACGGTTCTGACCATGAGTCAAAACGAGATAAAATCGCCAAGGAACTCGAGGTCATTCGAAACCGGAGAACCGGTGGCGCTGGAAACAAACTTCTCGCCAACAAAGAGAATTTCGTCTTGTTTGGTGGCATGTTGTATGCCGTGTTCTATGCAGTGATGATTTTCGCTATGTCATCTGGTGCACTCGGTGAGTCAACCGCTCTCGACCATGCAGCATCAAAGACATTCTTGGACATCGGTGGGGAATGTGAAGAGACCACAGACGAACCATGGATTCACATGTTTCCAAATGAAGAAGAACACGCATTCTCACTCGCGGGTCACAACCTCCCTGATGGCTACGCTTCGTTGATCTACGCTGTTGAATCCCTTGACGAGGACACACCTGCTTGGACCGAAACGAACTCAACGGTGAAAAAGGTCCAGTTGAAGGGTGACTCAGACACCGGGCGGTCGTATTACAGAGCCCCATACAACGAAATCCCAGAGGGGCATTACGCCCTCACATTCTCGGTTGCTGTGCTCAATGAGTCCAACCTCACAAACGCAGTGGCCGTACCTGGAGGAGAAGAAATCTCCAAAACAATTGAATTCGAAATCTCAGTTTCAAAGCAGACACTGGCGTTCCTTCCATTTGTCAATGATGATGAAAAGCAGGAAATCCGGGTCACAGACACCGGTGCACGTTCATGCTGGAGCGTTCAAGATCTAGGTGATTGGGGCTACCTGTTGATTGGTGCGGAACTCGGCGGCGGGCGTGAAACAGCAATGCTCACCGGTGGTTCAGCAGGAATTCCTGCATGGTGGATGGCTTTCACTTCGTTGTCCCTTTCAGCCATCACACTGTTCGTTCTCTACCCGTTGATGTACAAGATCTACCATCAAGACAGCGACGACATCCTCTCCCGCACCCACATCAGCAGACTCGTTGAAGACATTGTCACCAAAACAGCCTCGAGGCTGGACATCAATGTGGATTGGGAATTGTACAAACTTGAACCGAGGGAACTTTCGATTGACATCATGGTCCCCTACAAGAACACAGAATCAACCCTTTCAGACAGCAAGGACGTGCGCGCTGAAGTGCTTCGAGAGATCCTAGACGAATTTGCCTTGTTCAGAGTGTTCAAGCCGGTTCAGTTGACGGTGCGCACCATTGGCCTGAATCAGGGCATTGACTTCGATTCAGGAGTTGGCATAGGGACATCTGCGGAAGAGGAAACCGCTGAAACTCAGAATTATTCCTCGTTCTTTTCAGAACTTCACACCCTCTCAAGGGTTGAAGATGAAGTTCGAGAGAGTTTGGAACTCTTCTTCGCTCGCCGAAGCGACCTATCCATGGAAGGAGCCGTTGTCACAAGCGATGACCGAGTCATCTTCGTCTCGGTGATTTATCGGCCGACACAACGCTTTGCGTTCTTCAGATTCAAGAAAACTCGCGATGAAGTACAGACTGAATTGCATCGGTTTATTGCAAAGCGCAACGCTGACTTGCTCGGTTCTCAAGACCTCATTGTCAAGGGACGGAATCAAGTTTCAACCCTCGCAGATCGTTCTGGTGCTGGACGTGTCGAACGGGCATCAAAGAGCGACGAGCGAATTGTTGCTGTTGCCAAACAAGATGGTCTTGGTGGCAAGATGATGCAAACCAAGTTGCTTGGTGACACCTTATCCACCGTTGAATACATGGCAAATGAAAAGCGTGAAATGATCAACAAATGGGGCTTCTGGGGCTTGATTGTCTTCGTCTGGATACCATTCATGGCCTCTGGAGTGCTTGTTGGTGCAATGCTTGGGTTGCTCTCAAGGATGAACTTCATGCGCGTGCTCACAGCGACCTTTATCGGTGGTTCAATTGCGTCAATTACATGGGCTTACACCGCTGAAGGCATTGTGAAATTCATGCACCAGTACAAACTTGAAGCAGTGATTCCGTTGATCATTATCGTCTTTGTTGGAGCTGCAATTCTGCACGTCCGTTCGACAAAGATGCGTCGCCAAACTGAACTGTTTGAAGACACGCTCTTGGACAATTTCCACGCCAACATTCAAGCAAAATACGGCGAACAACGGTGAGGGTTTGGATGCAAGCCATCACCGAGCAAGCGGCTAAAGAAGGCCATGTTGGAGACCACGCCAAGATTGGAATCGTGACCGTCAGTGACCGAGCCAGTCAAGGGGCGTATGTGGATGAAGGGGGCCCAGCGCTGTTGTCTTTTCTTGAACAGGCCATTGCTAGCCCATGTGAGGTGCACTACCGGTGCGTACCAGATGAACGGGGCATCATCGCTTCAGCATTGGTTGAATTGATCGACGGCATTGGTTGCAATGTTGTGGTGACCACTGGAGGCACAGGTCCCGCTGTCAGAGACGTGACTCCTGAGGCAACTGAAAGCGTGCTTGACCGTGTTCTACCCGGCTTCGGTGAGCAAATGCGTGCAATCTCACTCAACTTTGTTCCAACTGCAATCCTCTCAAGGCAACTGGGTGGAACCAGAGGGAACGCGCTTGTGTTCAATTTACCAGGCCGGCCAAAATCAATTCGTGAAACCATAGATGAAATTTGGAAGGCTGTTCCATATTGCGTGGATTTGCTCGGAGGACCGTACATCGATACTGTCGATGAGGTGTGCGATGCTTTCCGCCCTGCTTCAGCAAGGCGGAGATGAAAACGACACCAATTCCCATACGAGGGTTCATGGGGTGAACTCATTGACCAAGGCTCATGAGCAATGAACACGCAGGAAACCTCCTTATTTGCAATGCAACAATGATTCTACCTGATGAAACCATCATTGGTGATTTGAGGGTCGAACAAGGCATCATCGCCGAGATTGCAGCCGGTGGAGGGCTTGAACCGAGGGATGGCGAACACGTGATTGACGCAACTGGATTGCATCTGCTTCCCGGTGCCATTGACCCGCAAGTTCACTTTAGAGAACCGGGTCAACCAGAAAAGGAGGATCTCGGAAGTGGTTCAGCTGCCGCTGTCAGTGGAGGCATCACCTCGTTTTTGGACATGCCAAACAACAACCCTGCCATCACCGATTTGGCGGGTATGCAAATGAAGTTGGACAGCGCTGCCAACACATGTGTCAACAATTTTGGATTCTTCATTGGTGCAACGCCAGACAACCTCCAAGACCTGCAAGAAGTGGTTGGAACTCCACAAGCGCCCAACTCAATCCCCGGGATTTGTGGAATCAAAATTTTCATGGGTTCTTCAACAGGAACATTGCTTGTCAACGAGCGTGAAGCCCTCAATCAAATCTTTTCATCAACAGGCGGCCTTATTGCCGTTCACGCTGAGGATGAAGCACGGTTGAATGAACGCTACCCGACCTTCAAAGATCGCACAGACATGGCAGCACATGCAGAATGGCGCGACGATGTCACCGCTCTTTTGGCGACTCAACTCGCAGTCGAACTTGCTGAAACACACAACCATCGGCTCCACGTTCTCCACCTCACTTCTGGATTGGAAGCGGATTGGTTGGTTGGAAGAACAACCCTCCCAAGTGAAGCCAAGGGTGGGGCCATCATCACCACCGAAACATTACCTCAACATTTGACCTTCACCGAGACTGATGTGGAAAGGGAAGGCGTTCGATTGAAAATGAACCCTCCAATTCGTTATCAGGACGATTTAGACATTCTTTGGCGGCGCATCCATGATGGTACCGTGCAGTGCATCGCCACCGACCACGCACCTCACACGCTGGAAGCGAAAGCGAAAGGGTTCCCCGCAGCTCCAAGCGGTATGCCAGGCGTAGAAACATCCCTCCCTGTGATGTTGACACACGCAAGTCAAGGCAGATGCACCATCGAAGATGTCGTGCGCTGGATGTCGACCAATGTGGCTGATTGCTACAACATGGATGGAAAGGGCGAATTACGCACAGGATTTGATGGAGATCTAGTTCTCGTGGATATGGAGAACGGAGCGACGGTCGAAGATGAACATTCATGGACACGGGTTGGTTGGAATCCGTTCAGGGGAAGGACTCTCGTGGGTTGGCCAATGGTCACCGTCGTTGCAGGTGTTCCTGTGTTTGAACGGACCCCTGCGACTGGGCAAAAAGGTACAATTTTGGTTAAACCGGGGGAAACTGGCCAACCAATTCACATGTCGCCTTGGTGAGAATCCCACAATAAAGGGATTTTTTCGTAATTTCGGGATAATATAAAATATCAATAGGAGAAATTCCCCTTTGAGGAATACTTATGGGTTGGATTGAAGAAAATATTGGAGAAGGCTATCAACAAGTGATCATCGGCGTACTGCTGTTCATTGTTGGTGCAGCGATGGGCTGGATGGAAGCGGCTGATGACATGATGAGTGCAGCGGACGTCTATGTGCCGGCGTTGTTGATGCTCTCTGGTGCTATGGTGACCCTTTTGGGCATCTCTTTTGGCACCGGGCACGAGGACGACCGAACCAATGATTTGATGGATGCCATCAATGATTTGACCGCACGCATGAACAGCATGCTCGGCGGCGAAGAAGAGTGAAACGCTCACAGTCCGTATAACCGGCTGTACTTCGATTCAACATAGCGCAGGAATGGCTCCGGACTTGGAGCAGATCCAGTTGCTGATTCAATCAATTCTGCTGGTGTCATTTTGCTGCCTTGTCGATGTATTTTAGGACCTAACCACTGCAAAAGAGTGGACCAATCTCCTGATTCTACGATTTGGTCGATGTCTCCAAGTTCATCCGCCATCGATTCAAGCAATTGTGCAGCGTAGAGGTTTCCAAGCGTATAGGTCGGGAAATAACCAAACGCACCCATGGACCAGTGAATGTCCTGAAGGCATCCTAGCCGGTCGTTAGGAACATCAACGCCAAACCAAGACTTGAACATTGAATTCCATGCTGAGGGGAGGTCTTTTACCGCCAGATCTCCATTGAACAGTTGTTTTTCAATTTCATACCGCAACATGACATGGAGGTTGTAGGTCACCTCGTCGGCTTCAACACGCACAAAACCGGTCGAGACATTGTTGGCGATGCGATTGAGCGTCTCTGCGTCCCACGATGGAGCGTCAGGGAAATGTTCAGTGAACCATGGAAGGGCCGCCTTCCAAAAAGCAGGAGTGCGTCCAATTTGATTTTCCCAAAAGCGACTTTGGGATTCATGGACGCCAAGTGAAACAGCGGCTCCACGAGGCGTATAGGCGTGTTCTGAAGCCAGTCCTTGTTCGTAGAGGGCGTGGCCAGTTTCATGCATGACTCCGTACAGACAAGAAAAAGGCTCACTCAGGTCATAGCGAGTGGTAAATCGTGTGTCGCCTGGCCATAGCCCCGCTGAAAACGGGTGGGTTGATGCATCCATACGACCTGCTTGGAAATCAAAGCCCATGGCCTCTGAAACTTTAGTGCAGAATGCAGTTTGCTCTTCGATAGGAAACTGGAGGTGTTCTGGCCATTCGGGGTCCGGATTGGATGCTTTAGCGGCCATGATCTTGTCAAGCAAGGGCACAAGCCTTTGGCGCAAGCCTGCGAAAAGAGGGTCATAATCAGCAACGGTCATGCCAACTTCAAACTCATCAAGGAGGGCATCATAGGGGGTACCTTCAACTTCGAGATAGGCAATTTTCTCCTTCGTCATTGAAATCAACTTCTCCAGGTGAGGTTCAAACGCTGAGAACTCTGAATCCGCCCTAGCTTTTTGCCAAGCCATCATGGCTTCGGACTTGCTTCGAGCGTAGTCTGCGACAAATTGCTCAGGGAGTTTCACCGCTTTGTCATGTGCTCGTCGCATTTCTCGAACGTTGGCTTGCTGATCTTCATCGAGGTTGTCAAGCGTAGCCAAGTCGTCAATCATACGGCCAAGTTGCGGCGAAACAAGCCGTCCGTGTGCTTCTTTGGCGAGCCATGAGAGCATATCAGCGCGAGCTGCAGCCCCTTTCTCTGGCATGATGGTTTCCCGGTCCCAACCAAGGTGGCCTTGGAGAGCCTGAAGTCGATGGATGTCTTTGACGGCAACAATGAACTCGTCGTAAGTGCTCATGGTTCCACCAACATCCCATGGGTCATGAACGCTCGCATCTGGAAACTTCCTGCGGTAGGTAAGCAACCAAAGTGGAAAATCCTGCCACACCTTCAAGATACAGAGCGTGCTGGTCTTATCATGGCCAAGGGACGCTCTGAGAAGGAGGACTCTGAGGCCATGAATGAAGACCACGAAATTGAGCAAGCAGTTGCGGAACTCGAGGGCATTAGAGCACCACGAAATATCAAAACGACAGCCTTGGAACTTCCAGAAATTGACGATAAAACTCCGTTTGAAGAACTTTCCAATGAAGAAGTTGCAAAACACCTGCAGCGAAGTGGGAAAATGGTCATCAACACATGCATGGACATTCGAAGAGGCGAAAATGTGCTCATTGTGTGCGACCCTACAACTGGAGACATCGGCCAAGCATTGCATGAAGCTGCGAACGAACGCTCAGACCGTGTGCTGCTGATCGTTATGCCAAAAGCACGGCACCACGGAGAAGAACCTCCGACCCCTGTTGCGAACCTCATGCGTCAACAGCAGGTCGTTATTGCCCCCACACGTTACTCCCTCACCCACACCCGAGCTGTGCGTCAAGCGCTCAAGGATGGTGCGAGGGTAGCCACCATGCCTGGGATGACCAATGAAATGTTTAGTCGAGGCGGTATGTCCGCTGATTTCACTGAGGTCAAACGAAGAATTGGAGATCTGCAGCCGCATTTGCGCAGGCGTCGGATCCTCAATGTCAAATCCGAACAAGGCACGGACGTGACCTTTGAAGTCAATTGGCGTGAATGGAAACTTGATGATAATGGGATATGCAACCGGCCTCGAATGCTGACGAACCTCCCCGCAGGCAAGGCCTTCATCATGCCAAGAGAAGGCACGATGAACGGGAAGGTTGTCATCGATGGCTCTTGGGAATCGAACCTCGTCGATGAACCGGTGACGTTGACGATCGAAGCAGGCATGGTTGTCGACGTGACAGGGGGCACAATCGCCGCATCGATTCGACAAGAATTTGGCGAGGCTGCCGGGCGTCTAAGAGCTAAAGATCGAGAGAATGTATGGACTGTTGCTGAATTTGGTTTCGGAATGAATCCACAAGCACGCTTGTTCGGCAATGTGCTTGAAGATGAGAAAAGGCTTGGCACATGCTATTTCGCAGTCGGTGACAACACCGCACTTGGTGGCACGTCCTCTGTCGGAATTCATATTCCAGGTGTGCTCAAGGAGCCAAGTTTGTGGTTTGATGACACCCATGTGCTCGATAAAGGCACGTTCCTTTTGGAACTCTGATCATTGAACGTTATTTTGAGTTCCACAGATTGGGCAGAAGCGCCAATATGGATCAAGACCAATGCCACAGCCTCGGCACATCACACCAGAGCGGATGGTTGGTTGGACAGAAGGCATCGTTGGATGCGGTTGATTCCATTGATGGGTTGGTTGTTGGTTCCAACCTTGCTGTTGCTGTTGATTCCAGCCTTGTTGCGCCTGTTGCTGTTGTTGCTGCTGTTGGTTCCAAGCTTGTT
>DAPR01000065.1:34422-36789 GCA_002502605.1 Euryarchaeota archaeon UBA258
TGAGGTTGCTGTTGCTGAGGCTGAGGCTGGTTCAACGGTTTTCGTATGGGAGCTACGGGACGAGGAAGCGATGATGTTTTCTCGGCTGCTGGAGAAGACATGAATTCCGACAAAGACACGCTTCCATCACCATCAGTGTCTGCTTCCGCGTGGAGTTGGGTTGCTTCTTCAAGCGTGGTACCTGTGGCAACAGCTAATTCTTCAATGGAAAGTTGTTCACTCCCATCCGTGTCGGCGGCAATGAAATGTTCTGCTGCACTTGTGAATAATTCCTCTTCTGAAATTGGCATCTCAAGGGGTGAAAGAGGTTCTTCCACCACCGCAACTGGTTCCGGTTCAGCCTCGACCTCGAACGCAGGTTCCGGTTCTGGAACAGGAATCTGTTCTGCAACCGGAGGTGGTGCCTCGACAGGAACTGACATGAGCTCTGCTTCGGGAGTCGGGATGGAGGGGGTGGGCACAGAGGTGGCTTCCTGTTCCTCCTTCAAGCCGATATCAAACGCTCCTGCAAATGCATCTTGGGTGGCCTTTGCTACTTGCTTCTCGTTGGTGGTATCCACCGCAGGTTCGGGAGAGGGTTCAGCCATAACCGCTGGAAGTTCAACCTTCGGTGGCGCCGGTTCTGAGGCTCCTGGCAAAGGCACAGCGGTCTCTTTTGGCAGAGGAACCGGTGATGGATTAGGAGCGGTGTTGGATGCTTTCGGCGCCGGCGTTTGTGCCGCAGGCTTTGGGACAGTGGCAACACTAGCCGAGGAAGCCTCTCCGCTTGCAAGCGTAGGAATTGGAAGCGCATGCCCTGCCACATCGAGAGCGGCCTCAAGCTCATCAGCAATGGAGAGTAAAGCCGCATGGTTCCCTGCAGGGTCGGCTAAAGCTGATTCAATACCATGCAAATAACGGGTCACTTCGCCCTTCCCACCAGTCGCAAATGCAATAGCCAGCAGTTTGAGAATCTTCATCGGATCTGCCAAAACGGTAAGTTTTGCAAGGTCGCCCTCAGAAAGGGCTGGGTTGTTGGTTGACGCCTCACCAGAAGAGTTGGCTAGCCCGAGATGCGAAAGCAATGGATCTGGCATCGTCATGATGCCGAGATGCCCTGCAACAAGGTAGTAAATTTCACCACCTTCGCATTGAATACGTTCACTTGCTGCGGTAAAATCGAACTCACCCGGCAGCAGAACAATGTCTGAAAGAACTTCGAAGAATTTCTCCATCGCTTCAACGCGTTCCATTGCCATGAGCGTATGGACCATGTCGGATGATTCAGTGATGCCGAAGTATGCAGCTGCATCGTCCACTTCAATGCCATCAGGCAAAGATTCTCCAGGCAATTCATCGACCATGATTTAACCGCCTATGGCCTGTCCATTTGTGCCTCGTTCTTGAGGATGATGCTTTCAATCATTGGCTCATCGACTCCTTCCTAAGTCAAAAATGGCTCGCGATTGTGGGGCTGTCCACCCTGTTTCTTGCAACTGCATCATAATCGTCCGTTCAGCATCACCATCATCCAACGCAGTTCTGACCCAGTCCGCTGCTGCTTCTCGGTCGTCAGCCTGCCAGTCTTCGAAGATGCTTAGATCGATTTTGAGCCGTGCCTTGCGCACCTTTGCCGAACCATCTTCTGGCTCCTCCGACGTGTCGTTAGAATCCACTGGCGTAACCTTGGTTGGCACACTTCGACCACGGGGTGGGCCGGATGGTGCCTTAGATTGAGGGGGGCCGGCGCTTGGAGCTCGACCAGGTGGCCCTTTCTTTGGCCCACCACTGCTTTTTGGAGCACTTCCGGCGGGTCCGGTTCGTGATGGCGTAGAGCGGGTTGGGCTGCGTTGAGGGGTGGGGCGAGTTGTGTTCAATGACGACATGAAATCGCCCTCTTCCTCCCAATCATCGTCATCCTCTTCGTCGTCGTCATCGTAGTCAAATTCATCGCCCCGAACCAACCGTAAAACAACGATTACAAGCACGCTAAGTCCGATTAAGCCTCCGATTGCTGCAACTGCAAGCATGACAGGCGACAAACCAAACAGACCAGCGGGTGATTCATCACCGCTTGCGGCCGGAAGTGGGCACCCATCGCCATAACCTCCGTCTGCACCAGCGTATTCCTCGGGGCAGTTATCGAAGTAATCTGCGACGCCATCGGCATCACCATCGCTTTGGGTTGGATCGCAACCAGAGGCATCAACGAATGTCTTGTACGCTGGTTCTGTGTCTGGGCAAAGGTCTGGTTCTGTACCAGAAGCATTGTCACCATATCCATCTCGGTCACGGTCTTCCCATTGAGTTGGGTTTCCTGCAAGGCCGACCGGTTCAAACAGATCACGGTAGCCGTCACCGTCGTCGATACAGCCGAGGTAATCGATG
>DAPR01000065.1:36830-59787 GCA_002502605.1 Euryarchaeota archaeon UBA258
CCAAAGCCGTCACCGTCTTGGTCAAACCATTGAGTTGCGTCGCTTGGGAATTCATCACCCGTTTGGTTTTCCCTGAGGCCGCTTGTTGAGTTTAAGTCATAGGCATAAGCACCCTTGTAGCCGTCACCATCGAGGTCTTGCTCCAAAGCAGTTTCATCGGTGCAACCCACAGCATCAACGGGGAAACCTTCCGGCGTCGCCGAACATTCATCGTTAGCGTCAACAACGCCATCACCATCAGTGTCGATTTGGTTGTCAGCGCAACCGTCTGCATCGACATCAGTTCCCACGGTGAACGGGCACAAATCAACTGGGTCAAAGACGCCGTCACCGTCGGTATCGGTTTCACGTTGAGTTTCGCTGCAACCAACCTCGTCCACAGGATCGAGATATTCAGTTTGGGAACACTGGTCCATATCATTCATGATACCGTCTTGGTCATCGTCAAGCTGATTTTCAGCGCAACCTGCTGTGTTCACTGCCAAACCCGGGTCGGTGAATGGACAGGTGTCTTCTTCATTCGAGACAAAGTCACCGTCGTCATCGCTGTCATCGATGAATCGGCAACCAATTCCGGTCTCTCCATTGGCCGGTACGGTTCCGTTGAGCACACCAGCCACGGTAGGGCATTCATCAGCCAGGTATCCGTCTGGGTCATCGCCAAAACCATCACCATCGAAGTCAATTGATTGTGTGGGTTCAAGCGGGAACGCATCGGTTGTATCATCCCATCCATCGCCATCAGAATCTGGACAGCCGCTGACAGGATTTGTCGAGTTACCCCACGCCGTAGGGCAACCATCGAGGACAAGGCCAGCACCGTTGTTGGTCAAATCCTCGTCTGAGAGGTTATAGAACGCTGTCCATCGATCAGGATAACCATCGCTGTCGTTGTCTTCTGCAGCGGCAATGTTATCTGGGAATTTATCTGGATTGGTCGCAAATTCAGAGGTGTTATCACCGTAGCCATCGCCATCAGAATCGGCCCATTGTGTTGGATCTGTTGGCCAGATGTCGGCACCCATAGTGCTGTTCCATTCGAGGAATTCACCGATGTTTGAGGGGTCGGAAGAACCGTCGTTATCGGTGTCCAAACAGCCGTTACGATCTCGCCAAGACGCACCCCAATCCCACGGGCAGGCATCCCCGGTGATCGTATCAGTATCATTGTCACCCCAACCATCGCCGTCAAAATCAGCGTATTGAGAAGGGTTGAACGGGAACAAATCACCAATGTTGTTGTTTGGATCAAGCGATGTCCCACAACAGTCTGGACCCCAGTTATCCCCATATCCATCGCCATCGGAATCTTTCGCTTGCTTCCAATTGAGCAGGAATTCGTCGCCATCGAAGTAGGTTGCATCGTTGTCTGCCCAGCCATCTTGATCGTAGTCCTGACAGCCGAGGCGGCCAAGCCAAGAACTACCAACATCGTTTTGACAACCATCAATGGTGTCCGCATAGCCATCGATATCGTAATCTGCACAGCCATAGGTGTAGTATGCGGAGGTACCTGTTGAATTCGGGCATGCATCACCCATTGGTCCATTCGGATTATCACCGAAGTTGTCCCCATCGCTGTCCGACCATTGATTGCCGAGCAAGTGCAAGTCATCAACCAAATCAAAGATCAGGTCTCGGTCGCTGTCTTTGTACAAGCGCAGAACGCCGACGTCATCGAGGTTATCATCCCACCAAGAGAGGTGAATGGTCCCGTTGGCGTCCACTTCAGCGCCGGTTTGACTGCCTGCGGCGAGGTAGCCGAAAGCAAGGCTTGACCAGGTGCTGTTGTTGTGGTGCGATGCTTCCTTGGAGATGGAGTTCCATGTCAATTCGTTGCCCATTCCTGTGCTGGTGAGCATCACATAGTGATCGTCGAGGACAATGAGGTCCCATGCGCCTTCTAGATTTGATTCGGGTTGAGAACCGAACGCTGACCAAAGTGTGTCATTGGTCCTCGAATACAACGAGGCTGTTGCAGCGTCGCTTCGAACGGCAAGCATTGGTGATTGACCACCAACCAAATCCAGATTGTATTGGTTCAAACCACCAGAAGGTTGGGCCAGTGTTGAACTTGTCCAATTTGTTGCATTTGGTGCTAGTTCATGGACGTTAAGTCCACCTGTTGAGGTCAGAACAGCTGCCATGATGGTGCCGTCATTGCCAATTGCTAATCTGAGGTCAGAGGAAAGGTCGGTCAGGCTGGTGATGTTGTGGACCATCACATCCGTTTCATTCATGACCCAAAGCGAGAGGTTGGAAGTGATTCCATCGTCCATCACCAAAAGAACGGCCAAGGAGCCATCCGCAAGGTACGCTGAGGCTTGTTGCTCGGAAACAACACTTCCAATTGTGGAAAAACTCTCGATGGTCCACGTTGAGTCACCTGCTGGCTGGCGAGCCAATTCAAGTTCATCATTGGCAGCATCTCGGTAGATCACGACCGTCTCGTTGTTTTGTGATTCGAGCCCTTGGGTCATCATTGAGACCGGCCCATCAAGCGAAATTGAGGAGCGAATCATGGAATTCGTCCATCCACTTTCAGATTCAATTGAGGCAAAGAGTTGACTGGTTCCAATTGATCCGTAAGCAAGGCGTTGTTGACCTAGTGCATCGAGTCCGGAGCCGAGGTGTTCTCCAAATTGCCCTGTTGTGAGAAGGGGTTGTTGGACCGCGGTGTGACCGACAATGGAGCGATGAATCAATCCATCAACGGCGTTTGCTTCGACAAGAATCGGCCGTCCGGATTCGGTGGTGATGAATGCATACCTTTGCGATTGATTGCTGCTTGGGATCACCGTTGTGTCCATCCAAAATCCGGTTGGAGTCGTGTCATCCACATGCTCAATGAAGTGCGAAGCGTTGTTCTCAAAGGTCAGGAACATGCTCGTTTCACCGCGTGCTGAAGTGCTCAAATCAAGTTGTGTCAAGTCTCCGCTGTATGAGAAGGAAGAAGAATCCCAGTCCCGTTCTGAGTGTATTTGGTAGGCAAGGGTGTATGGTGAAGAGGATTCATCTCGACTGCTCAAAACAATTTCACTCAATCCATCTCCGTCAAGGTCACCCATGCTTGCTGCCAACAGACCAATCTCTTGGCCTGGTTGACCTGCGGCCAAGAGTTCCCAGTCAGCGCGCAGTCCAATCAGTGAACCAAGAATCAATTCGACCTTGCCGCTGGTGCCCGATGCCTGCATCATCAATACGTCATCATAGCCATCTTCATTGACATCGCCGGCCGGAACAATCGTTCTTCCAAGCACAGCGTTTGGTACACCGGGTGCTAGAGTGTAGTTTGGAACCGATGAACTGACCCCTTCAGATGACCCGTAATACGCCCAAATCTGTCCACTTCTGTACCCTGAACCATTGAACGGTTCTGAGAACATGAAATCATCAAAGCCATCTGCGTTGACGTCGCCTACGAAATTGATCGAGGAGGCAAACAGTTGTCCCTGTTCCAAAGAAATGATGCTTTGATCGAAGGTCCCATTGTATCCGCTGGCCCCTCCAAAGAAGATTTCAACGGAGCTGTAACCTAGAGGGTTATCGAAATCCCCTGTGTTGGCAACAAGCAAATCGCTCATACCATCCCCGTTCAAGTCACCGTTTGCGGCTAAAGTTTGGCCGAACATTGGCCCTTCTTTCGTTTGAGTAATGTTTCGAAGATGGACCATCGCTGACTCATCGCCTTTGAAGATCAATAATTTTCCATGTATGGTTTTGCTCTGCGTGATGTCCTCAGTGTAGCCACGGGCCTGGACAATGAGGTCGGCCATTGAATCGCCGTTCATTGATTCAGAAGTTGAGAGCAACCATCCCATTTGTTCACCTGCTTCGCCGCTAAAGTTCCACCATGAGTCTGTTTCAATTCCACTTGAATTCCCTAGGAACACTTCGACGATTCCAGTGGCATTGGCCAAATCACTGCTGGTTTCGTTCCAACCAGGCGATCCAATAGCGAGGTCATCAAACCCATCGCCGTTGAAGTCACCCGCTGCCAGACCCATACCAAACCAACCATCTGCGGTATCCCCACGGAATGTCACGTTGCTCGTTGCCCCGACACCGGTTGTGGAACCGTAGCGAACCATGACTCGGCCGCTGTTGGTAGCGTTCCCGTCATGATCAGGTTCTGCGATGATGAGGTCGTCAAAGCCGTCTCCGTTCAGGTCGGCCATCACCATTGAGCCCTCGATGGCGTCTTGGGCACCGAGGATTGTTGTTGATGGTGTTGGATTGATTCGTCCTGTGTCTTGGCCTGAGAGGCTACGCAAGAGTTGCAAAGTGATGTTGCTGTCTTGGCCCACCACGGTCACGACCTGCTCCAATGCATTTGCGTCCAATCCCATCCCAATATGTGATTTTACGTTTGCATCTCGGAGCAACACTCGATGGTCGTAATCTGAACCATCCACACGGATCAGGCGAATTTCACCCGCCTCGGGTGCGGCGTAAGCAACGTGGGCGACCTCATGTTCGTCGATGGCAAGTTCGATGTCTTGTCCGATTGGACCAGCATCAAGAAGATCGTGCGACCATCGTGTTCCGCTGTAGTTGAGTTGCCACAAAGAGCCATTTCCGTCTCGGAACACGCCCCATTCGAGTTCATTTTGGCGCAAATCCAGCCTGAAATCTGTCGGGTTCACGTCTTCCACAATGGTCCTTGTGAGCCATGTGGTCTCGAAGTAAACTTGGCCTTCATAGGCTACACGGGCGACCTTGATGTCAGCCCCATCGGCGTACATGATGTATGGACGACCATTTTCGCTGATGGCGAGAGCGCAATCAACCAGTGTCTCTTCTGTGCTTGGAGCCACCGTATCCACCACTGCATCGTACCACGATCCTGTGTAGGTCTGGCTTGCATAGTGAATTTCACCTTCGAGGGTGCTCCAGCAGAAATTCATTTTCTCCCGGCCATTCAACACCATATCTGGTGTTCCCGGGGTGATGTTCTCAAACTGGTGCAGCACGGCTTCATTCCAGAGGTTCAGCCCAGATTCCTCACGAACTTCGCCTTGGTCAAGGCCGTCAAAGGAGATTATGCTGCCAGCAAAGTCATGCCCAAAGCCGTTTGAAAAGGGCACATGGGCGCTCGTTGGCATAATTTCCCGGTCTTCTTCAAGCACGCTCTCATCCGGTGCGTTCGCCACCAAGGGCGCCATGGATTGAATCAAAAAAAGAACGGTGAGCGCAAGCGCAAGTGTAGGGAAAGATACGCTGCGCTCAACGGCCATGGAACCTTGACACCCGCCCTCCTTGAAAACGCTTGTCGAAAAAAGCCCATCATGACCCCCGTAGGGGGTCAGGTGGAGACCTGCCATCTCAGAGGCAAATTCTCCTAGGGAGAACTTGACAAATGAGCCCCTCTTGCTCAGTCCATGGCCGAATTAAACTGGCTCATTTGTGCCAATGGAGCATGGCCAATTGAATCGGTGTGGAAACCCCTTGTCCACCAAGCTGATGTCATCATAGCATGCGATGGAGCCCTTGACCAATGCTTAGAACGCGGGGTGGAACCGCACAGGGTTATTGGCGACATGGACAGCATAGACCGTGGGCGCTATTCTGAACTCAACAAGACCATCGAATGGATTGAAATCAAAAACCAAGAGAACAGCGATTTGTCAAAGGCACTCCATCACGCAGCCCGGCACGCAAGTCAATCGATCGATGTCATTGGTATTGAGGGCGGGGAACTTGGCCACCAGATTGCAGCCTACTTTGCTTTGTTTGAGGCGCCCGAAAACACGACGCTCCACATCGGCACCTCTAGGATCAAATGCGTGAAGAATACATCACTTATCCTCGACTCTATAGAAATTGGAAGCCGTGTTTCCCTGTTCGCTTTTGAGCCATCGAATGGCGTCAGCTTGAAGGGGTGTTCGTGGCTTCTGGACAATGAAGAATTCAAGCCTGGAACACGAGGCTTGAACAATCGATCTGTTGCCTCAACCATCCAACTGGATGTCACTCAGGGAGCAGTTCTCATCTGCATCGAAACTCCGTAAGCGGGCCAATAGGCAGAGAGCAACACCTCAAAGTGGGCCTTTAGGAAGGTAATCCCGCAGCATTTCAGAGTAGGAACCTTGGCCATCCCACTTGAGGGCGACTTGATCGACTCGACCTTGTTCAAGCGTTTGTTCAAAGCCGCCCCAATCCTCGATTAAGCCAAGGTTGTAAGCAGCTCGGGGCGTGTAGCCGGGGAAAAAATTTCTCCAAGTAAATGGCACTCGGCCAGGTGTAATACGGTTCACCATGCTCACAATGGAGGTGTTGCAGGTGGTCAAAAGGGAATGGTACCACTCACCTTTTTCTGCCAGCGAATTTGCTTTATTGGTCAGTGCCAACAGCAAGGCTTTCTCTTTTCCAGGTGGAGTGATGCCGCGGAACAGGTAGTCCTTGTGGCCTCGGGCGTTGGTTCGCAGTGCCAGGACATCGTGTTCGAATCCGACCAAGAGGTAGAGTTCAAAATTGCGCCATAATCCATTCCAAGGGTGATAGCGTTGCCCCTTTCTCCGCCGAGCTTCAAACGAAAAGGAAAGGCAGGTGCCGTCGTTGAATTCGAAGGTGAGGAAGGTGTGGGCTAGCCCGTGAATGCTGTGGAAATGGTCAACGACAAACCAGACGTCCTTGATTTCGTCAGCATCGACCTCGAGCGTGTCCTGCCAGGCTTCATCGCGGTCGCGTGTGGTGCGCCAGAAGAAATCCCTGATGTTGGTGTAGCGAATGGTGCTCCCTGTTATTTCAGCGGTGGTTGTCAATTCACAGTCGGAATTCCAATCAGCGTCCAATTGGGGCTTGCGTGGTCGGACCCTCACCAGCCAAATGAGCACTGAAAGTGCGACAAGGCCAAGAAGAGACCAACCAATGACAGCAGCAATCGTGGTCAATATTTCAAGCAAAATATCACCATGAGTGCCAGATGCGAAGTTCTGGGTCCCACCAATCCATGCTTCCATCGGGATGTTGGCGCCAAAGGGTGCCTGTGTCGTCGGTTGTGGTCGGTAATCCTTCAGGATCGGGTGACCCATCGGGGAGAATTGTCGGGGTTGGGCCAAGCGAGCGAAGGCCTTGATACTCCTCCTCATCCTTAACCCGGACGAGCATGAAAAACACGATGAACGCAACTATGAGTCCGAGTGCTCCAATTGAATACCATCCGACCGATTCCGTTTCGGTATCGTCACCAAACGATCGGCTTGGCAGGGCTTCTGATTCCTCTTGGGTCAAGTTTTCACCTGGTTGACGAACCAGATTTAATCCGTGCACTGTTCGAATTTGTTCATTGTTAATCACTTCGAGGCTGATAAGATGCACACCTGCTGGTAGGACAGAACAATCGTAAGTGTTGCTTTCAGTGCCAGGCAGTTGTTGGCCTTGAACGGACCAGACCTTGTCAAAAGAGGAAAAATCAACACCTGCCATGTTCGGAATCATGGTGATCAAGCACGCCTCATCTGTCGAGTTTCCATTGCCTTTCACGTTGAAGGAAAAAGCAGGGGCCGGACGGTTGTTGATGGTGAGGTTTAACCAGGATTCAGCGGTTTGACCGAGGTCGTTGCGGTAGGCCTCCTTGAGCATGTATTCGCCTGCTGGCCAATCAGAACAATTGAGTGAAGTTTGGTTGTCGAGCACCGTGAATGGGGCTCCTGAAAAGGTTCTGACACCAGCAGCTGAATACCGAGGACCGGTCTGGTCTGCAAAGATGCGGTCAATGGAGCATGAATCACCTGTTTCAATCCAACTTGGTGCTTCAAGATCAAGCGTGATCTCGGGCGTTTTCAAAGCAGGTTGGAGCACGTATGTCGGCAACTGAATGGTGGTGATGGTTTCCCCGTCTTGGTTGACCAGTTCAAGTCGAAGAGCATGTTCGCCTTTAGCCCAAGCATCATAGACAATGCTCGCGTTGGATTGGCCCGAGAAGGACATCGTTTGGGAATCGTGAACTTCTCGGTCTTTGTGCACGCCATACAACCGCAGTTCGATGTTGGTGAATTCCTTTGTTGTGTTCATGATGACCACCACTCGAATGGCGTCTGGCTCTCCATCTTGATTCAGGTCCAGCGTATCGTTGCGCAAGGCGATGAGATTGAGCCCCTCTGCCTCCAAGGCCTCGTCCACTGCAGTTTCTTCAGCGCTTGCAACCCCGGTGAGTCCCAAAGGGGCTGCCATGCTCAAGCATAGCACGAGCATCAATGCAATGCCTCGACCACGCTCGCTAAGCACCTTCATTCACCTCCTCGGCGACTGGCATTGGAACTGGAAGCGGAGGTAAATCCTGCAATGGAATCATGCCGTCTTGAGCCAAAGGTTGGCTCATTTCTTCAAGCGTTCGGGATTGTTTTTCTTCAAACAATGCATCTTCGAGGTCTGGATCCTCTCGACCGGAACGAACGATGAGGGCAGCTGCTGCTCCAACGATGAAGCCAAGTCCGATGACGAGGTAGGTCAGCCACGAAGCTTCAGGGCTCTCACCGAGAATCGCAACGGCTGCTGCAAATTCTCCATACTCGTTTGACCAACCATCGTTGTTCGAGTCCACGCATCCTTGGACGTCCCTTATCGACGTGCCTGCCTGTTCAGGACAGTCGTCTCTGAAGGCACCCAGTGGCACATCCCCAAATCCGTCACCATCGAGGTCTCGCCACTGCAGGGCTTCAGTAGGGAAGGCATCTGCGGGACCCACTGGATGGGCTTCCCATGAGGAGGTTGGATCAGACCAACCATCGCCATCGGTGTCTCGGCATCCTAATCGGTCAAGCATTGAGGTGCCCCGAGTTTCAGGGCAAGCATCGCCTTGATTTCCATCATCGTTGTCACCGTATCCATCACCATCGGAATCTCGCCATTGGGTTGGTTCGTGAATGAAGGCATCACCGAGGTCCGACCAGCCATCACCATCGGTGTCAGCACAGCCCCAGCGGTCACCTCCCGAAGAAGGTCCGACGGAGGTTCCTGCTTGGTCTGGACACACATCTGCGGTGGTCCCACGCGGATTATCTCCACGGCCATCGCCATCGAGATCATGCCATTGTGAGGGGTCCATTGGCCAAGCGTCGCCCCGGCCACCCGGACTGGCAAGCCATGCGTTTGTTGGGTCCGACCATCCGTCTTGGTCACTGTCAGGACAGCCCCAACGGTCGAAGGTCGAAGACCCTTCAGTGGTTCGACAACCATCGCCACGGTAGGCGTCACGAAGCGTCTGTCCGTCAAAATACTCGATGTTGTCTCCATAGCCATCATCATCGGTGTCATACCACTGGCTTTCATCCTCAGGGAAGGCGTCTGCAAACCCAGCGGGGTGGGCAATCCAATCGTTGGTTGGATTGGAAAAACCATCCTCATCGGTGTCCCTGCACCCGAGGCGGTCGATGTAAGAAATCCAGCCTGATTCAACCTCTTCAGGCGATGAAAAGACGCATACATCTCCTTCGTATCCGTCGAGATTGTCACCAAACCCATCGCCATCCGTATCCCTGTATTGAGACGGGACGAATGGGAAATCGTCGATTTGCGAGGCGCCGTAGGTTTGATTGTCGCCCCAGCCGTCTTCATCGGTATCAAGCCATTGCGTTGGGTTGTCTGGGAAATCATCGATAAGATTCGCTCCTTCGCTCTGATTGTCACCCCAGCCGTCATAATCTCGGTCGCGCCATTGGGACTCTTCGAATGGGAAGGCATCTGAACCGTTGGTTACTGTCCAATTCAGATCACCGTCTGAGTAGGAGTCGCCATCCGAATCGGTGCAACCGTAACGGTCCCCACTTGATGTTCCGGTGATGAAGGGGCATGCATCCGGCGTTGAGGCGTTGAAGAAATAAGAGCCAATGCCCCAACCAAGTCGTGTTGTGTTCCACGATTCTTCAGCCCAGTTGTCACCATACCCATCTGCATCGGTGTCGTTCCATTGTGTTTCATCGATTGGGAATGCATCCCCTAGGCCGGCCGGGTGGGCGAACCAAGCGGTCACACCGTCAAGGCCACCAGGGTCATCATCAGAATACCCGTCGCCGTCTGAGTCGAGGCAACCAAAGCGGTCCATGGTGGAATATCCGCGACGGAATGGACAATGATCACCTTCGAAGCCGTCCAGATTGTCACCGTAGTTATCGTTGTCACTGTCGAGCCATTGGGTCGGTTCAAGATAGAACGCGTCGGCTCCATTTTGTGCAAGCCAACCCGTTTCAGGGTCCGACCAACCGTCACCATCGGTGTCAATGCAACCGTTCCGATCGTTGGTGGAAGACCCTACCACATCATCGCAATCGTCATCGATGTCGACAAACCCGTCTTCATCTGTGTCTCGGTTTGATTTGTCAATTGATGGTGTGATGGTGTAATCAAAGCCGTCGTTGCACCATGAGTCGTCTGCTTTGATTTTGAAGTAGACGAAACTTTGGCTTGCAACGGTGGTTGAGAGGGTCTTTGAAGCGGCATTATCGTCCACGTAGGAATCGACGATGGTGCCACCTTGTGCGTTGAGCAGGGAGACTCGACCCTGCCAACCATCGCCAATGCACCACCATGCTGGCCCGTTCATCGTTCCTGAGAATGAAATTTGAACGATGTCGCCTTTTTTGGCCTCAATCTTCCAGAAATCAGCCCGATCGTTGCCCGCATCGCAATCTGGATCACAGACATAACCGCTTGACGTCACCCCATCGGTAAGGGGGGAGGCGCTCTGGATGTCATCGTCTGCAACAGCCGGAGGAACGAAGCAAAGCATGAGCGCGGCCAGCAGCAAGGCCACCACGCGCTTCGCGAGCATGGTTGTCCAAGAGGCGGTGTGCCTATGAACACTACCCGAGGGCAGCGACACCTACAGTTGCTCTTGAATGTACCAAGTCGCTGGCTGATGAATGCTGTAGAAGGTTAACTGGATTCAGTTTTGATCGCCGAGGCATAGATTGCTTCGTAGGCCTCAGCATTGTGCTCGTAGGTGTACATTGAGAGCACACGTTCACGTCCACGTTGCGCTTGCTCCACTCGCCCCTTTGGATCCGCAAGGCAACGGCACACTGCTTTGGCTAAATCACCGGGGTCTCCCGAGTTGAACAGATCCCCAACAGTCGTGTCAATCATCTCTGTCAACGGGGGTTGGTTCACTGTGACAACTGGAGTTCCACTGGCTAATGATTCCAATGGAATCAAGCCTTGGCCTTCGTAGTATGAAGGGTATACAACTAAATCCGCAGACCGGAAATGTTGTGCTAAGTCATCAAAAGACATGCTGCTTCGAATAAATAAAGCATGTTCCACCCCTAATTTGCGGGCATTTTTTAGAAGACGCTTCTTCATATGACCTCTTCCAACAACGACGAGTCGGGCGCCTGGATGGCTTTCTAGAATCTTAGGCAAGGCCCTGATTAAAGTCATGTAACCCTTTCTAGCTACTAATCTTCCAACTGCCAAAATCATTGGAGTTTTGGTTTCAGGCATGTAACTCAAAGCTAATTCATCATCGCAATCATAATTTTTACGTAACTTCTCATGACTCAATTGTTCCTCTTCATCATCCTGATTTGGTGGCCTGAAGACCTTATGATCGCAACCCCACAAAACGACTTCACATCTGAAATCTTTCGAGGGGTCATACCATTCTTCGAACTCTGAAAGAGTGGATTTAGAATTAGCAACACACACACTTGATTCGAGTATTCCTGCTCTTTCATACTTGGAATAATACTTACCCGTCAGCCTGATAGCAAGGTCGTTTGGATTTCTCCAAGTAGCGGATTCTTTCGCCTTAGCTGCCCGAATCACACCTTGCTTCTCCCCCAACCATGAACCATGGAGAGATGAACAAACTGGAGCGATATGTTCTTCCATAAATCTGAATTCCTTCCGAGTAAAAGATGCCAAAGGAAGATGAATATGTATGGCATCAACCGGCTCTCGACTATGCAGGTGCTTGAGAGCAAGTAAGGCATGCTTCCCGTAGGAACGGGTGAACGCCATTGGAGCTTTCAGCCAAGGAACTTCAATCACCGAAACGCCTTGTTGAGGTGGAGCCCTGTCTTTGTGAGTTCGAGTGATGATGCTCACTCGGTGTCCACGAGCAGCGAGGTGGCCTGCAAGATGGAACACAACAGAGCCAATACCACCCCATCGGGGGGGGTATTCACCGGACACCATGGCGATGTGCATAACGCAACGAAAGTGTGCTTCGGTTTCAATGTCACCGTATTGAAGACCCCTAAGAATCAAATTCTCGTTCCAATGCTTTCAAGGGGGTTGTGATGGTCGCAGAAATCATGGGCGAAAAACTCCCTGTCACCGTTACGGTGATTCTTCCAACTCGAAATGAAGAGGAGGCCTTGGGCCCAACCCTCGACGCAATCCCTCGTGGATGGTGCAAAGACCTCGAAATTATGATCGTCGATGGAAACTCCAGCGATCGCACCCGTGAAATTGGATTGGAGAAGAAAATTCGCGTCCATCTTGAAGATCGCAAAGGATACGGACGAGCCTATCGAACAGGTTTTGATGTGGCCAAGAACGACATCATCGTCACCATGGATGCAGATTGCACCTACCCAGCAGAACTTGTCCCTACACTAGTCAAGCGCTTGCTTGACGACGACCTTGATTTCATCACCTGTGACCGTCTTTCCCTTGCTGAAGAAGGCTCTATGCCTGGCATTCACGGCTTTGGAAACTGGGCGCTTTCATTCACCGCTCGCTTGCTGTTTGGTTATGGAATCAAAGATTCTCAATCAGGCATGTGGGTGTTCAGGAAGTCGATTTTTGACAATGAAGCAATGCGTCCGACCAACGACGGCATGCCACTTTCTGAAGAGATGAAGATTCTAGCGCGAAGAGTGCTTGGAAAGGACAAGGCCGTTGAAATTTCAGTGCCATATAGGCCTCGGGTTGGCGAAGCAGAGATTCACACATGGGGCGACGGTTGGAAGAATTTCAAATTCCTCTTCGCACGACGAGTTGGCCTCCACCGAACCCGCACTCCGTGGGGTGGTCGCGATGCAAACCCTGATTCGACCAATGGTGACCTCCCTGAGCAAGCTTGAGTTGATCGCTCATGACCATCTGGCATCAACGCTGGTCCAATCAACAGATTGGGTTTCACCGGTCCGTCGTCAATGACTTGCTGGAAAAACACTGGCCGACCCTCAATGTCCAACATGGTGGTACCGTCCTTGTGCCGTTGTGTGGAAAAAGCGTCGATATGCATTGGCTTGCTCAGCAAGAACACGACGTGATTGGGGTCGAATTGGTTTTGCCAGCGGCCGAGGCTTTCTTTGAAGAGGCGGGCAACACGCCTGAAGTTGAGTCGGTTGGTCAATTCAAGCGGCTGAATTCAGGGCCAAACACCATCCTTTGTGGTGACTTTTTTTCAGTCCCAACGTCTCTGGCACCATGCACTTCGTGGTACGATCGTGCAGCGCTGGTCGCTCTTCCATCTTCTGTTCGACCAGCCTATGTTGAGCAAATACGAAACCTCTGCAAACCAGGTTCGGTTGGGCTGATGATCACCTTTGCCTATCCACAAGAGCAGATGCAAGGACCTCCGTTTTCCCTCCCAGATGAAGAGGTTAATCGGTTGTTTTCAACTGGGTTTGAGATCGAACTGCTCGAGCAACTGGAGCTTGAAGATGAGAAAGACCGAGGCCTTTCAAATCTCTATTCCTCGGTGTACAAATTGACCCGTCGATGAGCAAAGCACAGGATGTGGCCCGTCACACGTTGTCCCAATCGAGGTCGGCGCCAGTCAATGGCTTTGGCTCTTCAGCAGTGCCATCTTGTTCTGCTTCAACCTCCGAAGCACCGTCTACAGCCCCGCCTTCGAGCGGTGCTGAATCCTCCAATTTGACAACCTCCTTGACCGAGCCGAAAGCATCCCACGATTCGATGAGGTCCAATTCAGCAAAGCGGGTCTTGCGCCGTTGGAGCACGACCGCGCCAGCGGTAAGGGCGACAATGAAAGCCACAACAGCCCCGATGAGAAGCAGAGGTCGGTTGTCGGTTGGGGGGTCCTCAATGGTCAACGTCACACTGAGCACCTCGACATTGGCATTATCACCAACGCCATCGGTTGCGATGACCTTCAGGTTCGGTCGGCCTGGACCATCTGCAAGCACCTCAATGCTCGCAGTCCAAACGCCATCACCGTCGGGGTCAGTGAGGTTCATCTCCCAAACTTGAAGGTCGTGTTTTAGCGTCATTCGCACATCTTTGGTCGTACCATCTAAGTCTTCCATGGCGACCGATACGCTGAATGTGGTCAATTCTCCAGCGGTCCAAGAGGTTGGCGTATAGACCAAGTTCGACAGACGAGGCAGGCTTGATTGCACAGTCACATTGGCAAAGCGTTCATCCTCACCGCCTCTGCTGTCCCGGATGTACAGCGAGATTTTTTGTTCACCAGGCGTGAGATAGATTTGATCGATGCTCATCGTTGAGAGCACAGTATAGGTTCCATTAGGCGCCCATAGCCTCCATTCTCTCGTCACCATATCGTCGTCTGCATCGGTTGATTCTTCACTCAGCACCACCGGTTGACCTGCTTCGATTGAGTCTCTATTGATAGGTGTGACCATGACGGCAACCGGATCGGATTGACCCACTGTAAGGGTGATGAACGTGCTTGAGGCCAAACCAGTTTCATCTTCAAGTGTAATCTCAATGGCGTGGGTTCCAGCGTTGAGATTGCTGATGTGCGTTTGACTGGGATCGGCAGCATCCAAAAGAGGCTCTGTGAGCAAATCACTGCGCACGGTGAGTGTGAAATTGTCGCCATCGAAATCAACGGATTGAACAGCGTTCCAAAAGATAGGATCTGAAGAGCGGAAGATCTCACCATCAACCGGTGATACAAGGTCCAACATTGGTGCTGAGGCAGACACTTCAACGGTTCTTGAGACCACAACAGGTTCGTTGATGCCATCGTCCAAACTAAGCGAAATGCTGTGGGTGCCTGCGGAAAGACGGCCATCAAAAATCAACCAGTCTTCACCTTCCGGCGACAGGCGTCCATCGAGATCACTCGACCAAATGACGACAAGGTATTCTGAGCCGGCGAACGGTTGGCGTTCGGCGCAGTGCCATGAGCCATTGATTGGGAAGGTTGAGCAGGCCGCATCGAAGTCTCCAGACCCGTTGGCAGAGAACCATATCGTCTCAGAAGAGGTGTACGTTTGTGTGTCGAGAGGGGTTCCAATGCTGGCTTTGGGCAACGAATTGGTCACGGTCAAAAGCATGGATGTGGTCTGGGTTGAGTTGATGTGTTCGGGCCGATCATCGACCACTCGCATCTCGATGGAGTGAACGCCTCGTGAGAGGTATCCTTCCCAGTAGGTAGCGTTCGCTTCATTCGACCAAGCGAGTTGTCCATCCAAACTCGACCACCATTCAACTTCGAGGGCGTCCCCTTCGGGATCGATGGTTGCCGTTCCGTCGAACACAACCAAGCTTTCACTGCTGTTTTCTGCTCGTTGGACTTCAAATACGGGTTCTGGAACCTCATTGTACAGTTCAACAGGAATTCGGTACTCGGTGGGGGGGTTGATGTTGTCAAAGGCGTAAATCACGACCTCAAACGTTGATGGGACGCTTTCCTCCATGGTGAGGTTCATCCATAATTCGTTGGGGCACGTGGTGGCTTCCACTTCAGCGAAAATGTAGGAACGTTCCACCCAACACACCAGTGGATCGTTCTCAAGATCATAGGTGCCTGAAATGTTGAACATGACATGTTGTGTTCTTGGAATGATTAATTCAGACCAAGGCGAGAGGGCCGGTTCAACATTGAGCACGATGATTGGTGCTTGATTGATCAGTTCTATGACTCTCTGCTCAGTAACGCAATGCGCAGCATCATCGCAAACGCTCAATGTGATGATATGGATACCATCAGACAGTTCACAGGACCAATTGTCGTTGACGTTAGCCGTGAACGGTACGCCGTCAGCCGGGCTGTTCGGGCCATCCCAACTCACGAGGCAGGAATCTTCGATGTTGCCATCGAGGTCACTGGTCCATGCCCACACAAGAGGATCGTTGTCCAAATCCCAAGAGTGAGAGGCGTTGAACAGAACGGCGCCTTGGGAAGGGTAGACCATGCTGTCCAACGGTGTGTCCCAAATGAGGAATGGAGGTTGATTCTCCAGCGGGAGGACGCAATTGATGAAACGGTCTTGGTCGAGGACAGCGCTGGTGGTGTTGGAAACGCTGTCGTAGCCACAGTCAATCTCGACGATGTTGTGGCTCGATGCCCCGGTGTTGGTCCAGCGTTGGCCAACAAAATTTGGCAAGTCAACATAACCAAGATCGTTGGTCGTTTCCTGCAATGATGGCTCAAACGAGGTGAAGTTGGCATTGATATTGGCGCTTGGTATGCCGTTGTTGACTGTGTTCACAACCCAAACCGTGATGTCCCAGGCAACATCGATGTGAGCACCTGATGCTATGGTCGCAAGGCTGAGGTCAACGCCTGATGGTTGATGCAAATGCAAGGTCGAGGTGCTGTCGAGTTGCAGAGCATGGGATCCAGTGGCGTCGGTGAGCGAGGACCAATTGACTTGGCTGTTTTGCAAAAGAATGGTGCCTGTGCACTCCGCAGAAAAGGTATTGCCGTACCCTGAAAGAGCGACGTGGTCGATGAGCGTCAAGCAGGTGTTGGCACCAGAAAACTCAGTTCTGCTGAGGCTGGAAGGGTAGTTTCCGTTGTTGTCCGCGTTCCATTCGATACCGCTGTGGTTTCCTGAAAGGACAATCGAATCCATATCTGCAGCAGCGTGCTCGAGTGAAATTGCAGGAACACCTGGACCCTCTAAGCTGATGTCTGCCCCATGAATATGAACGCGCCCGCCTTGTTGGCCGAGGGTTAGCCCTTCGTTGTCGACCATGAGCGGTGACATGGCGGGGTTGTTGTCGAACAAGGTAAGGTCATACATCCAAAGATCGACTGAATTCAAAGCATAGACTCCTGGTCCAGTCGAACCAGTGACGGTGCAGTTCCAACAGGCCACGTCGCCTGAGGATGTTTCAATGTCGTTTGATTTTTGATAGTAAAGACCTGCTTGGTCGCCGATTGATGCGGTTGCTGGATCTGCGCCGTTGTCACTGGCGGTGAGGTTTTCGAAAGTCACGTACCTTGCATCATAAACATGGGCGCCTGATTCGCCATTCGAATCAAGGTTCATCCCGTCCACTATCACGGTTGCTTTATCGATGAATAGACCATCCTTTGTGTTGTTATGGAGGTTCCAATCAGAACCTTGCATGGCCCCACCAGAGGTGGATGCAACACCAGGCCCGACTGAACCTGAAACGGTCAATCCATCAAAATGTGGTGCGAAAAAGGAAGAACGGACCGCAACACCTGCTTCATGTGGACCCTCTCCGGGGTCCCCTGAATCAAGGACGGTTAAGTTTCGGAATGTCGTGGAACTGTCGACAAAATACAACCGTACACCGACGGTGGTTGAGTCTTCAACCAATGTGTTTTCGAACCAGGCACCCGTTGCGTTCACGTCAATGGCTGCGGAACCAATGTTCGACGTGGTTGCACCAGGGCCACCGGTTCCTCGAACCGTAAGGTTGGTGAAATCTGCCGTTTCATAATTGCTGTAATTGCTGTGGTTCAATTTGTCGACATAGACCCCTCTGTACATTGAATTGGAGACGGTTGCGTCCTTGACAACTGCACGTGTGTAACCCCCATCGTCGACGTGTCGAATGACAATTCCGTTGTCTGATTTATCGATGGTGATGTTGGTCAGGAGAGGTTGACTGTCCTCGACCCAAACGCCTGCGGCCACCGACCAGGTTGAACCGCTGATGTTGTCGATGACGATGTTGCGCAGAAGACCGCCTGAACCGCCCCAGATGTTGATGGCACGCGTCAAATGGTCAGTGAAGTAAGCACCGTCAACGATTGGCGTTGATCCTGCACCAATCGAGAGCCCAAGCCCGTAGCGCCAGTCGTTCTGGAATGGAACCATTCGACCTGCTTGGTCGATGTAGAGATCGTGAATGATCGGTGCTGCGCTGCTGAACAAATCGACGCCGACTCGATCGGGATTCAAGATGGTCAGATTGGAAAACACCGGATTGCTCCCATAAATCGTGACGCCGTAAATCGAATCCTCAATCGTCAAATTGTCAATGATCGAGCCACGACCGTTCGAACTGCTGTTGAATTGAAGGCCCTCGTGATCCGAACTTGCAAAGGAATACATCACAACGGGGCATGCGTTTGTGCCCTCAACTGTTAACCGCCCATCGATATAAATTCGAGCTCCTGCACCGAGTTCAATCTGGGTGCACGCACTGACGATCAGTTCATCAAAAACCGCCACGGTATAGGAGGTGGTGACGGTGACGGTGCCTGACCATGTCGTTTGGGCGCGTGCTGAAGCATGCTCTGCTTGGATGGCCTCTTCAGTGAATGCCTCATCGGCTGGAGGAATGACCGTTGCAAGGGGCATGCAGAGCAACAATCCCACCAGCACGAATGCTGACCAATGACGATGCACGGTGCTGTCCATGTTCCAAGGTTTGGTCAAACGCACTTCAAGGGTTCGGCTTCATGTCCTTCTTTTCAAGAAACGATGCCTATGATTTTAGTTCGCAACCAATAAGGCTGGAGTGGCATTGGGCGAGTTATGCCTGAGGCTTTTGTGCTGTTCAAAACTCTACCCTCGCATGAACGTGAGGTCTACCTTGCCCTTGCTGAGCACACGGCGATTGCGGAAGTGCACGCTCTTTATGGTGAATTTGACCTTCTTGTAAGGGTCAGTTCTGAAAACGCAGGCCAGTTAACTTCCATGCTGATGCGGGAATTCCGACAGATTTCCGGTGTAAAGGAAACTCAGACGCTGATTGCGGTTGAATATTGAGGTGAAGATATGGCGATAGGATTTGTATTGATTACAACGCAACCAGGACGAGAACATGATGTCCGTGCCACCCTTGATGGCATCGAGTTTGTCACAGACCGCTGGATGCTGTTTGGCGAATACGACCTCATTGCCCGTGTTCAAGCAGACGACGAGTACACGCTCACGCGCTGCATCGTCGAAGAGATTCGCGTCATCGACGGCATTGCTGACACCAAGACATTGATCGGTGCCGAACTCTGAGATCACAGCAACGAATGAAGCTGCAATTCGAGGGTTTTTGCCGCTCGAGGGCAGCCTGCTGCCCGGTGCTGCGTGATGGCTTCTCTCAAAGCGATTCGGCGCATGTTTGGCTGCAACTTTGCCTTACACGTCCACCAGCGTGCGTGCAATCGATGCAGCGTCGCACTGCCTGAGGTGGATTGTGGTTCTTCGATCTTCGCAAACACTTCTGAGGCCTTGAGCGAGTTTCGCTCGAGGGTGTGTTCAACCAATGACAAACGCAGCGCATTGGCACGAACAGTGCTGTTTTGTTGCTCAATGGCTTGCTCGAGATGTTCGATGCTTGCGTTCAGGGCTTGGTCGGTATCAGCTTCCAACAACAAGGCTTTGGCCGTCATGCCCTGAAGCAAAGGTTGCGTCAAGCCACCGATGCCAGCAAGCGATTCGCGCAGCCGGCTGGCCTTGACAAAGTCACCTTCTCGAAGGGCGAGTGCGTGCTGAATCATGGACAATGCGACAAGCGTCACCGAACGCTCTTCTGGATCGTTTTCTGGAATCTTAACTTTGGAGAGATAATGCTTGACTTGCTTCGATAATTCAGCATCGCTTTCACCGAACACGCAATCGTCCAGTCGGCGGGATGCTGCTGCAAGGGCCATTCTGTTGGCGTCTTTTTGATTGGTGGATGACAACCCGGTTTCAATGATCTCTTCAGCGTCTTGAATTCGACCTTCAAGCATGGCCAAACCCAGCGATAGGTAGCGGTGCTCTGCTGGGTCTTCAACAGATTCGATGTGCCTGCGTACGTGGTCCACTTCACACCGTTCGATGGCCACCTTTCCCGCAAGGTAATGCAAATGCGATGGCATTGAGGAGACCTTGATGGCCTGTTCAAGAAGCACTGAAAAAGCTCCGGAATGCGATTCAAGCAACCGTTCCATCTCAGCATCAAGTTGAGTGTCGATGCCTTCATCCATGCTGGCAATTCGGTGGTAAAGCAGGATGACTTTTTCCTCATCGGTTTCTGCCAACCCCTTCCAATGCTCCACTGCGGAGCGGTGAAGCTGTCGCTTTGTGTCCTCATCCAAGGCAGATCTCCGCACATTACGGACTAAATGTTGGATTTCCATCTTCTCCAAATTGGCCGTCCACCTCAGGAAAGCGTACTCGTCAAGGGTCCCAACCACCTCCGAATCAAACGCTTTTCGTGCTTCAATCGGCATTGGCACCATCACAATGTGGTCAAGGCCATTGCGTGTGGAATTATCGAGGGTGGAAAGAACCACGTTCTCCACATAAGATTGAACATCCGCCCCTGCTTCTGGGAGTGGAGAGCCATCTTCGTGCAAGAGAATGGCAAGTGGGTGACCGCCGAGGCTCTCAGCAATGTGCAAGCGTTCGGGTTCGGCCATTGTTTCGCCAAGCAGCAATGCAGCATCTTTCACTTCAAGTGAAGGAACGGCAATCCGTGGAAGCACCTTGGGGAAGGAAAGTGGTTCGCGCCCAATAAGCAACATGTGAGCGACTTGATCTTGGTCAAGGTGTTGACAAAAGGTACGGATGGAGGCGATGTGGCGTTCTGGGATAAGGTGTGCATCGTCGATCACGAGGACATCCCCTTTGCATTTGAGCGCTGCATATTCCGCCAATGCCTGGTTGTTCTTGGGCAGTGGACCGCCAAAGCCCCATTGTTCACACAGCGCGTGAAGGTCGGTGAACTCATCAACTTGGGCCCATCGAACATTGGTTCCCGAATCGAGCAATTGTTCGCTGACTAGACCGCCAACTGTGGTCTTGCCGATGCCAGGAAGCCCACTTAGGATCATGCAATGCTGACCTTTGATGTTCTCAATGACTTCCGCGGCAAGATGCTGGCGACCATGGACTGCACCAAGCACGGGCAGCGAACCGTAGGACTTGCCACGCGATGATTTCTTGGGTTTTTTGGCATCACCCAAGGATTCTAACACCGCACGTCCCTGTTCTGTGAGGTGGTAGACATGCCTTCGGCGTGAACCCCCACCAATCACGTGGGCCTTTCGTTTGAAGATGAGTCCATCCGTTTCAAGTCCGTTGAGTGGTGCATTAAGGGCGCTGCGAACCACGCCTAAGGCTTCACTGATTCCGGGCAAGGAGAGGTGTCGGGTCACATCCCACGCTTTTTCCATGGTTGGAGAAAATCCTCCTAGCCAGCGTAAAATACGCTCCTGAGGAGCAGTGATGCTTCCAACCATACCTCTACGCATGCAGGGGCTCCTTTCTAACCACCGCCGCCCATGCATCACCGACGCTCACGCGAAGGGGTTCCTTTTTTTGGGGCGGCGATAACCATGGAATATGCCTGTCACCCTCGCTTCGGTGGATTTCCCCAAGCGACCAGGTGTCTACCTGTTCAAAACAAGCCAAGGTCGTGTGCTTTATGTTGGAAAAGCAACGAAGTTGAACGAGCGAATCCGTTCCTATTTTGCATCGAGTCCCGACCGACAAATGATTCCAGAACTCGTCAAACGATCCGATGACATCGAGTGCATCGTCACCAATTCCCCCGAAGAGGCACTGATCCTCGAACGGCAGTTGATTCGCCAGCACAAACCTCGCTACAATTCAATGCTCAAGGACGACAAATCCTATCCGTATTTGGTGCTGACAAAGGAGGAAATTCCCCGCATCATGTACACCAGGCATCCCCCTAAAGGGAGCATGCGGTGGGGACCCTTTCCAAACGCAGGCGCTGCAAAGCAGGTGATGCAATTGTTGAGAAGGCAATTTGGTATTCGCGACTGCAAGGAATTGTTACCGCAAGGGTGCCTGTCCATGCACATCGGCCTGTGCGCCGGCCCGTGCATCGATGCGACTGGATACAGCGAGCGGGTCAACACCGCTCGCCGCATCCTCAACGGTGATGCTGCGGCGCTGCTGGAAGAATTAGCTGTCCACATGGATGAAGCCGCAGAAGCCATGCATTTCGAGCAAGCTGCAGCCCATCGAGACACCATCCGTGCTGTTCGTGCAACGACAGGCCAACACGTTGTCTCAAGCAAAGTCTATCGCGATTGTGATGCCATCGGAATTGTCGCCCAGGGTGAAATGGCTGCCGTGGTGGTGATGCACGCTGATCAAGGGGTAGTCAAAGGACAAGAAGTCTGGCCAATGGTTCACCGTGGTGACCTTGGTGAAACGGTGGCTCAATTCGTAGCGGAACACTACGCCAACCGCCGCCCACCTCGTCTGTTGCTCACCCCAACCCCTCTGCTTGACGGTGTCGAGGAGTGGTTGTGCAGCAGAAGAGACGCCAAGGTTGAGGTCCGTACGCCACTGCGAGGTGATTTGGTGACCTTACTGACCCTTGCTCGACAAAACGCCGACATCCAAATGACGCGCCTTGCCAACGCCACGAGTGGTTCATTGGAACAACGGGCTGCCAACGATGCTGCTGCCGTTCTTGGCATGCCTCAACTCAATCACATCGTCTGCTTCGATATGGCGCAATTGCTTGGTGATGAGCGGGTTGGTGCAAGTGTGACGCTGAGAAATGGCCGGCCTGCTAAGAAGGAATATCGAACCTACACGGTAAAAACCGAGGCAATGGATGACTTACGAATGATGAAGGAAGTCGTTGAACGCTGGTTGAAACGTCAAGACTCTTGGCCGGATTTGCTGCTGATCGATGGAGGTGCAACACATCTTTCGACCATCACTGCTTTGCTCAAAGAGCATGATGTGTTGGGGAAATTCGAACTTGCAGCCTTAGCCAAGAGAGAGGAAACCATTCATCGAAACGGGCATGAACCCATCATTTTGGATCGCAAAGGGCGCGTCTTGGTTCACGCAAGGGACGAAGCGCATCGATTTGTCAACACCTTCCACAGAAA
>DAPR01000065.1:59856-60183 GCA_002502605.1 Euryarchaeota archaeon UBA258
AAGATGCAGAATTTACTCCGTCACTTCGGTGGACGACAAGGCATTCAGCACGCATCTGCTGACAACCTCATGACGGTGCCGGGAATAGGTCCTGCTTTGGCAGAACGCATCTACCAAGCTTTGCATGGCTGATCAATCAAACCGTTCTTCACCAAGATCGGCCACTGGGTCCTCGGCAAATTCAAACGGTTGGGAATTGATGCTCTCCATCGATGGGGGCATCGGCGGTGGAGCAGCGTTGTTGTACTCATTCAACTCGTCTAATTCACCGTGGAAGGCAGTGCTATGGAATCCGGAAAGATCTGCGAACTCTGCATTTCCAATCAT
>DAPR01000065.1:60294-63411 GCA_002502605.1 Euryarchaeota archaeon UBA258
TACTTCCAGAATTGAACCAAGAAGTAGAGCCAAGAAAAGTGAAGTTGGAAGGTGATGGTGTCCTCCACATCACCTGCAGGAATGGTGTAGACGATGTGTTGGCGCCCGTCCAGCATGGTGTCGAGGATGTTGCCCTGGGATGATTCCAAGTTTTCGAGGGTGATACCGCTTGGCATGATGATGGTGATCGGCCCGTTGACGGCCAATTCGAATTCATCGTTGAGGGTGCTATCGAAGGTCAAAGGCATCGTGATGACCTCATCGGAATCAGCACCTGAAGGCAGGGTGACGCCGTCCCAAGCCACGATGCTGTTGGTCAGCATACCGGTGATGCCTTGCATCAGCAGCGCCATTGGTTCGATGAAGGTCGAGCGCATGGCATCGGTCACCAAACTAAGTTGGATTCCCGAAGTGTCACCTTCTCGGATTTTACCGAAATCGCCACCAAGTTTGAGTTCAAATTCCACCTTTGGAATTTGAAGGGTCAAGCTGAGTGGTTCCTCGTCGCTCACCGTGAGGTCCGGAGGACCAACGCCCTTGAGACGTGTCTTGATTTCGAAATCACTAATGTCAATTTCTTTGAAATTAATGTCCTCTGCGTTCTTCAGTTCCTTGGCTGCCTCCTGAATGAACTGGGTGAACAATTCACCAATGCGTTTGACAAATTCCATCAGCCCATCAGCGGTGAATTCGAAGGTCAGAGTTTCGTTGCAGATGCTGAAATCCGGGCAGAACGATTCGAAAATCTCGCCAAGGTCAAACGTTCGATTCAATGGCTGGTCCAAACGGCTTGCAATGTCAAGGCCGAGACGAACCAGATCGGAGGGAAGGGCTTCCATTGAGATGCTGTGTTCACCGGTGTCGAGGTCTTCAAGAACATCTTCTGGAATACCGATTCGGTACACCGAAACATCGGCATCGAGGGCGAACTCAAATTCAATCGATTGCGTCCATTCATTGATGTTGAACGACATAGCGTCCATCTCAATTGCGCTTGTGACACACGTTTTGTTGGTGCTCGCACACTTCACGTTTTGGTAATCATCTCGAATCGCATGGCGCCAATCGTATGGGTTGGTTCCTGCGAATGATATTGAGTTGACTTCATCACCTGCAAGGGTGCTTTTCAGGATCAATCGGTCGTTGCCTTGTGCGGTCTTTACCCATGAAGGGAGGACGATTTCTAAGGTCAATTCAGAAGGTGGAAGGTTCGATGGCACAATGGCGGAGAGGTAACTGCTGTCAAGCACCGTTTCGAAGGTAAGCCCGGCGTTCAGCACGCGCTCAAAGTCGTCTTCCGAAAGAACATCGATGACTTCACCGACCTCTTCATTGCCGTTGTTTTCGGCGAGAATATCCAACAAGCGCATTGAGAATGGGGCGCTCAGCGTTTGCAAATAGACCGGATGCGATTCATCCATGGCCGTCTCTCCTTGCAGGCAGTAATGCAACTGAACTCCACCGGGCGCTACCTCTGAACATCCTGTGGTGTGAGAATAGTTGAGACCGCCCGCAGGCATAGAACCGATCCCTGATGTTTGTGAAACCCATGTCATCTCACCCATCTCGATGGTGTCAATACCCGCTACGGTTGAGGAAACGCCTTCTGCAATCACATCAACCGGGAATTGTGAAGTGAAGTTTGTCAAATCCACAAGGCCGTTGTGATAAGCAAGCCGAATGCCATCGGAGGTCACCACTGGAACGGTTGCCTTCTCAGCAACATCCATCAGCGAAATACCCCAATCCTCGAGGGTTTGAGCATCAAGGTAGTGCATCCCAGCGGTGAACCCAAGGGTTGCAGCTGATTCATCTTCCAAGTCAAGAATGATGTGCAAATCGAGGGCTTTTGATCCATTTTCGATTTGGACGGTGGTGGTGTCGGTGCGGTTGCGGTGCTTGAGCGTCAACTCAACGCCTTGCGTGAGGTCTGCGTCCACTTCAGTGGCGCTTCTGTGATCCAAGGTCCAGGAACCTGAGGCATACGGCGAGGCACCGCCATGGGTCACAAGCGTTCCTGCTGCGTCCACTTGGTCGATGGTTGCGTAACTTGGCGGGTTGACCGTGTAGGTTGCCAAATGACCTTTTTGCGCGACGAAGTCGAACGATGAGGTGATTTCTGTGCCCATCACCATGAGGCCCTGATAGGCTCTTTCGAGGTCAAGATCTGCGTTTGGTTGCAGGTTGAAGGTCGATTGATCAAGGTTGATGATGGCTGAGGTAGAGATGCAGATTGGAGGGTGGAACACGTTGTTTTCAGATGCGCCTTCCTCTGCAGAATCGCTTGTCGGGTCTACGGAACACGCAGTGGTGGTTCCGCCTTGGGCGAATTGGTTAGCGTAATCCGTGGTGACCACAACGTCACCGAAACTGGATTCAAGGGAGTCTTCAATAGCATTGCTGATTTCGATTTTGAGTTTTTCACCAACGGTTGGTGAACCCGACCCTGCCGTTTCTTGGTCGAAGAAATTCCGAATCAAATCAGCGGGAGCGCCGTCGTCTTCATCCAATCCGTCGTTGGCCAAAGCGCTTGAAATGAAGGGGTCGTTGAAGCCGAGGGCATCGCGGTCGAATTCATGGATGGCCCACGTCAATTCCAAGGAAATTTGTTCTGTACCAAGCATGGTGAAGTCATAGGTGCCCTCAATCCAATCTTGGACGTTAGGAGTTCCATCGTCAGAATCCGAGTATGTATCACAGATGCCATCCACTGCAGCACCGGGGTCCTTATCGCACGACGTCATGCCGGCCGCGGTTGCGTATGGAGCAAAAACGGAGAGCGCCATGAGCCCAATCAAAAGGTGGGCAAGGGTCTGCTGACGAACGTTTGACCAACGACGCACTTCGCTCATGTTTTGTTGCTTAGCACGCGACATTGATATGAGTTCCCCCCCTGTTCTGTCTATGGATGCTGGCAAAACCATCACGCACATTGGTGTGGTGGTTTGGACCTCAAAAGAAAACGGATCGGCCCTGCACGCCACCCTGAAGGCTCTGCATTGGCTTGACCCGCTCAGCCGTTCACACCACGCTGAAGGTAAGGTCGGCTTTGCCTGCACGCAATCTTCACCATTGAATGATGGAGCACTCAATGATCTTGCACAACGCTTCCCACAT
>DAPR01000077.1 GCA_002502605.1 Euryarchaeota archaeon UBA258
GTGAATTCTGCATAGAAACGGTGGTTGCGGTTGTCGTTGATTGGATCGGTGTTCATGTAACCAATGCTGAAGATGTTGATCAACAAGCAAAGGAAGGCTGCTACGAACAACAGCATCACGGTGATGTGGTCGACGTAGATGCCAAAGCCGAATTTATCGGTGGACACGCCTGCAGATGTGCCGTCCCAAACTCCAGAAGTGAACCAGTGGAACACTGAATCATGGCCGGCCTGAACCGAGCCAATGAAGTCTGCAATGAGCAAAAGCGAGAGCACAAGAACCGCACCCATCACGCCAAGAGCAATGATACCGCCTTCTTTGACGGTGTTTTTCCATGTTGGGTTGCCGTTGAACACGCGTCCAAGGAAGAGAATAACCGCAAACGCCACCATTGGCAAAAGCACAATCAGCGGTGCGAATTCGGAAACTTCTGGGGTTGGGATGTCGTTGAGTACTGAACCTGCCATCATCTCACCTCAGTTTTTTAGGACGTCCACATCGTCCAAAGAAATCGTGTCGTGTTGACCATACATGGCGAGGAAAATCGCTAACCCAATAGCGACTTCACTTGCTGCGATGGCAATAGCAAAAATCGTGTACACCCAGCCTGTGGTGTCACCGTGGTAGACCGCTGCTGCGGCAAATTGCATGTTGGCTGCGTTCAGCATTAACTCGATGCACATCAAGACAATGATGGCGTTCTTTCGAGTGAAAGCTCCACCCAAGCCAATGACGAACATGAGGGCTGAAAGTCCGGAGACCAATGCTGGATCGATCATTCTTCTTCACCTCCAAATTCCCACAAGAGATTTTCCATTCGCTCGTCACGAACAAGGTAAGCAGCGCCAATCATTGCGATGGACATCAACACACCAAGGATCAACAGGGGCAAAGCCCAATCGGTCAACAAAGCATCAGCAAGACCGCTTGTGCTTGGTTCGTCTTCGCTTGCATCGGCCCAAACAGCGTCTGCACTGAGCACCGAAACAAGGATCATTCCGAGAGCCAACAAGCCCATTCGGGTGGCGAGTGAAAGGACCTTCATTCGAAGTCCTCCTCAAGGATTTGCCGTCGAGTGAGCATGATACCGAACAGCACCACTAACCCAACGCTCGCCAGATAGACGAGGATTTGAATCGCAGCCAGAAATTCTGCCCCGAGAAGAATAAAGATTCCCGAGACCGCCATGAAACTGAAAATCAAGGAAAGCATTGAGTGAGCCACGCGTTGAGCGAGAATGAGCCCGAGAGCGCCTCCGAGTGCTATGGTTGCAAAGAGGAAAAAGACGCCGAGTTCTGCTGCGCTTGCAACATCCATCTCAAGCACTCTCCTCAGCGGCTTCCTTTGCCGCTTCCTTTGCGGCTCGTGCAGCCTTCTTTGCTCGCTTGTCGCGCTCTTTGTTGGCCCGCTTGGCAAGTTCGGTGTCAACCGCTTCTTGGTGAACACCTGGCAGCACACGGGTTCGGCTTGCGTCGAACCACAATTCTTGACGGGTGAATCCGGACATGCCATCGTATTCATTGGTCATGAAGAATGAGGTAAAACCGCAGGATTCCATGCAGAGTCCGCAGAACATACAGCGGCCAAGATCAATTCGCCCTGAGACAATTTGATCGTCTGCAACTCGAAGGTCAGTTTGTTCGACTTCGACCTCTTCGCCAGAGTCGTTCCAGCGAACAGTTGCCGTGCTTCCGCTCAAGTCGAGCACTTCAGCAAACCGCCACTCGTTTGGTGTGTCGGTGTGGGCGGTTGCGAGGTTGAAATCATCGAGGGTCGCGGCGACTTCAGGCTTGAGCATAGCAGCGTGACCGCCGACTTCCAACTCTGCACCAAGGCCTTCATGCTCGCCTTCTGCGTTGTCGAGAACGTCGACGCGCAGTTCAGTGGTCATGTGAAGGCAGTCGTTCGGGCAAATATTGACGCACATCTTGCACGCCGTACAGGTCTCCCAAATGACACCGATTCGCCCGTTGTAGTTTCCTGGGACGAAGAGCCAGGGTTCCATTTCCTCAAGTCGTTCGTATGGGTACTGAACAGTTTGAGGTTTCCATAGGGTTGGGAACAAATCCGATGTGACTCGGTCTGGCGCAAATTGTTGGTTATCGATGTTGTTGAATTCCGAAGTTTTTCCAGCGCGGACCTTGTCACCATCGCTGAGGAATTCTGGGTGTTCGGTGTTGTGGTAGCCCATGGCCAAGCGCTTACCGAACAACTTCCCAAAGAACGGGAACGTACGGAGCGCGGTGATCAGTGTAATTTTGAACGGGTACCAGAATAGGTTTCTGAAATTGGGTCGTGCGTTTGGGTGCATTGGCATTCTAAATCACCTCAGTCCTTTCCCGGAGTGTGCGTTCCCGCGGGCTGTAATGTGTACACGTGGTACATGCGATCTGGAGCAGCGTCTTTGTCTTCATCGTTGAGAAGCAAGAAGAAGATACCCAACCAAACGATGGTGGTCAAGAGGGGCAGAAGGAATGGAACTTCGAGGCCTGGAATGACCCAAGCATTGCCGCCAGCAGCGGTGTCGCTCATTGCGCTTGGATCGAACAGGAACAAGCGGTACAAGGTGGAGAGGACCACTTGGAACACCGAAAGCGGCAAGAGCATGCGCCAGCCGAATTCCAAGATTTGATCGGTTCGAATTCGAGCCAGAGAGAAACGAGCCCAAACGAACACGACGAGGAACACGAGCCACGACTTGAGCAGCACGACAATGGCGCCCGGAATCAACACATAGGCTTCACCAAGCAACGGTATGTGGCTGATGGTGCCTTGGAACGGCAAGTGCCATCCAGCAAGGAAGAAGTGGGTGAACAAGAAACATGCAGCGTAGGTGCGGATGTATTCTGCCATGAAGAGCATACCAAACCGCATACCTCCATACTCAGTCCACCAGCCTTCGACAAGTTCGGCTTCTGCTTCAGGCATGTCAAACGGTACACGCTCAACTTCTGCAATCATGGTGAGCAAGAACAGCGCTGCACCAAGCGGCATCAAGAAGAGGTTCCATGCACCAGCGCTGTGCTGGAAATGAATGCTTTCGATGATGTTGAAGGTTCCCGAAAGAACGGCAACGGAGAGCAACGTGAGCAACAGTGGAATCTCATAAGCGGTCAACTGGGCTGCTGAACGAATACCACCAATCAAGGTGTATTTGTTGTTTGAAGACCAGCCGGCAAAGAACACACCAATTGGAGCAATGCCAAAGATGGCAATGGCGTAGAGGATGGAAAGGTCCGGGTTGGTGGCGTAAATGCCACTTGAAAGAGGGATGATTCCAAGAATCAACAATGTTGATGAAACGATGAGGAAGGGTGAAACTTCGAAGATGAGTTTGTCAGCTCGTCGAGGGACCATGTGTTCCTTGAGCAGGAATTTCATTCCATCTGCGACGTTTTGGAAGAACCCTGGTAGGATGGAGTACCCCATCCATGAGCGGTTGTTCACCCGGTCAACGGTTGGGTATTTTTCATCACGGTTTCCGAATTTCTTGTTCAGCCAGCGGTTAAGTGCACCGACTGGGACTCCAGCACCGAACGGAAGCATGTTCCACCACTCGCCGGCAGTCACGCCGTTTTCGCCGACCCACAACGAGCGCAGAGCGGTTGTTGCACCACGCCGATCGTTCATCCGAGCGACAGCCTTACGCTCAATCCACAGAATGGCGAATTGACTGAAAAACAACATCAAGAACACGATGTTGACAACGGCAAAGGTTCCTGCTGCAAAGGCAATTGAGCCTGCGCTTTCTTCGAGGGGCGTACCTTCGAGGGCGGACACAACAAGTTCGCGGACAGGGGCGTCTTCGCCCAAGAATATGCTTCGTAGATCGTAGATGTCATCCATAACAATCACCTCAACGGTCGGTCTCTCCAATGCACGGATCAAAGCTACCCATGATGGCTGGAATATCAGCAATCTTGTAGCCAATCATCGTCTTTGCGACGAATGGAATGGTGATGAACATCGGGGAACGGATGGAAAGCCGGTAAGGGTTCTTTCCTCGGCCATCGCCACCGCCTTGGATGTAGAATTGAGACGCACCTCGGGTGCACTCGTAGTTGCTGAATCCGGTTGCGCCTTCGGGAGCACGGGTTGGAGCCTTGGTGAGGATCATTTCGTCTCCGCTTGCGTAATTGGTGTTCATTCCACCGGGGATTTTGTTGAGGGCGTCGAGGATCATGCGGCACGATTGGCGCATTTCTTCCATTCGAACACGGTATCGGTCGTAGCAGTCTGCACCTTTGACAGAGGTTGGCTTTTCCACCGCTGGCTCCCAGTCGATTTCATCGTACACCGAGTAAGGGTGGGCCCATCGGACGTCGTAGTTGACACCGGCGGCACGGACGTTTGGTCCGGAGACACCTGCGTCGACCATTTCTTCGGCATTTGCATAGCCAACACCTTGCAAACGAACCAACCAGATGGTTGATTCATCGAGCATCATTTCGTATTCATCGAGTCGCTTTTCGAACAGTTTGGTTTTGGCAATCACACGGTCTGCGAAGCCGATTGGCATGTCACGCTTGACACCGCCAACACGGGGATAGTTGTAATGCATTCTTGAACCGCCAAGTTCCTGAAGAAGGTCGAGGAACATCTCTCGGTCACGCATGCACCAAGTCATCAGCGTCAAGTTGCCAATGTCGGG
>DAPR01000053.1:0-1503 GCA_002502605.1 Euryarchaeota archaeon UBA258
TCAATGGCTCGCTCAACGGTTGAGGATTGGTAAGAAGGCGTTAGCCGCTTTCTCACAGGCGTTTGCCACATCGTCAAGTCGCTGCAACACACGGTACATGTGCATGGCTGCAAGTGGCGCATCTTCGCCGTTGGTGAAGACATAGGCTGCAGCCATTGCTTCGACACCATCGGCTTCGTGCTCCTTGAGGTTCACTTCTCGAATGAGTTCAGCGAGTTTGGTTTCAGCAGCCTTGGTTTGTCCACTGATGGTGAAGTCACGGAGCGCTTCCACAGCGTCTTCGTACTTTGCCACGGTCTCGCTCACAGCCTTCGCCATTTCCTTGAGGTTGGCCTTTGCTTGTTCGTCATCAAACAGTGGGCGGAAGGCCAACTGTTCAGCGACGTTCTGTGCATAATCTGCGATGCGATCTTGTCGAGTCACCATGTAGAGGAAGTCATCAAGCGACAACTGCACACCCATGCGCATGTCGTTGAGGGCCAAGCGGCGCACTTCAGTCTTGACATTGTCCGCCACGAGTTCCGCTTCAATGGTGGCCTGGATGGCTTCAGAGACATCTTCGCCATCGCAAGCCGTGTTCACGGCCTCAAGCATGTGCTCAACAGTCTTCTCAACCGCTTGGGCGTGCTCGTGGAACAACTCGAATGGAGTGGTGGAGTGTCCATCGCCACCCACATCGGAAAGGGCATCTTCGACGTGGACTTCACCACCGCTCTTCCAGATGGCATACCCTACTGCAATGAAGGAGAGCGGGAGCAGGACGATCATGTTCAGCGACTCGCCACCTGAGGCAACGAACAACACGATTGCACCGAACGCAGCTGCTGGAACGCTAGCCACCCATGAGGCAGCAATTTTCCCAAAGACGCGGAAATCAACGGCTTTGGCCCCACCTGCCAGCCCAACGCCAACCACCGCACCAACAAGGGTGTGTGTGGTTGAAACAGGAACGGCCAAGAAGGGCATTGAAAACACGAGGATTGTTGTTGCTGCGCCAAATTCAGCGGCAAATCCACGGGTCGGTGTGATGTCGGTGATTTTCTTTCCAATCGTTTCCATCACGCGCCATCCCCATGTCATCACACCGATGGCAATACCGGCTGAGCCGAGAAGGATGAGCCAGAGTGGGATGTCTGCTTTAGCTGCGAGTTCGCCGGTGTCGCTGCTCAACACTTGCCACACTGCAGCCATAGGGCCGATGGCATTGGAACGATCGTTTGCTCCGTGGGCGAAGGCAACGTATGCGGCAGTGATGATTTGGAGCCACACGAAGATGCGCTCAACACCACGGAATCCACGCTTTTCTTCATTGATGTCAATGCGTCGAAGGACCATGTAAAGGGCAATGCTTGACACTGCTCCGATGAAGGCAGCGAGCAGGATGGAGTTGATTGGAATCCAAGCATTGTCCGCCCACGGGTCGAACACACCGTCTTCCTTGACGGGAAGCCAGTCGTACTTGTTTTCAATCCAGCCTTCTGAAGCAGCTCTCGAAATGAACCC
>DAPR01000053.1:1593-12629 GCA_002502605.1 Euryarchaeota archaeon UBA258
GAGAAGAAACCGATGAGTCCGCCCATGAGTGGGCTTGCGACCCACGACATCACGACTTTCTGAACAACTTCCCAATCGATGAGCGACGTGTTGTGTTTGACTTCAAGAATCAATCCAACACCAAGAATTCCACCGATGATCGAGTGAGTGGTGGAGACAGGTAGGCCCATGCGTGTTGCAATGGTGAGCCAAGTGGCAGCAGCCATCATTGCAGCAATGAAACCAAATGCAATGTCTTGGGAAAGCACCGCATCCACAGTTCCATCGGCAAAATCAACGGTGAGGATGCCCTTTCGTACGGTGTCAGTCACCGCATCTCCAGCAAAGAACGCACCACAGAATTCGAAGACAGCGGCGATGACCACCGCTTGCTTGAGGGTGAGGGCGCGAGACCCAACCGAAGTCCCCATTGCGTTTGCAACATCATTTGCACCAATGTTCCAAGCCATGTAGGCGCAGACAACAAGAGCTAATCCAATGAGTACCACGGTTATGGGTTCCATGGTCCTCTCTACTCGGATTAGGTATATATCCAAAATGATGTATATTCTATATAGGTGTATTTAGGGCGGAAAGCGATCACATGTCGATGGGGCCGGGCGAAAATGAAGTACGTAAACTACAATCAACGGGCGGTAGCACGTTTACGGTGAGTTTGCCGAAGCCCTGGGTGGTCGCTCAAGGCCTTCAGGCTCGCGATTCATTGCGCGTTGATTGGCGGCCAAGTGGTGCGCTGAGAGTCACGCCCCTAGACGCACCAACATACCTCTCTAAAAAGGCCTATTTTTCGACCAAAAAATTACCAGAAAATAGCCTTCATGACCACTTGATGGGTGCCTACATCTCAGGATCTGATGAAATTCACATCGAACATCAACCGTCTGAGCAGAAGTCGGTAAGTGTCCAAGTCCGACGCTTTCTTCGAAGCACGCGCGGGTTTGAAATCATGGATGAAGAACCATCAGGTACGCACATTCGGTGCTTGATGAACGCTGGTGACATGCCTTTACACGCAAGTTTGAATCGAATGTACCTCCAAGTCACTTCATTGGCACGTGACATTTTGAGTGTGTTTGATGGCGAAGATCGCGAGTACATCACGGATGCAGAGGAACGGGAAAACGAGGTGGACGCTTTGCTTTACTTGATTGAACGGCAGGTTCGTATTCTCATCGATTCCCATTTGGTTGCCACACAACTCAATTTGACGCGGACACAGGCGCTAGAATACGCTAACCTTGCTCGGTCACTTGAGCGCATGATGGACCATGCCTTTAGCATCGCAACGCTTGTCATCGAACATCCAAAANNTCACGAAGAACATGATCGAGATGACGCCGCTTGAGCAAATCCCAGAATGGCAATCCAGCTTGAAGGAACTGATGATCAACATCCGAACCCGTGATTCAACCCGAATCGAAGCGGCAAGGCACGACCTCAAGAAATGTCAACATCGTCTGATTGAACACGAACAGGACCTATTGAAGAACCACCTCACAAACGAGTGGATGGCGTTTGACTTACGCCTCTCGGAGTCGGTTCGACGCTTATGCGCTTACGCCAGAGATTTTGGTGAAATTCTTCTCAACATGAAGGTGTTCAGTGAACTGCAACGCTAAATTCAATCGGTGTGAAAATAAACACCTGCTTTTGTTTTTGCACCTATGTGTTGGCAATTTTACCACTGATTGATATAGGGCCGGTTCCAAATATACACTGAAGACAAACGAACTTCAGGGGGAACACGCATGGACATTGAATTAGAAACCTACGTAGACGGAATAATGGAACAACAGCTGCATCGAAGCGGGATCTTCGTCAATCTACTGGATTGCATCATCCACGCGATTGCCGATTACCGCGCAACGCCAAATGCTCGAGGAATTTTCCACACTGATGGGGGTCAACTCTGATGGACACCTACCTCGAATCATACGTCGACGCTGTGATGGCCGAACAGGAACTCACCAATGGGATCTTCAAGAGCTCGTTGCTCCGCAAACTTGGCCAATTCTTCGGCCGACAGTGAACACAAAGGCACTTAACACTCGACTCCATGCTTAACGCATGAACAGATGGCAACCACATCTCTCGGGGCTCATCGCTCCAGTGATGACACTGGCTTGCCTGGTGCTTGGATCGTGGTGGATGGGCCTTACCATCCTCACCGTTCTCGTTTTTTACCCACTCATCGATGCGATGGTTGGTACAAGTGCACAAACGGATCCGCTCCAAGAAGGTCGGGCGCACAACGTCATTGTTCATCTTCATGGTGTCATGGTACCGGTCATTGTCATTGCGCTTCTCGTGAGGGTCTCAATGGACGGGTTGACCGGCTACGTTTGGCTTGGTGTCGTTTCGACCGGGCTTGCCACAGGTGCTTCCGGCATCGTCGCCGCTCATGAACTCGGCCACCGACGACTGCGCTCGGGGAGTTGGTGGTTGGCCCGTCTCGACCTGTTGAGCGTGCTTTACCTCCACTTTACGGTCGAACACAACCACACGCACCACAGGCATTGGGCCCGTCCCGTTGACCCAACCTCCTCGCCTTGGGGCAGGAACGTCTACTTCCATTTCCTTCGCACTGTGCCTCTCCAAATCCGAGGGGCCTGGGGTGCTCGTCCCAAAGACACAGGCCGTTCTTTGCTTCTTGAAGCAGGGTTGCTCGTAGGGTTGTTCGCAGTAGATCCAAACATTTTGTTGGCTTTTGTGGCGCAAGCAGGGGTTGCTATCTATCTGGTCGAGTTCGTTAATTACCTGCAGCATCATGGATTGACCCGTGGCCAGGAAGAGCGTCCAAATGCAACACATGCGTGGGAAAGCCGTCACCGCTGGTCCCGTTGGACCTTACTGGAACTTCCACTCCACCCTTCCCACCACCTCAAAGCGAGCACGCCGTATCAACGCCTGGATGTCCATGACACTGCACCGCAACTCCCTTACGGCTATTACGTGATGTTCTGGATTGCATTGATTCCTCCTCTGTTTCATCGGCTTATGCGCTCAAAAGCTGCAGTTTGACGGTTCTGGCTTCCCCGATAAGGTCCAAAGGAAGGTCGGAACTTGGGTATTTGATACCGCTTCCTCAAGTACTTGATGCGTAACGCAGGGCCATGCCTCAAGGTACAGTGAAGTGGTTTAACCAAGTAAAAGGATTCGGATTTATTGAAATTGAAGGTGGCGCAGACCTCTTCGTCCACATCTCCGAAGTTACTGGAGAGATCACGGACGGAGACACCGTTCAGTTCGAAGTTGGAGAAAGCGACAAAGGCCCAAACGCCATTGGCGTCAGCAAGGTCGAGTGAAGCGAACGCCACTAAGGTGGCTTCACAATTGAAGTGACGAATTCATAGATTCGCGTTATGCTTTTTCCCCTCTTTTGGCGGGATGACATGAATGCCCCATGACATTATTTCAAATAGCAAAAGATTGTGATGTTGTTTACTGTTAGGTGATATTATGCTTAGTGTCAGCGATTTAACAAAGGCCTTTGGCTCAGGATCAAACAAGTTGCAAGTCCTCAAGGGCGTGGACATGGAGATCAAACAAGGTGAAATGGTTGCCTTGATGGGTCCTTCCGGCTCTGGAAAATCAACACTGCTCAACATCATTGGTGGTCTTCTGTCCGGTGACTCTGGCACCATCCAATTAGGGGACAAATCCTATGGCACAAAAAGCCCGGCAAATGTGGTTGATGTCCGACGCGAAGCGGTCGGCTGGATCTTCCAGGATTTTCATCTTCTCGACAACCTCACTGCAGTCGACAATGTGGCCATTGCCCTCGAACTTTCAGGTATGTCCTCAAGAGAAGCAGATGAAGCGGCTAAAATCGCGCTTTCAAAAGTTGGCCTCGCAGACCGAATGCATCACGTCCCGGACCAACTTTCTGGTGGGCAGCAACAACGGGTTGCTATCGCCCGAGCAATAGCCGGAAACCGACCTGTTCTGCTTGCCGATGAACCAACCGGGAACCTCGACATCGCCAGTGGAAAAGAGGTGCTTCAATTGTTCAAGGATCTCTGCCACGATGAAGTGAATCCGATTTCGATTCTCATGGTCACGCACGATCCAGATCTTGCCTCGAACGCAGACCGCATGTTGTTGCTCAACGATGGCAAGACCGAGGCCTCTGACATCCGATCTGCCTGGGGACTCGATGAAGAAGAAGGGGGTGAAGAAGAATGAGCGATGAATCAAACGAACTCGAACTTAAGTCTTCAGATTTCTCTCCGTCGCTAAAATTACCAATGCGGTTGATGCACAAAGTCCGAGAAACGCCATCCCAACTCAGGCTGGCTGGGTTAAGTGCGTGGCGTGGCAAAGAACGCGGGCTCGCCGTTATTGCTGGTGTTTTCCTTGCATCACTGGTCATCACGACCGTGCTCTCGTACGGTGTGGGGCTTTCGCAGTTGTTTTTCGAAGAATCGCTCAAAGGTGAACCGTTTGACGCTAAAATCGAATACGCTCGTACGCCTGTCGAAAACAGCAGTGGTTGGTCCAACAACACGAGCACCATGACTGGTGTATGCGACGAGTTGATGGAGGAATTCAGCGAGTTCAGCGACTGTACTCTTGTTCTTGGGCGCCAGGGAATCCATAGCGGTGGATTCTTCAATCAAGAATTCATTGTCGCCCAGCCCCTTGAAATGATGGCCATCACAGACGATGCGAATCCGTATTGGGGCAACGTCACGTTCGATTACCCGGAACTCGCAGAAGCGGGTCCGCCAATTTCCACCACCCGTGCTGTACGGTTCCTCGGTCCAGAAGCATTCAACGGCACGTTCGCAGATCGCCTAGGTGAGAACATTATTGCAGGTCTGGGAGAATGGCCAACACCAGAAAAGATGGAAGCCGAACGCGGCGTCATCCTTCCTTCAACCATTGCCTCTGAAGCAAAGGCAAACGTTGGCGACGTGCTTGACTCTCTCACTTTCGCCTATGTTGTCGATGAATCCACCCTTCTAGAGGCGACGGTCAACAACGAAAATTGCGATGGTGAAGTGACTCCAGAGCAGAATGAAATGGTCTACTGTCGTATGTCGATGACGGCAACGAACCTGACTGTTCTCGGCGTTTACGAGCCTTGGGACCTTGGAAACCCAACCTTAGGACCAAATCCGATTTTCACCACATGGACCGTGCTTGATGAAACAGAACGAGCTGCCCTGATGGACAACGACCACATGTACCTCGGCGTGACCATCGACCGCGGCCAATTGCCAACAAGTTCAACCGCAGATGCGGCAGAATGGCTCGAAGATCTCGGCACAAGGGTCCAAGATGGAAACTACACCGATGAAGGGGTGGAATTGTATTACACCGACATCGTGAGCGGTACCATCACCTTCCTCAACATCTTCCTTGGCTTGATTCAAATTTTCGATTACATCATTATGATTCCAATCGTGATTCTTTCCATTGCCGTGTTGATCTATGGTTTGGTGCTTTCACTTGAGCAAAGACGCAGGGAAGTAAGCATTCACAGAGTGATTGGTGCAGACGGGACCAGATTGCAAAGCATGGTTTTGCTTGAGTTGTTCGTGATGTCCTCAGTGGCATGGCTTGCTGGGTATTTGCTGGCGTTGTTGGCCGTCCCAATTGTCCTGTCAGCGGTAGGATTCATGGAGTTTAGGACCGGCGACTTCGATGTTAACCCAACGCTCAGTGTTGGGGCAACCATCTTCACAGCCGTAACCACATTGGGCCTTGCGCTCTTGTTTGGGCGAAGCCGAGCGCGCGAGTTCATCGCCCTCGAAATCGAGGAAGGTGTTCGCAAGACAACCGCTAAAGCCGAACCAAAACGTTGGCTTCACTGGTTAGCCTTCCTCTTCGGCATGCTTGCCGTTATTGACACATGGCTCGAGATGAACGGAAGCGAAGACGGCATTGTGTCGAACTTCTTCCTCGAAGGTTTGCTTGGAATCATCGGTCCTTTCGCCTTGTGGATTGGTGGCGCATTGCTGCTCGGAAGAATCGGTGCCAAGGGTCCTCAGATTATGCAACTTCTCTTCAGCCGAACGCCGTTGCTGAACGACGTCAAGCGCGGTCTCAAAGGGTCTGGGTCAGCAGAATCGGTCAACCGCCTTGCCGTCATTATGCTGTTAACCCTCTCAATTGTGACTTTGGCTGCAGTTCAAGGTTACACCGGCACGCTCGTGGACGAAAAAACGGTTGACGCAACCGTTGGTTCCGATCTTCAAGTGACGCTTGAACAACCCTATAATGAGGCTCAAGTTCTCGAACTGGTGAGCAACTTTACCGACGCAAGCGTCACACCAATTGCCACCACGGTTCCGAGTCTTTTCCTCAACGATGTAAACGGTGGCGACAAATTGCTGACGTGGGTGCTGTTGGATGACAACGAGGACATTCTCCACTGGAGTGAACAAGCCATTCCGGGAACCAACACTGAGAAAGCCATGCTCGCTTACAGCAACGGTGGCTTCACTGCGGGAGAAGATGCAGCTTATTCATTGGACATCGCAGGTTCTGGTCGAGGCGATGAAAACAGACTCGATGACGTGCTGTTGAAACCAACAGATTCGAAGAGTGAGGAAATCACCTTCCTTTGGGAGAAACTGGAATTCAATTTCTCCAGCGGGGGCGCAAACGAAACGGACCCAACCGTGTTGTTCCAAGCCTATTCTTCGCTCATGGAGGGCGACTGGTCCGGGCTCAATCTCTCAGGTCAAGACCTCAGCGGTCGTGACTTTGGAGCCGTGGATCTCACTGGTACAGACCTCTCTAACGCAAACCTCGCGGGTGCAAACCTAGGGCAAGCCCTATTCTTCGACACAAACCTCGATGGCGCAGATCTTTCCCAAGCCAACCTTAAGGAGGCCATCATTGTCAACTTCATGGGAGGTTCAATGGAAGGGACCAACTTCATCGGAGCGGACCTATCAGGAGCGTTCGGCCTTGCAGACCTCTCATCTGCAACCCTTGGAAATGCGACATGTCCAGATGGCACCTTTGCCAACCAAACTTCGTGTGCCTCGGGCTTTTCTCAAGTCCCACCACCGCTTGCGGCTCCGCTGTTCCTTGCGGACACCAACGTGCAGATTGTCATCACCCCATTCACAACTCCAATGGATTACATGGGCGTCCACGAATACATTCCAGGCGTCCCGGCAGCGACCATGAGTTCCTCATTGATCATCGGTGAATCCTCGTGGCAAGCCCTTGTAGGGGCAGATGCTGTGTCAAATTACACCTCGACCACCTGGATTGTTGAAGTGAATGGCGTTTCAGATGAGGCACTCGAGGCACTGGCGTCAACCCTTTCTGCGGACTTTAGAGTTTCAAGTGTCTTAGACTGGTCCAGCACGCACAAGAGCGTTGAACGCAACGGAGGTCTCATCTTCGGTACACCAGGATTGCTTTCGTTGCAATTCGTTGTCGCAAGTATTGCAGCAATCGCATCGAGTTTCGTGTTCCTTTCGCTTGTGCTCAGTCAACGGCAAAAGGAATTGGCAGTCCTCCAAGCCATCGGGGCATCTCCAAACCAAATCATTCGATTGGTGTTGTTTGAAATTCTCTCCATCGTCGTGGTTTCCATGGCGCTTGGCATCGTTCTTGGCATAGGTGTCGCCCTTTCCTTCAATGGTTTCTTCGATATCTTTGGATTCATATTCCAAATCTTTGGAGGCTCAACCACCACAATACAGCGAACGCTGGTCTATCCGTGGACACAGCTTTTGCTGGTCTCGTTGTCGGTGTTCTCTGCCGTCGTTGTTGCCCTTCTGGTCACCACACGGAGGGCCTTGAAGTCCGATCTAGCCAGCGTGCTCAAGGGGGAGTGAAGGATGAAAGAAAGTATTTTGAAAACCAATGGACTCTATCACGTCTATGAATCGAAGGCAGAAGATGGAAACGTGGTTGCTCTACGTGGCCTTCATCTTGACATGAAGGAAGGCGAGGCAATCGCCGTTGTCGGACCTTCAGGTTCAGGCAAATCGACGTTGATGAAGTGCCTTGGTGGTTTGATGAAAGCCAGCGCAGGCTCTGTCTCGCTTGCTGGCAACAACATGACTCGTTTGACAGGCCAGGAACTCGTTGAATTGCGGCAAAAGACAGTTTCCTTCATTTTCCAAGAAGGCAACCTATTGCCTCAGATGAACGCTCGTGACAATGTGGCTCAACCACTGCGTCACCAAGGTGTATCTTCGAAGAAAGCACTCGCTTTGGCCGATGCCATGCTTATACGGCTTGGGATGGGGCATCGAAAACATGCTCTTCCCATGATGCTCAGCGGTGGAGAGCAACAGCGCGTTGCCATCTCCCGCGCCCTCATCACAAACCCTCGCCTCATCCTTGCAGATGAACCGACTGGTGCGCTTGATCCAGTGACGAGCAGAGAGGTGCTCGCGCTGTTCAAAGATTTACACGAAAATGATGGGGTATCGTTCCTCATTGTTACACACTCAAAGGAAGTTGCTTCTTTTGCCAACCGCTCTCTGGAATTGAGGGATGGCCGGTTTGTGGCAGAGCATGGCGAAAACGTTGATGTTGAAAACCTCGGCAAAGATCGGGAACTGATCATCGACGAAACTGGAACAGTCACCCTGCCACCCGATTTGTTGGTGCGCATTGGTGGTGCTGGGCGCTACACCGTCGGCAACGCAGACAGCGGCTATTTGTCGCTTCAAGGAGAAGCAATCGAAGCCATGGGCAAGATGGAACTGGCTTCTGTCTGCCCTGCTTGTAAGCATGACTACAAGGGCAGCGATGACCAATTATGCCCTTCGTGCGGTTCAAGTAGACCCATGGTCGAGGTCAAGGCATGAAGCCCTTGCTTGCGTTTGTCGGCTACCTTGAAGGATTTTCATTCCTCATCTTGATGTTCTACGCCATGCCAATGAAGTATTTTGCAGGTGAACCAGAGATGGTGTCGTTGTTCGGCGCCGTCCACGGTGGCCTCTTCACCGTCTATGTCGGTCTTCTGTTCATTGGTGTTGGCAGGCATTGGACAATCACAGCCTTGATTCACGGATTCATTGCTGCAGTTGTCCCGGCGGGTCCATTCCTTTTCGAAGGCATGTTGATCTCCGGTGAATACGACCTTGATGCACCATCAGTTGACTAAAACCTTCGAAATTCGCCCAATATCGCGGAAAAGGGTCAAAGAGCGTGATTGACGGGAATATCTTTTTATGCACCAGAACTGAAACATTTCACCAAGATGAGCAACAATCCAGCCCCAAAAAATACCACTTTTGGATCCACAATGTCGTTTGATCTCGAACAATCGCCACAGCCAAAACGGCGCAAACGAAAGACGGAATTAGCTAACGAACAACCTCCCGAATTCACCCCAAGCGAACATGGGATTGATTGCCCAGGTTGCGGCAGCAACATGGATGAAAACGAATGGCTCCAAGCCTTGGTTGGTTTTGTCTCTGGAGCGAGGGATTTCGAAGTGGGCAATCCAGTCCGTGCTCGTATCGTCCAAACTTTGCACAACACCGCGACCAACATGGACACGCCTCACCCGAGGGATGTCTGGGAACTGAGCATTGTTGCTCGACTGATGAAGGAAATTGAACGAATTGTCAGTGCTGAGGTCTTGCGTCACCAGGCAGAAAGCAACACACAACAATATTCTCTGGCTGAACTTCAGCATTACGTTCAAGCGGCAGAAGTAGAAACGGCTGCACGGGTCCAAACTGAACTCTATGGACAGATTGCAGAACAGGTCCAGCAAGACCTCGAACCAGTTCTACGCCGTCAGATTGAGGCGGAATTATGGCAAGAGTTCGAACAGGAATTAGCTCGAAGGGCCGAACTGGGCTCCGACTCCATCGATGAGTAGGGTTGGCATTCAAGCGCTCTTGACGCCTTCAGGCCACAACACCAAGATCAGCGTTTTCCCTCGCGTCTTTGGCGTGTGGGTCGTCTCCCGGTTCATCCATACAAGGGAGCCAGCAGGGTAGGTGCCATCTTCATCCCACACTTCGCCTTCAAGGACGATGTAGGCTTCTCCACCAGGATGGCTGTGGGGCATGAACGCATCCACAGTCACCTCAGAATCGGCTTCATACAGAACCAAAGAGCAAGCGTCTTCTCTGTAGAGGCGGCCCAAACGGACACCTGTGCCAAAATCCTTCCATCGAATGTTTTCTTCTAACCATTCTTTGTCGACGTTAAATCCAAGCCAATCGGCCATGTTGTGTGTGAAGGGCATGGCTTGGCCAACCGGTGAGTGCTCATGAGGACTTCGGAAGCGGTCATTCCGACTGCTACCTGCGTCGACTTGAAATCATGGAGGTCCATCTGAAAGCGTGGCCTCCCCTCTACAACTCCCTGAAATCCCGCCCGCTGGGCCTTGGGATGGGTATGTTCTGGTTGTCATTTGGCTGCCCCTTGTTTTACGCCTTCTCTTCCTCGCTATGCCTTTCCGCAAAGCAATAGCCAAACTTGCGCCTCATTCAGGATGGGCTATCAAGCAATTTCGTTCCCTTCCAGTTCGAGGGTTTGGCGTTCTAGCGTTAAATGAAATTCTTGCTTTCAGCATCCCCCCAATGTTGGTTCTCATGGTGCGCTTGCTCTCAGATCCGATCGGATGGGCTACGTGGGGAGAAGTAAGTGATCTCGGCATAGGGATTCTCATCCTCTGTCTCATGATTTGGATTTTCGTTGACATGCTGCGAATCGCTAGAGTTCGTCGCATGTTAACCGCTATTGAGCGTCAAGATTTGGCAAAATTGCGTAAAGTCGCTGATGTTGGAATGAAGGCTCGCTCGTGGTTACAGAAATTTTCGCTCAGTCCTGCTAAAGAAAGCGTCATCGATTCTTCGAAAGAAGAGTCAACCGGGGAACGCGTCGCAAAGCGGTCCCTCCAAGTCTGGGCTGCTCGAGCACTCATGGCACGAAAATTGACCCCTCAAGGGTTGTTGGGTGGAATCGCCCTTGGTGCCGCAGTTGAAGTAGCCAAGGCTGGAGCAGGAAAACTCACAGAAGTCGTTGATGAAAAGATGCAATCTGAGTTCGACAAATTAGCAGAAATTAACAGCAAAACATTGCTTTTCCTTCTG
>DAPR01000002.1:0-7233 GCA_002502605.1 Euryarchaeota archaeon UBA258
CAAATCCCTCTGCTCCCACCTTCAACGACAAATAGCGTTCAGCATGCCGTTTAGCAAAGAATCCTCAATACCATATCTTGATGATGCATGGGCAACACCGACACATTGAGGGAAGTCCATGCGTCGCATCATCGCCTTTGCTTTGTTCGCACTCTTGATGGGTCCATTGACCGGTTCATTGACTCACGTTGACGGTCAAGACCGCGGCGATTGGGTCTCCTATGACGGCTATGGCGTGGTATGGATGCCGTATGAATCAACAACAGATGTTCCCAACCAAATCGACCCTGTTTGGGTTGAGGACTCAACGCCATGGTGGGAGCGAACGGTGCTCGATGCTGATCGCAATGGAATCCATGACTCCATCCAACGCTCAACCGGAACCACTGGCATTGGTCTTTCCTACGGGGTCGATGTCAATGAAGCGCATCTCTCTGCTCTGTACGAACTCAATCTTAGTGTGGTCGAGGTCATCGAGTCTGTTGATGCTGTGCTCTTGGGTCAGATTGATGTGGCATTGGCACCAACGCTTGCCGTGCTTGAAGATGTAGTGATGGTCGAGCATTATGGCTCAGTCGTTTTCTACGGGGATGTTCAAACACCCGCAGTCAAAGCAAGCAATTCTTCTGTTTACCCAAAGGGTGCATGGGACTTGGGTGTCAGCGGTGCTGGAATCAACATCGCAATGGTCGATACCGGTGTCGATAACGAACACCCCGGGCTCAATGAAAAATTTGTCGCAGGCTATGACGCAGTGTGTTACACGCCTTCGGATCCAATTTGCATCGCTGCTGGCGGTGGATTGCGTGAAACCGATGGTACGTTTGACCCTGATGACGGGAACCAACACGGTACAGCTTGCATGGGTATGGCTGCTGCAACAGGAATCGATGCCAACGGTGAGCAAACTGGATTCTATGGTTCTGCACCTGACGCAACACTGGTTGATGTTCGAATTGGTACGGACGCAGGCGCCGGGCCTTTCGAAAACTATGTTCTCGAGCAAGAATTCTATGAATCGGCAATGAACGGTCTTCAATGGATCATTGACAACAAGGATACGCAATGGGTGGATGCTGCTGATGAGTCTGAGTACGGCATCGACATCATTTCCCTCTCTTGGGGCATCACTTCGCACGAAGGCGGTGGCTCTGATGGTGAAGACATGCACAGCCGGATTCTCAACGAAGCAATGGAAGCAGGCATCGTGGTCAGTGTTGCAGCAGGAAACGATGGTCCAGATAATGACGGTCTCTCCGGCATGGGTTCCTCTAACTTGGCAATCACCGTCGGTGCAACAGACGACGTCAACACGGTCAACCGTGACGACGATACCATCGCTGGTTATTCCTCGAGAGGACCTCGACGGGACAATGGGGACAGCAATCCTCTCAACGAACTCAAACCTGAAGTTACCGCACCAGGAACCAACATCATCCAAGCTGAAGGGTGTGTGAGTTCCGGAGGATGCAACAATTTCCTCGGTGGCGATGCGGCAGACAACGGCTACACTGGCCGAGGTTCTGGCACCTCCTACGCAACACCTGCAGTCACCGGCATCATCGCTCTGATGCTTGAGGCAAATCCAGATCTTTCCCCGGCGGAAGTCAAAGAAATTCTCAAACTCACCGCTGAACGCAAAGGCGAGCCAACTCAGCCGGACGTCGACCCGTTTTGGAACCGTGACTTTGGTTGGGGCATGGCCGACGCCCTTGCTGCGACAGAGATGTCATTTTACCTCAAGGACTCAGGTCTTACCGGTCTCATTGATGTCTCCACACAGGTGCACATCATGGCGCAAGGTATGGACAACACCTCCGGGCTGTATGTCGTTGAAGGCGAAGCTTGGGGTCAGGCAGGAAGCGTCAGTGCTGTGGAGTTCCGTTTGGGTGATGGTCCATGGCAAAGCGCTGCTTTCAATGAATCGAGTGGCGAGTTGGGTGCATTGCAACGGTTCTCTTGGACCATTGGATTGGATCTTGACGCCCTTGCGAAAGGCAACCAAACGCTCGAATTGCGCGCCCTCAACTCCGAAGGTGTGCAATCCCTACCGGTGATGGCCACAGTGATGGGAACTGGCCAATCGGTTGATGGTGCCGATGGTTGGTCCATTGGAGAATACCTCGGCCTCCCGCTTGTGTTGATCGCAGTATCAGCCATCCTCTTGATTTGGACTTCCCGAATTGATCCACCTCTCTCTGTTGTGTCTCTTGATTCCAATGAATCCATCGATGCCGTGTTGGCAGCGGATGCAGACATTGCTTCTGTGGTTGATGCTGAGTTGGTTGAGGACGAACGCAAGTATTCAGATACGCGTACTTGACCTTGAAGTCATTCGTACTGTGTGGTCTAGCACCCTCGCCTTCAAAAGTCAAGCAGGCAACGCCAAGCCATGGGCGACTTCAGCGACCGAGCGTTGGGCATTCAACCGACAGGCGTCCGCAAAATGTTTGACCTCGCTGGTGACGACGTCATCTCTTTTGGTCTGGGTGAACCAGACTTTCAACCACCTGCGATTGCTATTGAGGCGTTTCATCAAGCCATGCTCGATGGTAAAAACAAGTACACGACGACCGCTGGATTGCCAGCACTTCGTGCCAAGATTGCAGAGTCTTGGGCGACGTACCAAACGGGCTTGGATGAATCAAATGTCTGCATCACGATGTCCGGTACAAACGCTCTACTGAATCTGTTTCTCACCCTCGTTAATCCCGGCGACAATGTCCTTTTGCCTGAGCCTTATTTCCCACTGTACGGTCCAGATGTATCGATTGCTGGGGGCGATGCAACCTATTATCCATGTTTGTTTGAGAATGAATTTATCCCTCAAGTCAGCGATCTGGAGGACTTGGTCGACGAGCGTACCGTGGCGATTTTATACAATTTCCCGAGCAACCCCACAGGTGGAACGCTCGACACCACTCAGCGCGACGAATTGCTGGCTTTTGCAAAAAAGCATGATCTATGGATCATCAGCGATGAAGTCTATGATCGAATTGTCTTCGACGGACCACACGTCTCGTTCTTAGGCGCAGGGTACGACAAGGTTCTCGTGGTCAATTCATTCTCCAAGACCTTCGCAATGACCGGTTGGCGGATGGGCTACATCCTTTCATCTCATGCACAAGCAATGCAACAAGTCATCAAAATGCAGTATTACATTGCCGCCTGCTCGAACGATGCAATGCAGCACGCAATCTTAGCTACGATTGAGCAAGCGAGTGATTACCCCGATATGGTGGCTGCAGAATTCAAACAACGGCGTGATTTGATTGTCAACCGACTCAATTCCATGCCGGGCGTGGAATGCCACAAACCACAAGGGGCCATCTATGTCTTTCCAAAGGTCACTGTGCCGGGAATGAACTCACAAGATTTGGCCATGGAATTGCTCAAAGATGGAGTGTTGTGCTCACCAGGCTCAGCTTTTGGCCCCTCAGGAGAAGGGCACCTCCGCTTTGCATACACCATTAGCCAAGAGGACATCACTCGAGGCATGGACAAAGTTGAAACAACGCTCAATCGATTATTGGGTATGGATTAAGTGGGTGGAATGCTCGTGCTCGATAACTTTCTCTTGTTCTTTTTTGGTGCATTGATTGGTCATGTTGTCCCTCGGTTTCCCGTTCTCCTCATGAGCCGAGGGCGTGGCTTCAATGTTCATTTTCCACCTCATCCTGAAGCCATGCCATTGGGCCCTCATCTCAATCAACGAATCTTGCATTTGAGGACGTTTTACTGGCTGAGTTTAGTGGTGGTGGTCGTGCCACTGACAGTCGGCCTTGCTTCTGTACGTTGGGGCAACGCTGCGTTTGGATTTGGGTTGTGGCTTGCTGGAGGTTGGCTTGTGATCAATCGCCTCCAATCGTTCATTGGCGGACCAAAACCACCGTGGACAATGGGCATGGCTGAGCAACTTCAAACGGTCATGAACCGCAGTTCAAGCGATGCTGCATGTTGCGCATGGCCGGTCCCAGTTTGGGGCATCACAGAGGTCCGTTGTTCCAATTGCGATGCTCGATTGTTGAGGCTAGCACGTCCAGACCTTGGCAGGAGGCGCACAGATGGAAGAATCATGGGTCTATTACGGCTTCTCATCAGCGACGGCTATCCTTTGGTGAGTTCTGAGGAAGAGTGACAGCGGCGCACCAATTTGTGCTTCGAAACGCCTTCTTCCACTTCTGTCAAGGGGGCAATCTTTGAGGTGTGGTTGAACCCACGAAGGGCCATGGGGGGGGAATCAACAAAGTCAATTTCAGGACTCATTTGGCTCACCCTGCGTGCAGTAGGTCAAGTTCTCATCACCCCCTTTTTGGCCTTCATGGTCACTTACTTTTTCGATTTTCAATTTGATAGTTCTGGGTTTGATTTAGATTTCCGAAGAGAAATGCTTCCATGGATTTTCACCGCCTCTTTGGTCTACGCAATGCTTGCATTGCTTCTTGCTCTTTACTTCGGGGGCGGCTTTCGTCCGTTGGGTGTGATTGAACGGGGTGGCTGGTTGGCTGTTCTCCGGCTCTCCAACCGCAAAGGCGATGCAGACCTGCGGAGGGAAACGCGCAGGAAATATGCAACTTCAGCTCATGGTCGACTTTCCCTTTTGGTCCATGAACGACACATGGCTGGCCATAGGATCACATCCACACACGGAGGCTTGGTGATTTTGGCCATTCCATTCCAAATTCTTCTGGCAACGGTCCCTCTCGCTCTTGTTTTAGCAGTCCCAGACACGATTATCCGAGAAGACCGCCGTTTGGAAATGGCGCTTTTGGTCTACCTTGGTTGCTTTGTCGTGTCAATGAAAACTTTCCCTAGGCTCGCTCGTAAGTACATTGGCCTTGCCACCTTCACTCGTCGATGGCTTGGGACCATGGGGACCGTGTCAAAATTAACACCGTTTTTGGTGCTGTTCCTGCTTGGGCGTGTTGCTAACATCGCCGTGCTTGGCTCGATGGGCGACGACATCAGCCTAAGCATAAGGGTCGAAAAAGAACTGTTTGAAACTTCATTTGCGATTCGATCAATTCCTGAAACTTCCTTTGTGGTGTTGTTGACTGCGCTTGCCGTGATGCCGCTCGCTGCGTTCACGACACTCGCTGCCCTACAAGCTGGAACAGACCCACCAAATTGGATCTATGAATACAACCAAGCTTATGTTCCAGTTGAACCAAAGCCAGTCAACGAGAATAGATCTATGATTGCGAAGGGGGCGGTTGTTGCAGCAGGTGCATTGACCACAGCGGCGACTGTTGCAGCAACAACGGCCGCAACAACCGCAGCAGCTCAAACTTCAACCGCCTTACACGGTCTTGCTGGACTTGGGGGGGCCTCCCAATTGACCCAAGTTCCCTCGGCAGTTCAGCAGGTTCAACAGGTCCGTCAGGTGGCAGATCATGTTCCAATCGATGCCGTTCAAGAACATGCCTCAATCGAAAGTTTGGCCCGTTCTGTGGAGGTTGCTCAGGATGCGACTGAATTCAAAGATTCTGCACAGATGGAACTTGCAGAAAAGGCATTGCGCACCTCGCGAACACCTGCTTTTGACGAACCAGCCATCACCGGTTTTCGGAAGCGTGAGTGATTCAAACAATCTCTGAAAACCATCAATTTCCACTGACCCCTACGGGGTCATCGAACGGCCATGACTATATGCAACATGATGCTCCGATGATGCGTTGGTGCTTATGCGTCGCTTATCCCCATTGACCCTTGTTGCCCTTTTGTTGCTACAAACCCTTGCTGTCGGCATGGCTGCTCCTGCGAGCGCAGCCTCCGCTCGGGGCGGACCAAGCGATGATTTCTTCGTGACCGGTATTTCGGTTGGAAACGCATCCAATGCCGCCGATGTTTGGGTTCAATCCGACGGAACAACCGTTGACTACATTTTCCAAGGTGAATCAATCGAAGTGACAATGACAATTCAGCGTGGAGGCTCTTCCCTTCTCGCCAAAACGACCGATGCCATGTTGCAAATTGTCCACCCAATTGGTTTCGTGGTTGAGACCTACACGTGGAGCTCAGGCGATTTGAGCGGGGGCCAAGGCGATTCAGCATCTTTTGTTTGGACCGCAACTGATGCACATTCAATCCTTAACACCTCGACCAACGATCTATCAGGCGGCATGATTCTTCGTGCAATGACCGATAAGGACTCAAACGGTGACACGCTTAACGAAAACGACATGATGGAAATGTCAGTGCCTGTCGCCATTATGAGCGATGTCTTCGATGGCACTGTGGTCAATGGCGAGAACACCTTCATCCCCGGCCGCTATCCAGCCTCCGGTGGAAACGCTGAGGGCATCGGTTCTTGGCAAACTAATTCTGGTGGCGCAGTTGGAAGCGACCACTGGGCAAATTCTGCCGACTCCGACAGCAATTATCCATCAAGCGCTCATGACCGATTGATTCACGGTTACTTCACAGGTCAGAACAACTGCGGTCAAGATAACATCGATGCAACCCTCGTGAATTATTACGGCATCAATGTCTGTCGAACGGTGTTCTACTCCAGCAATTATATCTCCACACAATTCCATATTCAGGCCTGGGGCAGTATGATGAATGGCGATACCGTCAACATTGAATTGTGGCGCAGCGGTGGAAATTTCTCAAACTATCAAGAATCGCTTCACTGGGACATCTCACAAGGGAACCCAAGCCAAGCACCTGGGCAATGGACCAACCTGAGTTGGGACCCTCAACCTGATTGGGCCTCCAACATCGATCCGATCACCGGAAACCCAGATTTGTTCTTAGGTGGGCAATCTTGGAGTATGGGACTCGTGCTTAACTCGGATTCATCAGGAGCCTCTCAAGGCTTCCACGTTGATGACTTCATTCAATTTGGTATCAGTAGGGTTGACGATTACACGCTGAGTGTCGATTGTAACAACCCAACCAACGGGTACACCGCCCCGCCAAACGACTTGCTCATGCTTCGCTGTGATGTTACCAACAACGGGTACAAGCCCGCTTCAGTTCGACTTCAATCGAACGTGACCAACCTCACATGGATGGACCCGGCAATGCAGATGATCCGCATTGATGTGCCCAACAGCAACGACCACGACACAAATGTGTTGATGCCAGCCATCAAAGCTGGTGAAACGATTGAAGTTTGGGTGAACCTATCGATTCCCCCCGGCGCAGACGTTCAACAGCAGACATGGGGCGTATGGTTTACCGATGCAAGCAGTCAGAATGCTGGCGAGAAAGCCAGAATCAGCATGC
>DAPR01000002.1:7302-8147 GCA_002502605.1 Euryarchaeota archaeon UBA258
GAATCTGGACTTGTTCCATTCCGCCTGCTCAACTCCGGAAACAAAGATGCAGCCTTCAATTTGGCAACCACTTTTTCAGAGCCAGGATGGAGTGCTCTTGTCCTTGATGACGAAGGCGCAATCGTGCAAAACCCGATTGTACTCAACCGAGGCCAAGCGGAAAATTACAACCTCAACATCACTGCTGACTCGATGGCAATGCCTGCCCTTGGCACCGACTCAAGCCCATACGTGAGTTTCAACTTACGTGCTACGTGTCCTTCGTGTGGCGCACTCGCAGGCAACGATGTTTTGGTTCGTAACGTGATGGTGCCTGTTTACCGTGAACTCAGCCTTGAGGCAGAGGAACTCAACATCCAAGCCCCAGCAAATGGGATTTCAAAGAGAGTCTACATCACCGTGTTCAACACTGGCAATGACGACGAACAATACGATCTTTCACTGAACCAACAAAATTGGTTGCTTGGTGCGAACCTTGCCGGTGCGCAGACTTCCGTTCTGGATGCTTGGGACGGAGAAGGCATCATTCAAGTGAATCTTCCAATGCCAGTTGGATTAAGTCCGGGATTGTACGGTGTTACCGTGACGGCAACGAGCGTTGATGACCCATTGGTCAGAAAATCAATCTCCCTCAGTGTCGAAATCCTCGATACAGCCGCAGTTGACGTTTCAGACGAAGACGCCGACCAATCTTACATTCCAGGTGACCCTGCTCAAACGATGGCTTACGAAGTCCGAAACGACGGAAACAGCCCAGACCGCTTCACAATGTCTGCCAACGTGCCCGAAGGTATGGTGATTGAATTCACCAACTTATTCGATGGTAACACGCCAGAAATCGAAAC
>DAPR01000002.1:8268-18200 GCA_002502605.1 Euryarchaeota archaeon UBA258
GATCCAAGCATCAGCGCCCAAGGCTCCGCAACCTACCTCGTTGGTTCGCAGAATTGGCTCAAGATTTTGCCCGCAGCCCCGCTCACCATTGATGAGGCAGATCCGATTGAAGAATGGAGCATGACGGTCAAGGTTCGAAACCAATACACAACCGCTCAATCGGTCACTATTGATCTCGACAACGGGGAATCCTCGGCCTACGTTCAAACGCGCATTGGTAGCAACGATCGTTCCTTCGTTCTCGCCGTTGAAGAGGAGCGCGACGTGACAGTGTTTTTCGAAGTCTCTCAAACGACTTTGCTAAACTTGGGGGCCGATGAATTCCCTACCAACCTCACTCTCTGGGCCCGCTCGGAAACGGTCAGTGATGCTGCAAGCACCACCCTCCAGGTTGTCCTTATCAAGCAGTCCAGTGCAAACGATGGCGCTGCAGCCGTGGATGATGGTTTGCCTCTAGGCGACATCATGATGTGGGTTGGGTTCATTGCGGTCATGGGCATAGGTGTATTTGTGATCCTCAACATTCTGCGAACAGAAGAAGAAGAAGACGACTACGGTGGCTGGGGCGAAGAGGGCTATGAAAACAGCTTAGAAGCGACTTACGGTGCTGTAGCCTCAGCACCAACGGTTCCTGTGGCTGGCGCTTTGCCGACCTCGCTTCCACCATCAGCGCCAGCGGCTCCCGCTGCGCCGGCTCCTGCACCAGCCGCACCAGCACAAGCCCCTGCACCAGCAGCGCCTGCACCTGTCGCAGCAGCACCTCCAGTTCCAGCTGAAGGCCTGCCAGAAGGCTGGACCATGGAGCAATGGGAAATCTACGGCCAAATGTGGATGGAGCAAAACGGAAGGGCTTGAAGGCGACTTCAACCCCATTGTGGCTCAAGCGTAGGGTTCAAGACGGTCTTGACCTCCGCTGAGAATGCAAGGAGCGATTTACCATGTACGGAAACGGTCAAGCCCCCATCTTCATTCTGAAGGATGGGACACAGCGAACACGAGGACGAAGCGCACAATCAAACAACATCGCTGCAGCAAAAGCAGTCGCTGATGCTGTTCGTTCAACCCTCGGCCCAAAAGGCATGGACAAGATGCTCGTCGATTCGATGGGCGACGTTGTCATCACCAACGACGGTGCGACCATCCTCAAAGAAATGGACATCGACCATCCTGCAGCAAAAATGATCATTGAAGTTGCGAAAACTCAGGAGCAACACTGCTACGATGGAACCACCTCCGCAGTTGTTCTCTCTGGAGAACTGCTCAAGCGAAGTGAAGACCTCATTGAACAAAATGTTCACCCAACCGTCATCTGTGAAGGCTTCCGCCTCGCAGCAGAAAAAGCGGTTGAACTGCTCGAAAATCACGGAATCGCAACTCACAACGACGACGCCGTGCTCACTGAAGTCGCCAAAACGGCACTGACTGGCAAGTCAGCAGGAGCGGTGAAGAGTTTCATGGCAGATATCTGCGTTCGCTCGGTGAACGCTGTTGGTGTCATCGAAGGCGAAGAGCGAATGGTCGACTTGAGCGACATCAAGGTTGAGAAGCGTCAAGGCGGCTCAATCAAGGATTCAACCCTCATCGATGGTATCCTCCTCGACAAGGAGCGCGTCCACGCCGGCATGCCCCGCAGCGTGACGGATGCGCACATTGCTTTGGTGAACTCAGCGATTGAAGTGAAGAAAACTGAAGTGGATGCGAAGATTCAAATTACAGATCCTAGCCAACTTGCCCTCTTTTTAGAAGAAGAAGAGAATTACATTCGCGGACTTGTCGAGAAAATCCAAGCTGCCGGAGCAACAGTTCTCGTGTGCCAGAAAGGCATCGATGAATTGGCCCAGCACTACATGGCTAAAGCAGGGATTTTCGCTGTGCGCCGTGCTAAGAAATCCGATATGGAAGCACTGTCCAAGGCCACCAGCGGTCGAATTGTGACCAACTTAGATGACCTCTCAGCGGACGACTTGGGCCATGCTGCCAAGGTGGAAGAGCGTAAGATTGGTGAATCCGACATGACGTTCATTACTGGCTGCCCAGAGGCAAAATCAGTTTCAGTCCTCCTTCGAGGAGGCACAGAACACGTTGTCGATGAAATCCGAAGAGCTTTCGATGATGCTGTTGGTGTTGTGTCAGTTGCTTGGGAAGATGGGGCAGTCCTCACCGGCGGGGGCAGTGTTCTAGCAGCCCTCTCTAGAGATTTACGAACCTATGCTGAAACCGTTGGTGGACGCGAACAAATGGCCATCGAAGCGTTTGCTTCAGCCCTCGAAATCATCCCTCGTACACTTGCTGAAAATGCAGGTTTGGATCCCGTTACGACCTTGATTGAACTCCGTAAGGCACACGCCGATGGACACTCACACGCTGGTATCAACGTCTACGAAGGAGGCGTTGTTGACATGAAGGCCGCCAATGTCGTTGAGCCAATGCGGGTTGTTGAACAAGCGATTCAATCTGCCACTGAAACAGCCATCATGATCTTGCGAATCGATGACGTCATTTCTTCAAAAGGCGTTTCGATGGGTGACGACATGGGTGGCATGGGCGGCATGGGCGACTTCCAAATGTGAAGTCGGACCTAAAGCGACCACCTCTATGTGCCGAGCAGCCTCCCTTCTACGGGCTAAAATTATTGGTGAAATGTTCGCCCTGTCTGATGAGAACAAGTGCGAACCTTGAAAGGCCCCTCCATGGTGGGAAAGTTTGCTTACGACCAACGTGAGTAGAGGCGATTTACATGACCATTGTGGCAAAGGTGTGGATTGATGAAGATTGCATCACCTGTGATGCGTGCCAGGACATCTGTCCAGAAGTGTTTGAGGTCAACGATGACACTTCCAAAATTCTAGCGGCAGTTCGCACCGATGGTAAATTCGATCGCAATGAAGGTGGCTCGCTTATGGTCGGCTCACTTGGGGCCGATTATGGCGAAATGATTCTTGAAGCTGCAGAGGCTTGTCCAGTGGAAGTCATCAAATTCGAACTGGTCACCGACGGCGCAGCAGCAGTTGAACCCGTTGCTGCAGCTGAGGTCGCTGTTGAAGCAGCACCTCCAGCAGCCGCTATTGCAACAGGCGGCAGCGAAGCATTCCAAGCGCTCATGGGCGGCGACCGAAGCCTTGCGATTTTCTTTGGCTCTCAAACTGGTAACGCAGCAGGCCTTGCAGACAAAACAGCAAAACTTGCTGCAGATTACGGCTTGATTCCAACCGTCTACGACATGGATGGGTTCGATGCAGCTCAACTCAACGCCCATCCACGTACGCTGATCATAACCTCGACTTGGGGCGAAGGTGAGATGCCAGACAATGCTGAAACATTGTGGAACACTGTCAGCAGTGGAAAGCCGTCGTTATCAAACGTTCACTTCAGCATTTGTGCCATCGGCGATTCATCCTATGACGAGTTCTGCAAGGCAGGAACCGATTGGGATGAAAAGTACACTGAACTCGGAGCAACACGTGTTCATGACATCATTTTGTGCGATGTCGACTTCGATACACCGTGGGCCCAGTGGGTGGCTCAAGCGCTTCCAAAGATTGCTTGTGTTGACGAATCAGGTACGCTCCAAGAAGTTCTCCTGGATGAGATGATTGAGTATGGCTCTGGCACCTCTGACGAACTCGCTGATGGTGACTTCGCTCCCGGAACTGTGGTCAAAGCAGACCTCTCAATCACCCTCTCCCTGTTCCGCTACTGCCCTGCAGCCAATGAATCAGGATGGGATACCATCTCCTGTGCAGTGCCCGGGCATGCAACCGTGGAAGATCTTCTGACAGCCATCCAACAGGATGTTGACGGCAGTTTCGCTTTCCGACGAGGCAACGGAAACGGCACCCCCACAAGCGGCGTTCGTGTCAACGGACGAGTGGTTCTTGCAGATCTGGCCAACATCAGTGATTTGGTAGCCGAAGATGGTCTGCTCAAGGTGGAGCCTCTTCCAGGCTACCCCGTCATTCGAGATTTAGTGGTCGACTACACATCATACGAGACGAACAGAAGCCAAAGCAAACCATGGCTCCGTGCTGACCCCCGTGAAGGTGCGACCTTGCTTAATGGCAGTCCAATGGGCACCATGGAAGCCTCAATGGCCACAACGCTGCACGCAATGACGGACATCTCTTCCTATCAACTGCTCCACTCAATGTCCGACACAGTTCCATTCGACAACGCCTACAAAGGACCAGGTGTGCTCCTTCAATCTTGGACTCGAACACTCGACCCTCGAACAGGCGATGAACAGAAAGCAGAACTTGTCAAGATGATGAACGATGAGAATGGTGTGTGGTCCGAAGCCGATATGGCCTCGATTGCCCGCTACGGTGCTGAAGGACGAACTGCTGCTAAAGGCCTCAACGCAGCCCGAGCGCACCTGTTGAACATCAACAATTACAGCGGTCCTCACGGCCGACTTGTCAAATGGTACGGCCGCAGTGTCAAGTGGAGCGGTAATGTCAATGAAACCACCCTCTACCGTCAAGTTCTCGGTCCTGTTGGCCTTATCAGCAACATTTTCGACGGAGTTTCTGCTCGTATGTTCCTCGGATTCACTCGAACTGGTGCACCACCGATTCGTAGCCTCCAAGCGCTCGTTGCGCCCCCTGCCGGTGTTGGGAAAATTCCTAACATGATCAATCGCAAAGTTGAGGCTCACCACGAAGTGGTCAGTTTGTTCAATGAAATCGACCAGAGGTTCTGAGGTGTTGACATGGCTGTGAAAATTGCATATTACGCAGGAAACACCGCACGAGCAGCATCCTCGGAAGTCGAAGACTGCATTCAACCGCTTTGCAAGACCCTTGGCATCCAACTCATTGAACTCCCAAAGGCTTCCAGCGATGGTGGAAACATCATCAAACAATCATCGCCAAAGTTACAACATGCACTTGTGGCCCGAAACTTAGCGCTTGCTGAAGCAAAAAAAGTCGACGTGTTGACGACCTGTGCGACAAGTTATGGCATCATGTGTGACACCGTTGATGAATTTTCACGCGACCATGGTTTCGCAAACTCCGTCAATAATTTGGTGGCACGAACCACCGGTATCGAGTACCAAGGTGAATCTAAACCACGACACTTGCTCCATTTCCTTGTTGAAGAAATTGGCCTTGAAACCATCCGAGATGCCGTGATCAATCCAATCCGCATGGACGTAGCAGCTTACTATGGACCAAACATGCAACGCGATGGAGCAACATCTGGCGATGATGCGTTCATGCCAACCTACCTCGAGCAATTGATTGTTGCACTTGGCGGCACACCTGTCGACTATGACTCAAAATGCCAAAGCGTTGGAGCACCTGCACTTCTCACCATCAACAAGCCTGTGATGAAAATGACGGCAGCTGTTTTGGCCGATGCTAAAAGCAGCGGTGCAGACCTTATGGTGAGTGCTTGCACCATTTCACATTCGAATCTTGATTCTTATCAATCCAAGGCTGGGAAAATCAGCGGAAAGAAGACCTCAATGCCAATCGTTCATCTCGCTGAATTGGTTGCTTTTGCCTTGGGTCACTTCCCAGATCGATTTGCACAACTCAGGGTTCGTTCCCTTGTGATTGGCGGATGATTCACACCCCGTGAAAGAGTTCGAACACCGATAATGCTGTTACAGGGCCTATGCCTGTGGCTTCAGATAATTCCTCTTTTGTGGCATTAAACACTCCAGAAACATCACCAAAGGCCTCAATCAAGGCTTCAGCTTTCTGCCTTCCAACGCCCTCGATGGCTGAAAGAAGCGCCCGGTGTTCCTCCTTTGCGTGGGCAGGCCAACGTTGAGCTAAAGGGGTCGTTTCTGACCCACCAAGTTCGATGGCTTTGATCTCCGCTGCTGCTGCTGAGGCAGCGCGAATGACCGCAGCTTCGTTTTGTGGATCTGAAGCCCGTTGAAGGCACCGATGCGCCCATCGCTCCATGAGGTCGTGCTCTCGTCGTGCAGCAGCCATCAAAAAGCGAGCCGTTTCAGATGCGTTCTTTGTCATCACGACGGGCATCCCGAGATCGAGGCTGATATGAGCAAGGGCTCCATGCACTGCGTCCGGATGGACCGCTTGACCGTGTACTTCACCGATTTCAATCAAAAGCAGTGGCCGTAATGCTGCGGCGTTTAACCGGCGACACTGGTGGAGAAGTCGCCCATCTGTGATGGAGTTGACCAAGTCTCGTGCAGTTTTTCGCTCGATAAGGATCCGTTTTGAAAGCCGGATGTCTCCAGTCGCTAAGTGGTTAAACTCAACCCGTGCACCCATGCTCTTTAGGTGCGGGGCAAGGGTTGATTGTGCTTCTCTGTGATCTAAAATAATCGGCTCACCAATGTCTGGCTGTTGCATTGATGTCACGCTTGCAGAAGCTGCGGCCGAAGCAAGTTGTTCCCGTTCCCTGTGCGCTCTGCCGTCGAGGATTGGAGTGTGCTTGACTTTGTTTTTATCTTCGACGTTCTCCAATGGATTAGGTTGAGATTGAGTGTTTGATGGGGAGATGAACTGGTCGAGGCCTAATTGTTGACGTGGCCTTCGGTCGATTGGATTCAAGGTTGGCCTGGGGTTAGGTTTACTTTCTTGACTCTGTTCTATAGATTCTTCAACATCCTTTGGTTGAGGAGTTTCCGGTGTTAAGCGAGCGCTTTCTTGGTCGATAAAATCCGTTGGCGTGAGGATGTTCCCTTCAGATGAGATGGAGAACGCCTCCAACACATCGCTGGGCGGTGGTGGCCGTCGAGGTAAGCGCCCGCGGTCGTGAATTCTTTGAAGCAATGTGTACATTTTTGCTTCTCTCCGACCCGCTGCGCTGTTGACAAATTCATCTCTCGTTCCTGCTGCGATGAGGGTGTGAACACTTCCGGCCCGTTGACGAGCGGTTCTACCGCGCCGTTGAATGGCCCGTATTGCGCTTGCGACTGGCTCATACAGGATCACCAAGTCAGCCGCAGGAACATCGAGCCCTTCCTCACCAACAGAAGTGGCCACCAAGACATTCAAGTCCCCTTCTCGGAATCGATTCAACTGGGCAAGTTGTTGCCTTTGCGTCATACCTTTTCGTTTCCCTTTGCCGGATTGTCCGATGAATTTGTCCACCAGCACGCCTTCAATCTCTTGTAACCCTTCAACCAGGTGTTCTACAGTATCTCTGTACTCGGTGAAAATCAACACTTTGCTTTGTGGGTTTTTCACCCTCTGAACTTCGACTAGGTTGCGAACATACGCAGGCTTAGGGTGCAATTCCCCAACGTCCTTGGCAGCGTTTCTAAACGCGTGAATCACTGGTTGTGCTACAAAACGATTGGTCGTTCGCTCGCCGCTCCGCCCGTCTTCCTCCGCCCGTTGAAGGAAAAGCAGTGCAGAAGTTGTTCCTTGAGTGCGAAGCAGGTCCAAAAGCAGGTGCATTCTTCTCAAATCACCAATTCTTCGGGCAGCATCATATCCACGACGATCCCTTCGCTGAATGGCCATGCTGGCTCTGCGTTGGGCTTCCTCAATCAGTTTCGAGGAAAGGTGTCCAGTTGGCGCTAGGAACCCGAGGCGCCGCAGGTGCTCAGCCTGTTCGTCTTGATGTGCTTGGAGGGGGTGAAGCAATGTGGTCAATGTTTCGCTGAGGTCCAACCGGTGGGGGACAACGTCCAGTTGAACCGTGTATGGGCTGAGCAGCGGATCGTCCTTTTTGGAAACATCAAGCCGCTCAATCCCCAACCGCCTGGCCACCTCGAGAATGTGGTTCTCAGTTGAACCAGGGCTTGCCGTGGCGCCTAAGATGAGTGCTTCCGGGCATGCGTTGAGGTAAAGATCACCGACTTGGGCGTATGCATGGTTCCCGGTGCTGTGGTGTGCTTCATCAACAATCAGCAGACCTACATCTGCCAAATTGATCGTTCCGGTCACTGCGTCATTCCGGATCACCTGTGGCGTCGCCATAATGACGACCCCTCGTTCCCACAAAGGCGGTCGCTTTGCAGGTTGGATTTCTCCCGTGTAGGTTATTATTGATTCAGCTTCAACGTCAAGCATCTCTGTCGCCATCCTTCTTTGCTGGTCCACAAGACCTGTTGTGGGTGCAATAAGGAGGACCTTGCCCCGTTGCAGTCGTAAGGCCTCTGCCATTGCCATCCACTCGACTGCTGTTTTGCCAAATCCAGTTGGCATGACCATGAGGGTGGAGGAACTCAGAGCAGAGCGGAGCGCTCTCATTTGGTAGGCACGTGCCTCGACGCCATCCTTGAGGAATGGATGTACGACAGTGGCCATGCCTTCCCCATTTCGTCGAGGGTTCTAAAGGATACTGAACCCGATTCAAGGGCTAGGATGCAGGATTGAGGAGGTTTTCGCCTCTTTTGGTTCATGTTGGTTCAAACATCGGAGGTTTAGGGCTTGATAATGCTCAAAAACGCCGAAAGGTTTCAAGACCCCCCACAACAAGAGCGATTCACGCAACGGCTCGGCTGTTGCAAACCGAACCACTCATATACGGGAGGTAAGTCGGAGGGGTGCTCAAAGGTGAGCAGCCAGACACAATGGGCCATCCCCCGAGGACCCCAATAGTCTCGTTCCACATTCGTGGGAATGGGGCGCAGTGTCACGGCTTCTCCCAACCTGAGAGCCCTCGTACGCCCCTCTACGGTGGGGCCAATGCGCTGTAAAAACACTGGAGGAATCCGACATGGCGAAGAAAAGTCACCCACGACGAGGATCGATGGCGTTCAGCCCGCGTAAGCGTGCTAGCCGTCCATTTGGACATGTAAAATCGTGGCCCACAACCGATGCGAGCGAAGTGAGAATGCAAGGATTTGCAGGCTGGAAGGCCGGTATGACCCACGTTCTCTCTCGTGATTTGAACCCCCGCAGCCCTTCTGCGGGTCAAGAAGTCCGGGTCCCAGTCACCGTTGTAGAATGCCCAAAGATGCGCATTCTCGGCGTCCGTGGCTACACAATGACTCCTTACGGAAAGCAAGCCGCAGGTGAAGCCTGGGCTGATGCAGCACAAATTCAGGAAGCCTTTGCAGACCTCTTCAAGCGCCTCCCAGTTCGAAAAGAACACGACGCAGAGAAGCACTTTGAAAACCTCATGAACGCAGATCTGTGCGAAGTTCGCCTCATCTGCGCGACTCAACCTCACTCCGTTTCGGGAATCCCAACAAAGGTTCCAGATGTGATGGAAGTCGGTCTCGACGGTGGCAACATGGGCGAGCAACTCACCTATGCTAAGGAGAAACTCGGAGAAGAGTTCTCATTTGCTGATGCCTTTGAAGAAGGTGCACTCACCGACATCGTTGCAGTCACCAAAGGATACGGATGGCAAGGTGTCATCAAGCGATTCGGTGGAAAATTGCAATCGCACAAGAACTCCAAGAAACGCCGACAACACGGAAACATGGGTGCTTTCGGTGACGGATATGTCCGAAAGACCATCCGTCAAGGTGGACAAACTGGTTACCACCAGCGAACCGAATACAACAAGCGCATTCTACGAATCGCTAGCACAGAAGATCATTCAATCACACCATCGGGTGGATTCCTCCACTATGGAGAAGTCAAGTCTGATTACATTCTTGTGAAAGGCAGCGTCCCAGGACCTGCCAAGCGCTTGATTCGATTCCGTGACGCAACACGTGGTAGCGACAAGACGCTCCACCCAATCGAAATCACGTACGTGAGTACAGCATCCAAGCAGGGGGTCTGAAGTTGAAGGTCAATGTTCTCGATATTACCAACACCATCTCGCAAACCGAGCTTGATGCAGGTCGACTTCCTGATGTGTTTGAGATTTCAGTCTCAAATGGAAAGAAGGTCGAACTCCCAGCAGCGTTCGAAACAGAACTTCGAACTGACTTGATCAAGTTGGCAGTGGCTTCCAGCCGTGCTAACCGCCGACAACCATACGGTTCTCGAGCACACGTCGGAAAGCGTGCGCCAATGGCTGGTATGAAGCACTCCGTCGAATGG
>DAPR01000038.1:0-37073 GCA_002502605.1 Euryarchaeota archaeon UBA258
CTTGTCCATGGCTGTCCGGATGTAAGCCTCGGGGTTTGCATCGATTTCCTCAATGTTTGCCGTCAAGGATCGGATGAAGATGTCAAGGATTTCGTCGCGTTGCTCTTGCTCTTTTTTGGTCATCGGGGGCTCGATGATTTGGTAAATGATGTTGAGCGTTTGCTTGTCACGAACGATGCGCGCAAAGGCGTGTGGTGGCAACACAGGGTACTTGTCCAATTCGTCATACTGAGCGCGTTGTTGGGCTCGCTGACGCTTGCCCCCACCTTTCTTGTTTTTCCTCGCCATACGCGCACCCCTTGCCGAAGCAATTTCTCACAGGTTGTGGCCGACTATAACACTTGGGTGAACAACCAGCCCAAAACCGCAGTCCTGCGTGGCGAATTGAGGTCGCCAAATCACGGGGTTCACGCCGTGTAATCGAGGTACCATTTCTGACAGTCATTTCGGAAAGAAATGAGGTCCTGATTGTTGTTTATTTTGTAATCGGATTCGGCAATGATGAGGTCGAGTCCCCAGCCAATTTCTCTCGCATCTCGGACCTCGAATGCGGCTCTGTCACCGTCTTCAGATCGGCCTCTGTGCTGGATCCTTTCAAAGCGAACATCCGGAGAAGCATCAACAGCCAAGGATGCAAAGGCTTCACCCCATCGTGCTAAAAACACAGTGCGTTCAGCGGTTCCACGCATGCCTTCTATCAGCACAACTGGGTGCTTGGCGAGCAACTCATCCACTGCATCTGCTAGCCGAACGGCCAGTACATCTTCACCAAATTGAGCGCGAAGTTGAGCAGCAATCTCTCCAAAAATACCGGGGCTTTCAGCCAATTGTTGGCGCCGCACTTCGGCCCGGACCATGTCACCCATCGATAAGACGGGTACGCCTTGCTCAGCGATGACGGCAGCGAATTCACCTTTGCCCGAGCCTGGCATTCCGCACACGGCGACCACTTGACCCATGGGTGTTGGGCGCTGCCCACCGCTCATCAAGATACCTCAGCAAAAAGCGTGTTCGACTTCAATTCGAGAACTCTGCTTTGCCCCATCGTCGGTCGATTAATTTCCACAGCACAGCGGAGGCAAGCAACAAACCAAACGAAATCAAAAGCATGCCTTTGTAGCCCTGTTCAACCATTGTCTGGTCGTACATAGTTGCCGTGGCCGCCAACCCATCTTGACTTGCACGCTCCCACCAGTTGCCATAGAGTGAGACATCCCCTTGGGTGAACGAAAGCAGGAACAAACCGAGCAAAGGAAGCACAGTTCCAATCCAGAACCAGATCATGATCGATGCGTCAAAGATTGCTTTGTTTGGCCGCAACCCCATAAGGAACGCCGTCAGTGCGACGATGTAAATTGAGTTTGCAAACATCACAATGATGCTGGTTGGCAAGGAGGCCCATTCGTTGAGTTGCCACGCCATTAGAACGATAAAAATCAGTGAAATCCATGACGTTGCCAAAAAATAGACAATGACCTTGGCGCGAATAAGTTGAGGGACCCGTAATGGCAAACCGTTCATGAATTCTGGTGAGTCAAGAATGGTTAACCATGAGTAAAAGTTGAAACCAAAGAACCCCAAAAATGGGGCATAGGAAAGAAGATTGATTGGGATTGGGGCTTCAGCAAAATCCACCAGCCACGCCATACCGAGCAACACGAGAAGCGGAGCAGCATAGGAGACAGTCATTTTTTTGATGGAGCCAGAGCGGAATAAATCAACGAATTCTTTTGCAACAATGAGGCGGATTTCACCATCGCCAAGGAAGCCCAAGCGTTTGTGAATCGGCATGAACATCTCCTTGCGTTGAATCACGGACACATCAAAATCATCGATGATTAAAGCGCTCGCAACCAGTCCGATGAGCACACATCCTCCCAGTGCTGCAGCAGCCACCTCGATGCTTTGATTGGATTGCACATAAAGCCCCCAAAGGACCCCATCGAGGTTGATTTGCCCAATGCCTGCGGCAACGCCAAACAAAACAACGGCCATCGGTCCAATGATGGTGAATGGTCTTCCTCGCATCCATAGTGAGGATCCAAGGAAGGCGATAGCAAGGCCTTGGCCAAGCGTGATGATCATGGCGATCCAAGTCCATGGAAGGCTTGCCCACTCAAGTGGTGTGTTGATTCCATTGGCGAATTCCAAAGTGATGCCTAACGCCATTCCAGCGATCACAGGGGTTAGAATGAGCATCACATAGAAACACAAATCTTTGATGAAATACGCAAAGTGGGCTACTGAGTTTGGTAGCGGTTGGAGCGCTGGTGCGGCTAAGAGGTAGTTTTTGGTACCCGCTCTGTGAACGATTGCATCGTGGCCGATGAAGGCGAATGTTCCCATCCCGAGGCTGAACATCAACAAAGGCAAATGCAATGCGAAACGTAATTCGCCCCAAGTGAAGGTCTTTTGATCGATATCACTGACCTGAGCCGAAGAGTCGCCCACAAGGAATTGCAGCCCAATTGTGGTTAACGCTGTGACCAGGGTGAGCAACAGCGGAAACAGGACAATCTGCCGTTTTTTTGCAAATTCTATGCTTTTACGCCCTTCTTCTTTGAACATCACCCGGAATGTAGCAGAAAAAGACGCCCAACCGCGCAGCGGTTCGTGCAGCACTTGGCCTTGGGGTGAGGTGCCGAGAGGAGTGAGTGTAGGAGGTTTACCTTCGGCCACATCGTTCCAATCGCGGGAAACAATGCTGGCGCCTGGCACAGGTCATTCCTCCTCGTGGTCTCCGTCTGAATCCTCGGTTCCCTTGAGGCGTTCCACATCTTCAATGGAACGGCCAACAAGGCGAATGAATACATCTTCCAGTGTTTCGTCTTGATGTTCCTTCAGTCCTTTGACCGTACCTGCTGCAAGCACGCGACCATCATTGATAATCGCCATCCGATTGCACATACGTTCAGCCATTTCCAAAACGTGAGAACAGAGGAAAATCGTTCCTCCGTCTTTGACATGATCGAGCAACCATTGCCTGCACTTGCGCTGATAAATCGGGTCAAGATTAGCAAAGGGCTCATCGAGGAACAGCAGTTTTGGCTTGTGGATGAAGGCCGCCGCAAGCATCACCTTCTGCCGTTGTCCTTTGGAGAGGTCTTTGCACATCGTATCTCTTTTCTCATCCAAACCAAACCAATCAAGCCAATGTTCAACCTTGGTTTCAATGTCATCCACTCGACGCAGCCGAGCTACGAATTCTAAAAATTCAGTCGGTGTTAGGAATGAAGGTGGCGACTCAGATTCGGGAACGATGCCAATGTTTGCCTTGACTTTCTGGGGGTCGGATACTGCGTTGACTCCAAGCACTTCAATTTGGCCTTTGCTCGGCCGCAGTTGCCCGGTTAAGAGTTTGATAAAGGTCGATTTCCCTGCACCATTCGGGCCGAATACCCCAAAAAATTCACCTGAATGAACTTCCACATTGAGCGGATGAAGGGCAATGAAATCGCCATACTTTTTGGCCATGTCTTTTGCCATGACGAGCGGGGCTTCCGATTCATCCATAGTTTTCTCACACGGTCATGGTCTTTGTATTCTTGGTTTTCAGTTCATGGGCCAATGCTTTGGGCTGGTCGGTGGACTGATGAACCACAGAGGCATGGCCAAACCATGAGCGCCCCGACGAGTGAAGTCATCACCATCGAAGAACACCCTATCCATGCCGATCAAGATTTAGGTTCAATCGCCTTGGTCACCATCAACAGACCGAATAAACTCAACGCTTTGAACGCTGAAGTGATGACGGGCATCAAAGCCATGGTCAAGTGGGTGGAATCGACCCCCCATGTTCGAGTTGTGGTTCTCACTGGGGCCCAACCAAACGCCCCACCTGAAGGAAAGCGGGCAAAGCCGAACGCCTTTGTTGCGGGAGCAGACATCACAGAGTTCGTTGGAAAAAAGAGCGAAGATATTCGTATTATGTTTGCGAACAATGCGGTGGAAGCATTGTGGAACTTGAGCAAGCCGACCATCGCCATGGTTGATGGTTTTGCGTTGGGAGGCGGCTGCGAGGTCGCCTGTTCTTGCGATATTCGAATCGCCAGTACCCGCTCAAAGTTCGGCACCCCAGAGGTCAACCTAGGTTTGATCCCTGGTTACGGGGCAACACAACGGTTAGCCAATTTGGTTGGTTATGGAAAAACAATGGAGATGATTTTCACGGGGGAAATGATTGGCGCTGAAGAAGCACACCGCGTTGGTCTTGTGAATCAAGTCTGCGAGCCAAGCGAATTGCTTGAATCGACGATGGCTATGGCACGGTTAATCGGGAGTAAGTCCTCCAACACGCTTAGAGTTGGAAAGGCAACGGTACGTGCCGCTCTTGATGTTGGTTTGACAGAAGGTGTTGCGATTGAAGCAGAAGCATTTGCCTCGCTTTTCGATTCAAAAGACAAAGAAGTCGGGGTTCAAGCGTTCATCAACAGAGCAACACCAGAATGGCAGCATGAATGATTGAGGTCAGTGTGTAGGAGGGACGGGGGCCGAAGCCCCCGACCTCCGGCTCCCCCGTTTGGGGTAAGTGATGCCGTTTGACATCAGGTGGTGTCCTCACCAATGGCGAGTGTAACCGGCCTCTTTGGCCACTTTTGCAAAGTGACGCATGTGAGGCCAAACATCAGGTCGACGCTCAAAGCTGAGCGGAATGACGCGCCCAACTTTAATGCCGGTTTCTGTGTCGACGATCGTCTCGCAACGAATTGATTCCAATTGCTTCATCAGCCAGTTATTTTTGGCCTCACAATCTTCATCGGTCTCACAGCACGGTTTGGCAGGTTGTTGGCGCTGTCGCAGCCAATCTTGCCGGACGAGGTTTGCATGTTCCGCTCGCTTCTGCTTTAGCAGGTCCCGGCGTTCTGCCTCATCAACGCTGATGTCCTTTTTCGGTTTGTTTTTTTTATACCCATCGCCGGGTTCTAAGGCCCGATTGTTCGGAACTCGTTTTCCGGTTTTCCGGTTTATTCCGTTGTGGTTGGGCTTGTGGTGGTTTAGTTTTCTCTTTCGTTTCATGGTTCCTCCGTTTGCTTGTTTCGCAATGTGTCAGGGTGACACACAGCGCCCTTCCAAAGCGCCTCATCACTCAGTAATCTGAGCAAGTTCTACGCTCTGCCGCTTTCTTCGCTAAGGGCAAGCTATCGGGGGTTATTTTTCCATGAAATACACTAATCCAGCAGTTCCTGCATTCCTAATACCACTCCACAGTATATAAAAAATAAATTGGGAATGCCCACTAAAGGCGAGAAATCACTGCTCAACCCGACTCAAAAACCAATGACCAGGTGCCATCCAATTCCAAACACAGCAACATCAGCGCACGCATGTGCAATCCAAGCAACCCATACACTTCGGTATTGCAAGTAGATCCATGAAAAGATAGCGCCTCCCATGAACACGCCAACCGAGGCTATGATTGTGCCTAAGGGACTGATGAACATCATCAAAGCGATTGAGTGGTGAAGGGTGAAGACTCCCGCTGAAAGCAAAATCGGCTTCCATTTCCCTTGGACGAGTTCCTCGAACTTTGAGGTGATGAACCATCTGAAGACATATTCTTCCATCACGGAGTTGATGAACACCCAGAAGAAAATAGCACCTGCTAGGGTTGCTGGGGTGGTGAGGCCAACTGGTTCGAGCAGTTCAAACAACGTTTCTTTGTCGATCATCATGTCCCCAAGCAACAGATATGAACCGACGATGACAATGATCATACCAACCCCCAAAAGCAAGGATACGCCCCAACCGCCATTGGTTGGTTTGGACCACGAAATCGGTTTTTTCTCAACCCTCAAATGCCAAAAAGCAGGAAGGCAATAAATCCATAATTTTGTAACAATAAATACGATGACAGCAACCGTACCAGCCTTCAGAATGAAGCCAGTGGTGACAGATATTGTGGGTGCAATTGAAACCAAAATGAGCCCGAGAAGGGCTAATCTACGGTTGATTTGTCCGACTTGTGGATTCAAAGTCAAGTCTTCCATGAAATCGCTATGGTTGTTCAAGGCTTGAACGTTGACCAATCAAATTCGATTAAGAATTCATTTCATCCTTGAGGGCTGCAAGTGCACCACTTGCGGCAGGGAGAGGGAGCGGAAGTGGGCCGTTACCCGGCAGTGGCAAAGGTGGGAGGGGTTTTCCATCAGGGTCCAGAAGCACCGGTAGAGCAGGTTGTTCTTCTCTCTTCACTTGCTCAAACCCACTGTCGAGTGGTGTTCGGAGTTTTAGAATTCGAGATTCATCAATTCGAATGAATGTGGCACCGTAGATGTGTCCTGCCTCAGGATTCTCAGGCTCGACCAACACGGAGTGTCCATGGCCTGGTGTTTGAAGCAGGGCCACAATGTCTTCGCCGGCCGTCTGATCCTCCCACATCTTAGCGGTTGATGCGCGAATCTCAGCAAGCTGTCCGCGTCTTCGCTTCTCGATGCGCTCTCTCACAGCATCGTGAGTGATCCGACGTTGCTTCACCGTGGCCTCGATGTCGGCGTCTTCAACTGATTCAGGGGACACTTCGACGACAAATTCGTCTGCTGTGTGCACGTCTTCCATCTCCAAGGTGACTTCAACAAGTTCTTCTTCATCTTCCTCACTTTGTGAAGCCGCTGCTAAAGCTTCAGCCTTCTTGGCTTCAGCAGCCTGAATTTTGGCAAGTTTGCGCTCCCTCAAGGTCGCACCATCCATCGGTGCTTCAGTGACCACTTCAGGAATATCAAGTTCTGTCGTCTCCTCTTCTTCGATTTCCATTACGGTTTGTGGTGTGGCAGCACGGGCGCGTTGTGGGCGTTTTTGTGGTGCTGTACCAGATTGTCCAATGAAAATCAGGCACGCTACAATGATTGAAGCGACAAAGCCCCAGCCGACTTCATCGGTCCATTCACTTGCGAATGCAATGTAAATTGTCGTGGCGGTGAGGGCATAGAACCCCGATATCCATCTCAGAAATACCATGTGCCTCACCAACTCCAAAGTGCCCTAACTTATCATGCTGATGGCAATTGCCGCAGCAAGTCTTCAAGTGCCCTTGAGCGATGGCTGAACTTTTGTTTTTCATCCATAGAAATGCCTCCAAAAGTCTTCCCGTGGGTGCTCACAACGCCGTAGGTTCCCGGTGGGAGAGGTTGATTGTCTTCATCAAGATCGGACGGGACAAAAATGGGGTCAAATCCAAATCCTTCACCTTCGGTCTTTTGATGAGCGATCCATCCCGGGCAAGTGCCGTTTCCAATCAGCATCTCGCCATTGTTCCACATTGCAGCCACGGCTTGGAATGAAGCTTTTCGCAAATTTGCCGACTGGACAGGGTCGACTGAACCAAGGTGGTTGAGAAGTCGCAAAACGCCTTCACAGCGTAAGGTGTGAAGGGCGTAGGCGGCGTACACGCCAGGGAATCCATCAAGAGCATCGATGAACAACCCAGCGTCTTCAACCAACAGCAGATCTTCAGGGTTCGCTAAGAATGGTATGGCTTGTTGAATTTTGGCCATGGCGACATCGATTAATTCGTTGGCTTGAGGCTCGATAATGCTCCCTTCTGGGACCACCAATTGCTTCACATCGTACCCAAGCGGCTCAAGGTGATGCGTCGCTTCCTTGACTTTTCCAAGGTTCCCCGTGAGAAACCAAACCGTGCGTCCCATGCCACCCCCATGCGTTGTGGCCTTTGAGGTGTGCGCCTGAAATCAATGTTTGAGAAGTCTTCTTGCCGGCAGGCTTGTTAGGTGAGAAGTGGTCCTGCAACCATGCTCCAGCAGATTGGTTTCGTTGCCATTGGGGGAGCGATTGGTGCGGCTTTACGCTACGCTGTGGGCGAGTGGTTAAGCAGCGAGGGTTTCCCAATCGCCACCTTGACGGTGAATCTTGTCGGTTCGCTTGCTCTTGGTTTTCTTACTGTGGCCGTTGCTCAGAATTTGGTTTCAAGCAATGTAGCCTTGATTGTAGCAACAGGTGTGTTAGGAGCATTTACAACAATGTCAACGTTTTCCGCTGAAACCATTGACCTCTTTGATCGAGGCGATAGCACATTAGCGCTCATCTACGTCGGTTTGACGATGATGTTGTGCCCGCTTCTTGCGTTCATTGGTTGGAAGGCTGGCGAAGCCTTGTGGATCTAAGCATAGTGCAGTGGCCAGCATGGGTTTATGTAGGCCATCTTAGATGGGGTACCAAGGATTGAGGAAGAGCGAAATCTTTCGTAGGCCCTAAGAGATGACACCATGACGACAAACACCCTCATTGACAAGTTGAACGAAGCCCTTGGTTGGGAATTGCGCGCAATCAACATGTACGCTCACTACGCAGCCAACGTCAAAGGAATCCACAGGCTACAACTCGCACCCATGTTTGATGGCGAAGCAACAGAGTCATTGGAACATGCTAACATTGTACGAAAGTCAATCGTCAAACTGGAAGGCGTGCCGGTTACAGAACGCAACCCCCACCCTATCACCCACACCACAAATTTCTCAGAGATGCTCCAGTATTCACTTGAGACTGAAGCACAGGCTGCAGCAGTGTATGGTGAAGTTATGATTCAACTTGAAGCGGCTGAGGATCAAGACCTCAAAGACGCTATCGAACAGATTTACCTCGCTGAGTTACGAAGCGTGGAAGAACTCAGACTTCTGATGGAATGAACCTATCCGTGATAGCGCACTCTGGTGCGAACATTCTCTAAACGGCTCAGCACTTCCTTCGCAGTGGGTACTGCACCACCGGTTTGCTCCTCAGCAGGCCCGAGACGCATCTCTTCCGCCTGGTAGCCGGCCAAAAGATGGTCAATAGCGCCGACAATGTCAGGGTGGGATGCGCCGAGGATTTCATCGATGACGTGCAGGTCAATACCAAACCGCTCAACCTCATAATCAATGACAGCCAGTCCAAAATCGATCAACACTGCGTGCCCTTCTTGGTCGATAAGGACGTTATTTGTTGAAAGGTCACCATGAGTGATGGCGAGTCTGTGGACATTGCGGATAGCGGCACCGGTGCTTTCCAGTGCCCGTTGTAGAAATTCCCTCGAGGCTTTCGGGTCGCGCAAGACCTCGATCAACGGCCTTCCAGGAATCATTTGCATGACCATCACGCCTTGTTCAGGATCCAAATCAAGAAGGGCAGGAACGGGAAGACCTGCTCGATGCATCCGGACCAGAAGTCGAGCCTCACTCATCATCCTCCGGTGGCCTAATCGGTGGTCAAGGTCGGGATGTCTCCAGGCCCTAGGTCTTCGTAACTTACGCACTGCAGGCCGGCCCATCCAATGGCCCGACCACACTTCGGCCTCAGCACCGAGGTGCAAGCGCTCGCCCTCTTGGAAGACCATGTGGATGGGTTTCGACGCTGGTTTATCAATTCTGCAGATGTGGATTGATTCAAAAGGGAACACTTGGTCGGTGGAATGAGTCACCATGACCGTGTCCTTGCCAATGTGCTCCGTGGATTTCATGGACACATCTCTTTCAGTCGAAGAACAAGCGATTTCCGATAGGATTGCCGAACTGAGGCAACAGCTTGGTGAAGACTTGCTTATCCTCGGCCATCACTATCAACGAGACAGCATCGTCATGCACGCTGATTTTTTGGGTGATTCCTTCATGCTCAGTCAGATGGCTGCGGAATCCAAAGCCAAGTACATCGTGTTCTGTGGNNGTGCATTTTATGGCAGAGTCAGCCGATATTCTCACGTCCGATCACCAACATGTCATCCTTCCTAACTTGAGGGCTGGATGCTCCATGGCGGATATGGCAACGCTGAGCGACGTCAAAGTTGCTTGGGATGAAATCATCGAGCAAACGGGTCTTGCCGACCCAATCGACCGTCCGGATCCAGTTGCTCTTGCATCGGAAGGTGAGGCTTTTCTTGTTCCAGTCACCTACATGAACAGCAGCGCAGACCTCAAAGATTTCGTTGGCCGCCACGGTGGTATTGTGTGCACTTCAACCAATGCTTCAGGTGCGCTTGAATGGGCCTTTGAACGGGCAGGTCCGAACGGCTCAGTCTTGTTTTTCCCAGATCAACATCTTGGAAGAAACACTGGTGCAGCGATGGGCATTGATGAACGTCACATGCCCACTTGGACTCCCGGTATTGGGGCAATGGGCGAACTATTGGGTAGCCGGATCATTCTGTGGCACGGCTTTTGTTCGGTCCACAAACGATTCACGGTTGAACAGGTTGAGGAATTCCGTACACGAGAGCCGGAAGGACTTGTTGTGGTCCACCCCGAATGCCCAAAAGCAACCGTTGATGTCAGCGATGCGAATGGTTCAACCCAATACATTCGCAATTACGTTGCTCAACAAGCACCAGGGGCGCGAATTGCTATTGGTACTGAGATCAACATGGTCGCTCGTTTGGCTCAGGAGCACCCTGATAAGCACATCGAATGCTTGGACGAGGAAATCTGTCCTTGCTCAACGATGTACATGATCCACCCAGCCTACCTGATGGATGTCCTTGAACGGATTGTTGACGGTGAGGTGCCAAACAAGATCGAAGTTCCAGAAGCGATTCAGACAGGATCTCTATGGGCCCTTGAACGGATGCTTTCAATCAAGAAGTGAGGGCTACTCTTCTTCTTGCGTTGGCAAATAACTTCGCTCTGATTGACGTTGATAGGCATACACGAACGCCATTAAGAAGGCCGAAAGTAAGCCAATTTGCATAATAATGTTGGAATACACCGTCAACTCAGGTTCCCAGCTGTGCACATGAACGGTAACCACACCGTTTTCATCTTCCTCGAAATACACGAGGTGTTCTGGAAGCACTTGAGGGCCAAATTGGTGCAATTCATCTGATGTCAACAGCATGGTTTGATTCTCTGTCAAGTTGAGGAACTGAATTTCTCCGTCCATGTACTTGGTCTGAGGACTGGTTGGATTCAGGTGATCACGGGCAGACCACGCAAGAATCCCGCTGTTCATGGACGGATCACTCACTTGGTACTTCGGATCGCTGGCTAACCACTGAGCGTCACTGCTGCGGTTGTAGACGACAAGTCGGTCCGTTGCTGTCACATTGACCGTCGCTGCCAAGAATTCATCATCGAAGACAATGTCAACGATCGTAGCGTTGGACATGTTCACCTCTGTGCCCCATCCCGACAAAATTTCATCTTGTTCGGCTGACGCACTTGCGTTGATCTCTTTGATGGCGATTGAACCGGTTGTTCCAATTCGGGCAAAGTGGACTGTTGTTGGTTCGTCTTCATAGACCACTGCGAGTTCTAAATCAGCGGCTTGGACATGGAGAATTGGTCGTTGACTGAGGTTGATGTCGACTTGGGCACCGCTGAAATCCACTGCACTGAGCGATCCATTGGACAGCATGACCACATAGGCACTGGTTTGGGACGAGGTGATGAGGATGCGTTCAGGACGTTCCATTTCCTTTGAGAGGATCATTTCGAATTCATTTGTTGATGTTTGATCACCCAAATCAAAAATCATCAGTGTAGTTCCGTTTGCTATGGCAAGATGGTCATCTTGAACATCAAAGGGTGAATCAAGATCGATGATCCCATCCAAGACCTCATAGGGCTCTTGTTCAAGGTTGCTTAGATCGTGAATTAGGAGCACTGCGCCTGTGCCCTTGTTATCAATCGTCGCCATCCAACCGTCTGCAGCGGCGACATCCTGCGGTGCTTCTACGCCTCCAGCAGGAAGGCTTTGGTGACTTAATTCCCATGTTAACAGGGCAAACAGGACAATAAAAATAGCCAAAACAATTGTTCCAGTTTCCCTGCTTGATGGTTCGCGGTACCGCTTGACGACGCGCTGAATGCGGTTAAGAACAATCCCAAATGCCTTTTTCGGATTCGTCAGTACGGTGACGACCCTTGAATTGATGGTGCGTTCATCGAATATGCTCCACCAAGGGCCAGAGGTCCGCCCAGCCAAACTGACCGCCAAGCTGGCGACAAGGACGCCACCAATAATGTCGACGAACCAGTGAATGCCGAGGTAAATAATAGCAAATGCAGTCACAACAATGTAGACCAGCACCAGGTGTCTGTAGCGATTCCAGCGGCGATCTTCATCGAATCGAGTCAAACAAAGCCAGACGGCGAACGGTATGCCGATGTGGAGGGAAGGGAATCCGTTTGTGAACGGGTCAATTCTTCTGAACCAATCGGCGATTTCGGGGGTTAAATCATAGGCCAGAGTTTCCATACCAGGAATGTAATCACCTGTGACCCTGACGTTGAAAAAGAGGTAAAACGGGATGGCTATGAGATAGACCCAAGTCAGTGAAAGTGTCATCCGGTCAGCAATCCATCGGTCGTCAAAGAACGCGAAGTAGAAAATTGAAACATAGCAGATGAACATGTAACCGGCCACATAGAAATGCGTCAACACCGCAGTGAGCCAAGGTGCCTTGAAAGCCTGTTGAACATCGTAAGCAAGTGAGCCCTCAATCGCAAAAATCCAAGGTGTCATGTCGAGGCCGGTGTTTGCCATGATGAGGCGATCGAGTTGGTCTAAAGCGTCCTTTGAATTGTAAATGGCGAAGACGATCAGAATGTGAATCCAATACCGCCGAACAAAATCGATGAACGTCGGCAATGTGACTTTCATCCATGGTTGCTTGAAGACCGGCAATAACACGACGCCAAGCGCTAATGCGCTCACCATCCATGTGAGGTAAATGCCGTCCAATCAGTGACCTCCAAGTGTGCTGGGGTTGCATAGGCTTCATGAAACCCTCGTCGAAGAGAAGCAAGAAAGTGAAGTTGTCGCACTCACCATGCACCGTGGACATACGGGCGGCCGTTGTCGGGGTCTCGGCGGTTTGCTAGATCCCAAATCCTTTCAAATCTGTAAATGCCACTTGAGCATCCAATGGACCATTCAAATCCTAAAGCATAATTGCCCACCGTTCGAACTTGAGGCTTTTCTTTGGGATGGGCCTCAACCTGCCTGCGGAGTGTTTTGCTTGCTTCATCCTCATTGCGCATTGGGGAACACTTTGCACACGGGCAGGCATGACGCAGATCATCGTAGGTGATGACAAATTCGGATCCGTCATCATAGGTGAGTGCAACGTCAACGTCCCTTCGTTCAAATCGCCTTAGATTGGGCATTTCGTCACTCATTTGATTCGCCTCAAATAATTTCCAAACCGGGTCCTGAAGAATCAACAATTTGGTCTTGAAGAGCAGCGACGACCTTTCCAAAAGCAACAGCAGATGGGCCCTCAGGTTCGCTCACAATGCGATGAACACCATCATCACCGCCGCGGACAAAGCCGGGGTCGAATGGAAGTGCTCCGAGGAAGGGCACACCAAATTCCTCTGCGGTTGACTTGCCACCGCCTTCCTTGAAGATATCAATGGTGATTGAGAAGTTTCCTTCACCATCCGCTGTTGCTTTCAATGTCTTTCCAGCAGGTCCGGCAATCTGTACTTCTGAATTTGCTGTTGCTTTTCCATTGATGGTGTAACCACTCATGTTCTCAACAACGCCAAGGACGGGCACCTTGAGCGATTCTGAGAAGGTGATTGATTTTCTGCTGTCGAGAAGAGCCACATCTTGCGGCGTGGTGACGATGACCATCCCGTCGATATTAGGCAGTGATTGCGCAACGGTCAATGGCTCATCAGAGGTGCCAGGTGGGAAATCGATGATGAGGTAGTCAAGGTCGCCCCATTCCACATCGCCGATGAATTGTTGGATGGCCCCGAGTTTGATCGGGCCACGCCACACAACAGGTGTGTCTTCGTTGTCCAACAAGAACGCCATGGAGATGACCTTGACGCCGAGGTGGCCTTGAGCGGGGTGAATGCGACCGGATTCGACATGAAGTCGACGACCGTCCAATCCCATCATCTTCGGAACGTTAGGTCCCGTAATATCGATGTCCAAAATTCCAACTTTCAAACCTTGTTGGGCGAGGGCGAGCGCTAATCCCGTGGAGACAGTGGATTTGCCAACCCCTCCTTTTCCAGACAAAACCATGACCTTGTGCTTGATTTTTCGTCCAATTTCTTCCATGGACATCTTGCGCTTCATTTGAGCGTAAGCCTGTTCCATTTGCTTCTGTTCTTGCGGCGATGCCTCAGCGGGTTCCTCACCGCTGTTGGCGCCGTGCTGGGTTACCGGAGAATCGGCCATGCCCATTGGATTGAAAGGGGCTACTTCAACCCACCTTCGGTTCAATAAAGACAGAACGACCGCGCAATGCGAGCCAATGGGTCAAAACGGTGGCCGCTAGAAATCCGATTAAGTATGCTGCATCGAAGGTCTGATCAGCATAGGCATAAGCCAAACCAACACTCAACGGGACGCTGACCCAAAAGCCAATGCGGTAGGCAAGGTGGTCCGAATCGTCTCCACGTTGGGAAAGAAACCAAACAATCGGTCCCATCAAGAAGGTCATGAGCGTTATGCTAACGGCGATTGCACGGAAGAAAAGCGTCAATCCATTCGCCGCTGCAACGATGTGGCCAACAAATAAGCTAGCGTAGATGACTGCAGCGATACCAATCCCGCGGATGAGTCTGGACCTCTGCTCCATGGCAACGGGATACCTCGCAGGTTTGAGAACACTCTCATAGAACTCAATAGAGATGGCTTAATACCCTCACCATTCTACGGATTCCATGCGTCTTCTGTTTGTCTGCGTTGGTAACTCCTGCCGATCTCAGATGGCAGAAGGGCTTGCTAAAGCAATGGGTCATGAGGCTGATTCAGCAGGAACCTCCCCTGCATCTTCGATTGCGACACACGCAGTGACCGTGCTCGAAAGTCGCGGAATTTCAACTGAAGGCATGCGTCCCAAAAGCGTAGATCAATTTTCGGCACAAGACTATGATTATGTGATCTCAATGGGTTGTGGCGTTCACTGCCCTGTCATGAAAATCGATGAGGATTGGGGACTCGAAGACCCTGTGGGGGGACCCCTTTCCCTCTATTACGACACGGCTGAAGAAATCCAACGTCGACTGAATGTATTGACTCAAAAAAACTGAGCAGTTCGGCGTTGTGATGGGTTTTTGGTGCGAGCGCCGGGATTTGAACCCGGGTTCAAGCGTTGGCAACGCTCGGTGATAACCGCTACACTACGCTCGCAGAGGTATTCATTCCACCGAGCGGGGGTATAAACTGTTATCGGCCGTTGGTGATGCTTACTGTGAACCGAACATATCTTCGCCATCCCCACGCTTGGGACCATTGCGAACCGAGACGATGACGATCGCTGCAGCCACCAGTCCAAACAACGCCAAGATTCCGATTAAAACGCCTGTTGAGAGGAAATCACCATCTGTGCTCATCAATGGAGAATCCCCTTCTGCGAGGCTGATCGCAATCGAGGTAAAACCAGTCGTTTCACCGTAACTGTCCGAGGCCTGTACGAGGACCTCGTGGGTGCCAAGAGGGATGCTCGGACGGACACTCATCTCTGCAGTGAAGATTCCATCGCCTGCAATGCGGTCACCGTTCAATCCTTCATCGTTCATTGCAACCCATGTGGTTCGAGTGCCTAACGGAGTGAACACCCCGAGGTTGGCCTGAGCCACGGCAACACCGTCGGCATCATAGATTTCAATCTCAAGAAGTGCGGTCGTAGCCTCATCCGATTTGGCCAGGGCGATGGTGTTTGGTGCCACGATGGATGGCGGCGTGTTGAACACCAGCATCGTAACGGGATTCATCACATCATCCGGGATGTAATGTTCCCCGTAAAGATCGACATGTGTGCTGTTTGCGCTCAAGGCATGCCACGCTGTAGCCGTGGTTTTCCTACCAAGCGAGTCGGTCATGATAAATCGCAGTTCATGTTCACCTGGAGCAATGGATTGAGGAATAGAGAAGTTACCAGCCCAAACTCCGTTTTCTTCAGCCAATTCCACCAAGTCCCCGCCTTGGTCTCGCATGTCGATTTGCACGGTTTCTACACCGTGCCCGTCGTAAGCTTGTGCGTTGATGATCACGGTTGTACCTCGTGGTCCTCTGTCTGGAAGCATGTCAACCGACGTCAGCCTTGGGCCTTGATTGACAACTTCGACGACCCCTTGCCCAGTGGTGATGGTACCAAACCAATCCACTGCGGTGAGGTTAAGCGTAACATTGCCGACTTGGAGCCCCTTTACAATGTGCTGAGCAGTGTATCTGTCATCACCAATTGTGGAGTCACCATCGAGGCCACGGTCATTGAGCGTGGTCACGCTACCGCCGAGTGGAGTGAGGTCAACCGTGACCGATTCGATGTTGAATTCAGCATCGGTGACATGGGCAACCAGTGTACCGGTGCTGCCTCCCTCGCCGACGATCAGTCCCTCAACGAAGCCAAGTTGAACCAAGACCGGTGCAGAATTGTTCTCTGCGGTGATGATTGAAGGCGACAGGATTCGTTGCACAACTTGAGACTCGGTGAAGAGTGCAGTGTCATTGCCTTCTCCGAACGGGAGGTCCAAGCTTCGTGTGACGCTTGAGACCAAGCCCATCAAGGGACCTTCGTCCACAATTGAGCCGTTCGCAACGCCGCCTGAATCTCCGTACGCTCCACTCCAGTGAACCACTGAGAGGTTGAAACCATCTCTTGGATCGAGTCCAGTCGCAAAGGCTTCCACGGTCAATTCGAGTCCATCTTGGCCGGAAAGGTGAACGATATCGTGTGCAACCATCGGAATCGGCATCAACCCGGTCTCTCGAACAATGGTAATGTTTCCAAGAATTTCTTGTGCTTCAGGTTGCGTAGCGTTTTGTTCAATCGGGCTGCGCTCTGGTTTTTCATCACCGCTTGAAGCGTCAGCACCCGTCTCTTCCCAAACGATTCGCACCGTACGGTTTGCCCAATCTGAGTTGACGACTTGGTAATCCCATGTCTCGTTGTGAGATGCCCCGATGCCTTCATCTTGGAAGAAATTCCCTCCATTGATGCCAGTGAGGTTGAACCATGATTCCTCATGAATGACGTTGACAAGGAACACTTGGCCTGTCGCATTTGCTTGATTGCCAGTCTCTTCGATTGTTCGAACAATTCCGAAACTTCCCTGTGCATCGCCCGTGATGACGCCATCGACATGTATGTCGTCCGTGAGGGTAATGCCGTCTTCGATGAGCGTATGGAAATCGAGAATGGTGCCGTTGACTTGGATGCTTGAATTTTCATCAGATTCTCCGAATCCAAAGGTGCCGCTTCCGACGAGTTCTTCCTTGTGCTCAACCCGCACGCCGTCAACCCATCGCTCGATGGTGGTTAAGCCGTCTAGGTCAATGTCAATTGTGGTGTCATCGTCTTCAAGAAGCATGGTCGCCAACGCCTCAAATTGTGTATGGTCGAGCCTCCGTTCACCGTTTTCATCCCATGTTTCAAGGTAGAGAACACCGATTTCTCCTTCGATTGTGAGCGCTCCATCCTCATCATCACCGCTGATGTTTAAGCTGCCAGTTGCTTCTAGATTCACGCGTTCTGAAACGGTTCCATCGATCATGGTGCGGTTGAAATGACCGTTAGATACGTTGGCCATAATGACGGTTGTGAGGCCGTCGTCTTCGGTCATGATCATCAATGTCCCCGAGCCCCGAGCATCAAACACTTGGGAGGTCAATGAACCGCTAAGAACCGTTTCATTTTTCCAAATTGATTCTAAAACCAAGTTGAGCATTGTTTCGCTTTCATTGCTCACTTCGGATGAGATGAGGCTTCCGTTGCCCAATTCCCACGAATTGAGTGCGAGCCCAACCCGCTCTTGCCAGCCTTGGCCCTCGAAGGAAAGAACAAATGCTTGGGTTCCATTTTCGTCCATGTATGTTTGATTCAGGTCCCAAGTTGTCGACGTCATCACTTCGTGATCGGCCATCGGTTGGTTCCATGTGCCAACAGTCAGGCTTCGGGAGGCACTGACTGCTTCATCTAAAGAATCACCATTCCATCCAATGACATCGATGTTCAAATCGATTTCATCGCCCCAAGCTAAGGAGGTGTTGAATTGGATGTTTGCGATTCGTGTGTCCTCTTCAACTGACCACGAGGTAAACACCTCGTAAGGCAAGAGTGTGTCATTTCGCAGGTGGTTCAAGTCCACAGAAATTTCGTACGCACCGTCATCGGCAAACGTCACACTGTAAGCATGGAGTACGCCTCCTTGTCCATCATCACTCCAAGCGGTTGTGATCGAAGGTGGAATGGGTTGGCCGTCTGCTTGAGCAGAAGCAATCACCGGGAGAAGCAACATCAAGCAAAGCGACAAGGCAAGGGTTCGTCGCTTGAGATTCATGAAAAAAGGATGAGTGCACTCCTTTTCAACACTTGTGGTGTTTCGTCCTTTCGTTCACAGGTCCAAGACATAATTGAACAGCAACGGCGCCACAATGCTTGCATCGCTTTCAATCACGAATTTTGGAGTTTTTTGGTCGATTTTACCCCAAGTGATTTTTTCATTCGGAGGCGCGCCGGAGTAGCCACCATAGGAGGGAGACGACTCACTGATTTGACAAAACCACGACCAGAGTGGTGCGTTGCGTTCGAGGTCCTGATTCAGCATAGGAACGACACAAATTGGGAAATCACCGGCAATACCACCGCCAATTTGGAGGAAAGCCAGTTGGGTGGTTGATGCTTCGTACCACTTGGCCAGTTCAACCATGTAATCGATGCCGCCCTTGAGGCATTCTTGTTTGATCGCACCCTCAAGGCAACGTGCTGCGAAGATGTTCCCCATCGTCGAGTCTTCCCATCCAGGGACAAAAAGAGGGAGTTCAGTTTTAGCAGCCTCTAGGAGCCAAGATGCTTCGGGGTCTGCCTCGAATTCAGATTCCAGTGCTCCTGATCGAAGCATGCTGTAGAAGTACTGATGCGGGGCATGAGATTCTCCCGCTTCAGACGCTGTTTGCCAAGCCTTGAGCAGGTGGCCTTCAATTCGACGAAACGCTTGCTCCTCGGGAATGCATGTGTCGGTGACCCTGTTCAAGCCACGTTCCAGCAATGCTGCATCATCCGCAGCGGATAGGCTTCGCCAATCCTCGATTCGCTCATACGAGTCGTGAGCGACAAGATTGAACACATCTTCCTCAAGGTTGGCGCCGGTGCAAGAAATACCTGCCACGTGACCAGCTCGAATCATTGGGGCTAAACTGCGACCCAATTCTGCTGTGCTCATCGCTCCTGCAAGCGTGATGAAGACTCGACCGCCCTGTTGGAGGAAGGCTGTCAATGAACGCGCTGTGGAGGCCAACGCTCCCGCATTGAAGTGGCGATAATGCTCGTCCACAAAGGCTCTGATGGACATTTAGACCTCTCCGTGCAAGAAGCGATCTTGGACTCTGCGTTGCTTGAGGTTGAGGTGAGGCATGGATTGTTCAAGTTCTGTTTGAATAAAATCTGCAATCACGCTTGGGTCGCTTTCCCCGCAAGTAAAGCAATCAATCGCCAGCCAGCCTTTTTCCGAATAGCAATGGGCAGTGACGTGGCTTTCGTCCAACAACACGACGGCGGCAAAACCGATTGGGGAGACTGAACCATCGAACTGTGCGACATGGGCGTGAACGTTTCGAGCCTCGCTTCGTTCGACCGCTCGTTCCAGCAAATCAAGCATCCATGCGCCGTCTGCTTCAGACTGTGGTTCATAGCCCACGAAATCGAGGAAGACATGCTTGCCGTGTGCTTGACTCTCTGCCATTGAATCCCTCCTTCATTTGTGATGGCACCGTCGTTAAGTGTTCAATTTATTGTTCGGTTTTGTTCATCATCGTGGAGAAATATGTGCATTGTGCTCCACTGCGCACAGGTCCTTGGGCGTCTGTCATGGCTTTCCAGCGTCCTTCTTTACGGGCTTTGAGATGGCTTGCTACAGTTTTTGTCGCCAACATGGCCGCTGTGAATTCTGTGAGTGGAGAATGATTGTTGGTTGCTATTTCGTTGACATCTGCACTGATGACGACCGCTTCTGGCGCGTCAAACACTGCTTCGATCGTTTGGATGGCTTGCCAGAATGACAATCCCCCCGGTACCGGCGTACCAGTAGCAGGGACTAGGCTCGCATCTAAGCCATCGATGTCAATGGTCAAATGGATCGGCCCGCTTAAGCCTGAAAGCAGGTCAATCCACTGCTCCCAAGTCGCACCCCCTGTGGTCGGATGTTGTGTGTCTTTTGCGAAAAATGTCGTGATGCGTTCGTCAGTTCGAATCCACTCAGCTTCTTCCTTGGCGTACGCCCGAACACCCACTTGGAGCAACCGTCCTACGCCCATATCCAGCGACCGAGCAGCAGCGCAGGCATGTGAAAATGCCTCACCATCCAATTCAGCACGAAGGTCAGCGTGCGCATCGATTTGGACAACGGTCAGGTTGCCGAGATCGCCGTCGAGAGCAGGGTGGTGGCGCATGGCCCACATGAACGGGGGCAGAATACCGTGTTCGCCGCCGAGGGCGAGGGGAAAGACATTCCCTGTGCACCATGGAGAGAGGTAACTTCCAAGTTCGTCGAGTTGCGAGGCAAGCGTCGGGCCGTTTCCTTCCCAGGCAGGGGCAGTGTGAATCGAATGGCTTGCTGGCAAATCCTCGTTGAGAGACGCGTCGAACACTTCGACCTGCGCACTTGCAGCAATGCATGCAGCGGGGCCATCTGCAGTTCCTTGACCGTATGAGGTCGTCAATTCGTAAGGGAGTGGCAGCACTACGAGGTCAACAGGGCCAGCAGATTCCGGCAAGCCGAGAAAATTCCCTTCGACGTAGGTTTCGCTCACACCATGGGGTCACGCGCTGTCTTCTTGAGGCTGTTGTTGAGGCTCGTTTATACCAACTCGCCCTGTGTAACACCTGTCGAAGGGGGATTTATCCCCATTTTTGAACACACGATTGAATTGGAAATCACCCACATAAGCGAAGAAAATAACCCGCTCAGTCGGGTTTTCATCGTTTTTGGCCGATGGGTCTATATGGGTCGGATGACAATACAATAGAGTGTCTACGGGAGAATGTGCGCGCCGCCGCACCGACTCCCTCGACGGGGTGATGACATGACAATGACACTTGCAGAACTAACAAAGGCAATTCAACAACACATCGATTTAGAGATGGATGCAGAAGTCGCACAGGGCATGGCAGAACACGCGCTGGGCTTCTTTGGCTTCTACAACAGAATCATCGACAACGCCCTCGAACCTACGGATCGAAACTTGTTTTACATGTTCCAAGACTACGATTTGCTGACCACTGAGTCAGAAGAGACAACCCTGTGGGACGGTCGAGAGTGGCGCATCCACTATTGGAAGTTTAAGCCAGACCTGCGCGAGCGAGTCGAAGCCTACATGCAACGCAATCTTGAACCAGAAGACATCGATCCATACGCTGACATCTATGGTGGCAGCAATGCACTCAGCCCAGTTGGCACAATCTGGACCCGAGAATCTGAGAAGGTTGTCAATCCAAATGCCTTCACTTCTGATTGGTAATCGAATCAAAGCGTTTTTCATTCTCCGTTGTGAGGAAGCACCATGCGAGTAGCCATCGGTCTTGTTCTTTCGATGCTTCTCGCATCGGTTCCAGCGTCGTATGCACAATCAACTGCGGCTGAAGAACCGATGTGGCCAGGAGAGCCCATTGACAACCACATTCACTTGACATGGGCTACATTGACCATGGAAGTGAACGAATGGGCCGATGACCATCCCGACATTGTCGACCTCACCAGCATCGGTGAATCCGAGTTGGGTAAGACCCTGTGGGTCGTCAGGCTTTCGGACTGGTCCATGGAAACAAAAGAAGACGGGACTGCCAAGGAAATCATCTACATCGATGGTGGGCATCACGGCAACGAATACCTCGGAACGGCTTTGGCGTGGTTATCAGCAAAATGGTACATCAACGGATGGGCTAACGGTGATGAAGAAGCCATCAATGTCCTGCAAAATTCAGAGGTCCACGTGTTCATCATGCTCAATCCTGACGGGAACGACATTGACACTCGTTGGAACATCAACCAAGTCGACTTGAATCGGAATTACGACCATTACTGGAACACCTGTCCAACAACGCAGCCTGGAAGCGCTGCATTCAGCGAAGCAGAAACGGCGGCAAATTCAGTCTACATGAACACGGTTGTACCCGACGCAGATCTCTATGTGACCATGCACACAGGTGTGTGGATCATGCTCTATCCTTGGGGTAAGTGGGCTGAGCAGCCCCCTGACTGGGAACTGTTCCATGGCATCCGCGACGAGGTTCAATCCAATATTTCTGAGATCCCAATTCAGAACGCAAACCAAGGGTTGTACCCAAACTGCGGCACAAGCAGAGATTATGGTTACGGAAAGATGGGATTCCCGACCTTCACATTCGAAACAGATGACGAGCAATTTGTGCCGGGGACATTCGAATCCTTGCATGACCGTCTTGAAGAGGAAATGGACGTGATGAGGTACCTCATCAACAACGTCTGGTACTGGCGTGCTCGTCTTGACGTACAATCGATTCAAATCGCCGATGACATGTTGACGACGGAAGTCCTCAATCACGGCATGGCATCAACGACCAACGCCAGTCTGGAATACATCAGCGATGCAGGCGAAGTCATGTGGGCCTCACCTCTGTTTGGGGTCAATGCCACAAACGGAACGACGGTTTCCTTTGCAGTGGATCAAAAAGTGCTTTCAGGCGTTGGTGGATGGAACCTGAATTATCAAAAGCGAGTGATTGACGCTTCTGTTTGGGTCAACGAATCGGTCAATGTCTCTGCCACGTTCGAAGACGCCGATGATGGGCGCTTCTTGAGCGGCTTTGGCTTGTTTAATCCGGTCTCTGTGCTGGTTGCATTCATCGGCGTAGCAGCCTTTGCAAACGAACGGGAAGTTCGTCGTACAACCTCTGAGGACGAAGAGGATGCACGAACTGCTGCGCGCAAGTATTGAAGTGCTTTGAGCGACACGCCGGGGTAGGTGAACCCATGAAGGTCAGCGTTAGCCCAGGACACAACATCAACGGAACTCTAATCATGCCAATTTTTGAAGGAACAGAATCGGTTCCCGACTCCCATGCAGAAGGCATGCATACCGCTCTGAAAAGCCAAGTCAACATGGTGCTTGGCGAAGGCGATTTTAAGGGGAAGGCAAAATCAACAATGTCCCTCGTTGGTACAGAAGGCGGCAAAGCAATGCTTGTTGGTCTTGGAAAGAAAGAAGATGCAGATGTTCATGCCTATCGAAAGGCTGGCGCAGCTGTTATTGCCGGTCGAAAGAAGTCCCTTGGTACCGAACTCACTGTTCGGTTTTCGGGTGCACCTGTCGATTGCATGGGTTCCTTCGCAGAAGGCATGATGCTCCGCGATTATTCCTTTGACAACTACAAGGCTGAAGATGAAGACAAGGAAGACGAACTCGAAGTCCGAGTCACATGCGATGCAGGTCAAGAAAAGGAACTCTCATCCCTGATTCACACCCTTGCTGGCGTCACGTCAGGTGTGCATCTCTCCCGCGATCTTGGTAACATGCCTCCAAACGACATGTACCCTGAAGCCTTTGCCGATCAGGCATGGGAATGGGCCAAGGAATTCGACAATGTCCAAGTCACCATCATCAATTACGATCAAGCACAAAAAGCAGGCATGGGCGGTCTTGTTGCGGTCGGTATGGGCTCCTCAAGGAAACCATGCATGGTCATCTTCGAAATGAATGCCGACAAGAAGGGCCGTGGACCAATGTTGGTCGGCAAGGGCATCACCTTCGACACGGGCGGTATCTCACTCAAGCCAGGTGCAAACATGGACGAAATGAAGTACGACATGGGCGGTTCTGCAACCGTCTTTGGGACCATGCAAGCTTTGGCTGCAACCGGTTTCGAAGGGAAAGTCACCGCAATCACCTGCATGGCAGAAAACATGCCAGCAGCAAATGCACAACGCCCCGGCGATGTCATCACAACCCTTTCTGGAAAGACCATTGAAGTCTTGAACACCGATGCAGAAGGCCGCTTGGTTCTTTCAGACGGTCTTTGGAAGGCTGGCGAGTTCGACCCTGAATACATCATTGACTTCGCAACCCTCACGGGTGCATGTGTGGTTGCTCTCGGTCACGAAGCAACCGGTCTCTGGTCCAACGATGATGATTTCCGAACACGAATTCACGAGGCAGGAAACGCTGTTGGCGAACTAGCATGGCCCATGCCATTGCTTCCTGCGTTTGAGAAGGAAATGACCGACTCCAAGATTGCAGACACTCGCAACCTCGGGGCAGGGCGATGGGGCGGTGCAAACACCGCAGCAGCCTTCCTCAAGCAATTCGTACCAAACCGAAATTACGAGAAAGACGGTGAACAAATCCCGTGGGCTCACATGGACATCGCTGGAACCTACTGGGGTGCCAAGACAAACACCATGGTCAAAAACGGAGCAACTGGTGTCCATGTCCGAACCATGTATCACCTCATCACCAACGGATGAACTGAACCTTTCAACGATGAAACGTGATGGGTATGCGTCGCTCTGCGTCCATCCCAGCTCGAATCAACATCATTGGTGAGCACACGGATTACCTCGATGGGCTTGCATTGCCATTTGCTTGTGAGGCACGCCTTGTGCTTCGAGCAAGTGCGGCTGAATCAACTTCTGGAGATCCCACCATCGTAGCGTTGTGGGAAGAAGCGAATGGATGGCCAGCAACGCTCGAAGTTGAATCCACCATTCCAATTGGTGCAGGCATGTCGTCATCCGCCGCTCTATGTTTGGCAGTCGTGCTGTGCGCTCAAGGTGAAATGAAACCAATGGAGGCGTGCCTTGAAGCGCAACGGATCGAACATGAAATCCTCAAGACCCCGTGTGGATTGCTCGACCAAATGGCAATGATGTTTTCCAAAAAAGACTATGCATGCCTGATTGATTTTTCTTCTCCCAGCGTAAAAACGGTCGAATTACCGAAGGATTGGTTGTTCAAACTGATTGATTCCGGCGTGCGTAGGGAACTGAGCGAAACGTCCTTTGGCTCTTCACGCAGCGATGCTGAGTTGCAAAAGCATGCCCAGGACGAGAATCAGCGGGTGCTCGAAGCCCTTCATGCAAAGCCGCCCCAACTTGGGCGTTTGCTCAACGCCTCGCATCAGGGCTTGGTGGCTTTGGGCGTGAGCCATCCAAAGGTCGATGCACATGTGGAACGCCTGCAGTCAACACCCGGTGTGCTTGGTGCTCGGATGATGGGAGGTGGTTTTGGAGGCATGATCCTTGTTCTGGTCGAAGGAGCCCATGTCCTTCCTGAAACAGCACTCGTGAGGTCATCAGAGGGTGGTTTCCTTGAGGAACTGCTCGAGTAATTCGAGTCGTTCAGGCGTGCCCATGTCCCAAAACGGTGTGTTGTCGAGATGAACTGCCGCTTTACCGCTCAACGCCGAGTACACCGTTTCTTCCCAAGACCAGACACCGTCTGAACCATGTTTGAGGACAACTGATTTCTCGACGATGCTTGTGCCGGCTTCATAGCCATTGAACTCAGGGTTTGCAGAGATCTTGTCATACTCAAGGAGCCTTCCATCTTCATGGCGGAGGTTCATTTCTTCGTGGCTTTCGGTGACGCACATTGTCACTGGCGCTCCCATTGTATGATGCGTGTTCAACAATTCCGAGTACTGGATTGGATGCAAATCATCGCCCCAAAGCAGAATGAAACGCTCCTCTAGATGTTCCTGCGCATTCCAAAGTGCTCCACCCGTTCCAAGCGGTGAATCTTCGCGAATGCATCGAACCGACATTCCCGGATGCGTGAAGCCTTCGAATTGTTCCCCCATGTGCCCAGTCAGCACCAATGCATTCAGACAGCCTTGCTTTTGCGCCCAATCAAGAATGTGCGTTAGGATTGGTTTGCCGTTCACCTGTATGAGGGATTTTGGAGTCTGTTCCGTCATCGTTCCTAAGCGAGTTCCAAGGCCACCGGCCATGATCACAACTTGAGGCGTGCGATGAGCTTTGACGATGGCTTTGTATTCGCTCCCACTCTCCTTCAGCGTTCGCTTCTGCGTTTCAAAATCAACATGATACAAGCCGAATTGCTGGTCATAGCCTTCAGCCCATTCGAAATTATCCATCAAACTCCAGTGGTAAAAGCCGCGTACATCAAGGCCATCAGCAATTGCCTCTGCGGTAATGTGCAGGTGGCGGCGTACATGTTCAGGTCGCATGTCATCATCGTCATCTGCTACTCCGTTTTCAGTCACAATGATGGGGATGTTAAGGCCTTGAACCATTTCAAACGCCCGACGTAACCCTTCTGCATACATTGGATAGCGAAAATCCGTCCGGGTTTCCCACGGGCGAATCAACGGGTCAATCTCAACTTTGGTCGGCATGAATGGCGTGGCAAGAAGGTGAGTGTAGTAATTGACTCCGATGAAATCGCTGCTGTTTTTGAGGCCAGGAACTGAGACTGAACGGAAGCCAGAAGGTGGCTTGAATTTCCCTTTGGCCAATCCATTAATCCAGCAACGATTGAACATCCCATCGAGCACCTTGGCCTGAATCCAATGAAGGGGGTTCCATCGTCGGTATGGATCGAAGAGGTTGATGTTTTTCACCAAGCCAATATGGCAATGTTCGCCCCTTGGTTTCGCCTTTAATGCTTGATAACATTGAGCGTGGGCTCGCATCATGTTCAATGCCACCGAACGTGCTCGTTTGAACGAACGAACAGCAGGTGGGAATTCACCTAACACGTAACCCATTGTGGTGTAGACTGCTGGTTCGTTGATGGTGCACCACCATTCCACTCGATCGCTCAATAGGTCAAACATCTTCACGCAGAAATCGACCCAGTGTTGGATGTTCTCTTCGCGTTCAAACCCACCGAGTTGGTCCCACCAAACCGGGTGAGTGAAATGGTGCAAAGTCGCCATCGGTTGGATGCCAACGCTGAGCAATTCATCCACTAAATCGGAGTACCATTGAGCAGCGTCTTGGTCCCATTCACCTTGGCTTGGTTCGATGCGCGACCATTCAATCGAAAATCGGTAGTGGGAAACATCAAGTTCTCGAATTAACTTGACATCATCGCTCCTTCGATTCCAATGATCACAAGCTTCCCCGCTCAACTGCTGACTTTTTGACCGGGGTTCGAATTCAGACCAATTGTTGTGGTTTCCACCTTCAATTTGGTGCGATGCCGTAGCAACACCCCACATGAACCCGGAAGGAAATGCGCTTCCATCCTTGAGGGGTGTGTAATCGACCGCATCCCAATTGCGATGTTCCTCGGTCCACATGCTGATACGATTGAGACGCAATTGAAGAGGCTTTGCGCTTAGCACGGTCCACAGCGGTTGGCCTGTCTAAGGGTTTGAAAGAGGTGCGGATAGCGGGAGTTGAACCCACGACAAAAGGTTGGAAACCTCCTATGATACCACTTCACCATATCCGCACGATGTGGTAATCCGTCCGAGAAGCCCCTCATTATTGAGGGAATCGGTTGGCTCTTTACCGCACTTACTTCATTCCCGGCGGCGGTGGAGGGATTCTTCCTTGCATGCCGAGCGCCTGGCGACGTGGATCGTTTGCTGGGCTTCGGCTTCTCTCAAGTCGCTGACTGACAAGGTCTCTCGCACGCTCAAGACGTTCTTCTGCTATTCTTCGCTCATTTGCGTTGCCACGAATGACGAGCATGCCCACGAGGAAGAACAAGACGAGAGCCCCAAGGGCGGCTTGCACGAGTGGGTTTTCGACCACTGATGAGAATAAATTCTCGTCCCCCTCATTGCTGTCTTCAATAATGATTGCAGAATCCCAGACTTCCAATTCAATGGACACGGTGTCCATGCCAACATCGGAGCCTGGTTCCTTAGCAACAAGCACCAATTGATGGTTTCCTGCGTACCTCGCAACACCTTCGAAATTCAAGGTCTGACTGCCGCCAGTTTGAGCGTTGAATGTCAGGACGTTGGTCTGAGAACCTGCCGTGATGGCCGTCATAGCCTGCCATTCCACGCGAACAGTGACTTCCTCGATCTCGGTTGTGACGGTGCATTGGAAGTTGAACCAACCACCCGCTACGATGTCAATTTTGTTGATCTCCGTGCAGGTCATGTCGGCTTCAGCTGCGTTACGTGATGGGTCAGTTGGCCAATGATCGGGCTTGAACGCGCCAGATGTCTCGTTATCACCCCAACCATCTCCATCTTGATCGGCCCATTGACTCGCTTCATCAGGGAAGGCATCATCGTCATCACCGTAGCCATCTCCATCGCCATCAGGGCATCCTTTGGAGGCGCCGAGGTTCGATGTACCAAATGCTGTAGGGCACGAATCTCCATCCGTACCCTGTGGGTTATCGCCATAGCCGTCGGCATCTGAATCAAACCACTGTGAGCCATCGCCGAGCCATAGGTCGTTCTCATCGCTTGCTCCATCTCCGTCTTCATCAGGGCAGCCAAAGCGATCAATCGTTGAAGTTCCAATCACACTGACGCAAGCATCGGGGTTGGTGCCGTTTTGATTGTCACCATAGCCATCGCCGTCCATGTCCTCCCATTGACTTGGTTCATCTGGGAAGGCGTCGTTGCCTTGAGATGCACCGTCGTTGTCACCATCAGGGCACCCATAGACGTCAAGGTTGGAAAGTCCGTATTCAGTTGGGCAGGCGTCTGGAAGAACACCTGCAGCATTGTCACCGTAGCCATCACCGTCTTGGTCAGCCCATTGTGTGGGTTCGAGTGGGAGTGCATCAGCGCCGTTGCTTTCATTCCAAGCTACATCATTGCCTGAAGCAATTGTCGGGTCTGAATAGCCATCACCATCCGTGTCCCTGCATCCGGTTCGGTCGATGGTGGAATTACCGGGCACAAGCGTGCAGTTATCCATCAAGTCGTCCACGCCATCGCCATCAGAGTCTTGGGATCGTGTTGGATCATCCGGGAAGGCATCGCTCATGTTCGACATGCCGTCGCCGTCATTATCCGGGCAACCGTAGCGGTCAAGAGTTGAATTTCCTGGCACCCCTGGGCAAGCATCGGGATAGGGTCCTGTCGCATTGTCGCCGTAGCCATCGCTGTCCTGGTCAAGCCATTGTCCGAAGAGATTTGGCAATGCGTCAATGGCATCATCCCATCCATCTCCGTCGCTGTCAAGGCATCCGAATCGGTTGCCGTTGGTTGAGTTCCCAGCCACAGCAGGACAAGCATCGGCTGTCGTTCCTCCGGGGTTATCACCATACCCGTCCCCGTCAACGTCCGACCATTGAGTAATGTCATTTGGGTGGGTGTCTTCGCTGTCAGCCCATCCGTCTTGGTCGAGGTCTGAACACCCGAGGGTGCCGTTCTGCCATGAGTTTCCAACAACGGTTGGACAATCATCGGCTAAGGTTCCAGTTGCGTTGTCTCCAAATCCGTCACCATCTTGGTCCGCCCATTGTGTTGGGTCGGTTTTGAAAGCGTCAGAACCGTTGGCGACTGTCCAATTCGCAGATGAGTCCGAATAGCCGTCACCGTCGGTGTCGGGGCATCCAACTCGGTCGATGCTGGATGTTCCTTCATAGGTTGGACAGGCGTCGTCAATTTGGTCTGCAACACCATCGCCGTCAGAATCAGACCATCGCAAAGGATCGGAGGGGTAACGGTCTGCACCATCGATTGCTTTCCAGAGCGCATCTGAATCAGAATAGGTGTCACCGTCTGTATCGACGCAGCCATACCGATCGGAAGTGGAGGTGCCGCTAATGGTTGGGCACGCATCTGGTGTGGTTCCAGTGGGGTTGTCTCCGAATCCATCAGAATCTTGATCGGCCCACTGTGTAGGATCATTTGGCCACACATCAGCGCCGTTACTGATGGCCCATACAGAACCGTTCGTCCCGCTGAGGTCTTCATCAGATGCACCATCACCGTCTGTGTCCGGACACCCGTATCTGTCAAGAGTAGAGGCACCAGATACAGTCGGACAGGAATCAGAGAAGTTGCCAGTCGCGTTATCACCGTAACCGTCGCTATCGGTGTCGAGGTGTTGAGTCACATCAAACCGGAACGCGTCTGCTCCATCGGCTACAGAGTAGCCTGGATATGGATCTGCATACCCATCACCATCGCTGTCAACGCAACCCAGCATGCCAATCATGGTGGATTGACCGGGAACGGTCGGGCAATCATCAGCGTTGTTTCCGCTTGCGTTGTCGCCATATCCATCGCCATCTTGGTCAGCCCATTGACTCACATCGGTCGGGAAGGCGTCAGCTCCGTTGGCGGCAGCCGTCCACAATGAATCAGGGTCGCTGTATGAATCGCCATCCGTGTCAAGGCAGCCATACCTGTCGGCTGCTGATGTGCCCGGTGTCGTGGGGCAACTGTCTCCCGTCGTTGCAGGAGGTGGATTGTCACCGAAACCATCGCTGTCGGTGTCGTTCCATTGGGTCGCATCACCAAGGAATGCATCCGCTCCATTTGAAACGGTCCATACTGTCCCATTCATTCCCGAAGGGTCTGGGTCAGAATATGTGTCTCCATCTTCATCAGGGCATCCGTTTCTGTCACCGCTTGACGGCCCCGCTACGCTTGGGCAAGCGTCGGCTCCTTGCACGCGAGTCCAAAGAACATCAGGGTCAGAGAAGGTATCTCCATCGTTGTCTGTGCATCCATAGCGGTCGCCAGTGGACGTTCCAGAAATTGAGATGCATGCATCAGGTGTCGTTCCGCTTGGGTTGTCTCCGTACGTGTCCAGATCTGTGTCTGCCCATTGAGTGATGTCATTGATGAAGGCGTCTGCACCATTGGCTACAGTCCATGTTGCATTTGGGTCGGAGTATCCATCACCGTCGGTGTCAGGGCAACCAGAACGGTCGATGGTAGAAGTGCCGGGGACAAGGATACAATCATCAAAGTCGTCTTCGATTCCATCGAAGTCCATGTCTTCGGTTAAATTGACCAAGTCCGTGTCGATGTTGAGGGCGAGCGCGAAATGTTGAGGGCCGGTAGGAATGTTTGTTCCTAGGACATGAACCTCCCAACTGCCTTGAGCAGGGGATGCAAAACTTAGTCCCCGCAAATTATCGAGGTTGTTCGATAAGTTCGTCCATGTGCCTGATGGATCTTTGACGGCCAAATCCAGGTCGTTGACAAGATTTGTACCTGCGGAAGGGGTGCTGGCTGGGTCAATCCAAGAAAGTGCGACACGTAGGTCTGGGGATGACGGTGGTATGATGAAGCTCCAACCTCTTTCTTCATTCGTTTGGACCGAATCACCGTCAATCCAGGTGGCATTGACGGCACTGCGAAGGTCAACCAAGCCCCATCCTTCGTGCATGTTTGGTGCAGGCTCTCCAGCACCGTTGGCTGCCGAGCCATATTGCCCTTGCATATCCCTTGCAGAAGCGGTGAAGATGGCCTTGACAAGCGACGAGTTAGGATTTGAATGTCCTTCATTGTCGATGAGGTGTTGAGTGAGCAATGCTGCTGCTCCTGCGGTGAGTGGGCATGACATGCTTGTTCCCCCCATGAATGTGTAATTCGCATTGCCGGAGTAGGCACCCCATCCAGTGCTGGATGTGGATCTTGATTTAGTTGAAAGAATGAAACTACCGGGTGCGGTAATGTCAGGTTTTAATCGTCCATCATCAGCAGGACCCCGGCTGGAAAAAGCAGCCAATCCCTCCGAGTTGTTTGCCATTCGATCAGAGTTGACTGGATCGCTTGGGTATTGTATAGGCCACCATCCACCCCATTCAGATGTGATTGAGGGGCGATCGTTTTCACCAGCTGCCACAGTGACGACGTTCTTTCCAGTGGCAGGTGAACCAAGTGAATCATCGTCTATTTCTCCGTCGGAATTACCGTCGACACCGTTGTTTCCTGCGGAGAAGAGAATGGTCATGTTCTGGTATGTTCGAGCGCTGGAATCCGCTTGCATCGAGCCAGAAGTGTATGCTCCGGCAGCATTTGATCCCCACGAATTGGTGTGAACGCGGCTGCCATTGTCCCAGGCGGGCTCAAACATTAAGGTGTAATCGGAAGGAATTCCAGTGAGGTAGTAGGCGTTGTCATTGTCGCAGTATTGTTCTGTTGCTTGCATGTAAAGGCGAGCTTCAGGAGCAGCACCGCGAATGGCTCCTCCGGTGTTGGTTCCATCGCCGAGCACTGAACCTGCAACGTGGGTGCCGTGGCCGGTGTCGAGATCTTCAGCCCCATCGTCGTTGCTCGATGCCCCGCATGAAGCAGTAACTCCAGAAGACATTGGGAACGAAACAATATCGACAATATGGTCCCGTAGGTCGGGGTGCATTGCGCTGTTGTTGACGCCATTATCGAGGCCTGTATCCGAGACGGTGACGACAATGCCGCTTCCATCAAGGCCTGACCAAGATGAATCGATGCCGGCCATGATGGTTGGATCCCACACTTGGTCAGCACGCATGACACTGTCTGCGACATCGTTGTGGAGCGTGTGCCACGGCCGTTCTTCAATCCATTCAATCTCATCTTGCGCCGCAAGCCAAGCAATTGCTGTGGGTTTGATGATGGCAGTTGCGTAACGACCTTGATGATATTCGAGAACAAGATCATCTCTGGAAGTGATGCCTTCAGGGAGAGATTCGCCGCTCAAAACTAGGTTTGCCGAAGCAACACCTTCTCGGACGAAAAGGTTCTCAGCATCCATTTCAAGCCCAGTGATGCCCCGAACAAGATTCTCTCTGACCTTATCCACACCGTCCATTTTCACGATTCCTTCGACGTTCAATTCAGATAATTCATCGACCGTATGACCGTTGACTTGACAATGGAATCCGTTTGGTGGAAGGAATGAATGGCACTCAATTCCAGCATCGGCGAGTTGGTGAAACCAAGGAGACGGAACAGGGAATGAATGGGTCAAAATGAACCATCCATCAATGGTCTGACCCATACCGCTCCATTCGCTCCATTGATCGATTGGAACGACTGAAGCATCTCTGTAGAGCAAGTCAACCGATCCCGCACCCTCTGAAGCATCAAACCATCCATGGATAATATCGCCGTTAGGGTGGAGGTCGACGGTAGAAAAGAGGTCGAAATCAACGGTTGATTCCACACCGATGTCTGGAGATTCCGCTGCGCCAATAAATGTGATTGGGGCTAAAACTTGGATGATCATCAGGGCTGAGAACATAACGGCATGCCGCCGGCGGTTCTGTGTCATAGTGGAGGTTAATCGCGGCTCCCACATGAATGATTGGGAGGATTGCCAATTGTCCAGCCCTCACCTGCGAGGGTTCAAATGCCGTGGTTCCGGCCCCAACAATATGACGAGAGCCCATGCATCCAAGGCAGACCCGATGTCTCCAGATGACATCAACGAGAATCATCAGGTGCTCGGCCGTCAGGTATGGCGGGTTATTCCCTACGCATTGCGATATCCACGCCGTTTGATCGCAGGTTTCATCGGCAACGCCTGCGCTCGTATTGTCGATTTGGTCCCCTTTGTTGCCATTGGCTGGGCTGTCGATTATTTCACCTCCAACACCTTGGTTGGACCTGGGATTGTTCAAGATGCTGTGAATGCAATCAGCGATGATCCTGCGATAGGGTATGGGTTCATGATTTTCCTAGGGTTCGCCATGCTCGCAGTCTTCCAAGGCATCTCCGAATACTCTTGGCAAACACTCGGATACAAAATCCAACACGATCTTCGCATGGACGCCACTCGCTCGCTCATCAGCATGGAAGCATCGTACTACGATATGCGACAAACCGGACAAATCATGTCGGTTCTATCAAGCGACGTCAATCAACTGGAAGATGTGGTATCTGATTCATCAACATCAATCATCAGAATCATCTTCACCTTCCTTACTGCGTTCGTGATCCTCGCTTCAATGTCTTTGAAATTAGCAGGTGTGCTGTTCGGCCCCATTCTCTTCATCATTCCTTGTGTCTATTGGTTTTCGACCCGCGTCCAACGCAAGTATCGAAAGCAGCGCGAATCAACTGGAGACATTCATGCTGTGCTCGAGAACCTCATCAGCGGAATTTCAGTGGTGCAAGCATACAACGCCCAAACATGGGAGGCGGACCGTGTGGCAAGAGAATCCGGTTCTTACCGCGACCAAGCCATGGGTGCAAGCCGAGACCGAAATCGCTTCCTGCCAATGATTTACGTCATCGCCGGCGTTGCATTCGGCCTATTGGTCACTGCAGGGGGGTGGCTTGCAAGTCAAGGTGAAATCTCTACTGGTGAGCTGGTGACCTTCCTTCTCATCAGCACTCGAATGACCATGCCCATGTTTATTTTTGGAATCCTCATCAATCAATTGCAACGCGGTGAAGCAGCAGCTCGACGGGTCTTTGCAGCCATTGACCTAGAGCCCACCATCACAGATGATGAAGGGGCGATTGAACTCGAGGAGGGCATCACTTCGGTCGAATTCAATGAGGTCCATTTCACCTATCCGAACACCACAATCAAAGTGCTCAGCGGTATTTCGTTCAAAGCAGAGGGCGGAGATTTCCTTGGCGTCATGGGCCACACCGGGGCAGGCAAGACGACGATTTTGAAACTCCTCATGCGCTACTATGTGCCAGACAGCGGAGATGTCCTCATCAACGGGCGCAGCATTAACGACTACACCCTCGACTCCGTCCGTGACAAGATTGGATTTGTTTCGCAAGAGCCTTTCCTCTTCTACGGAACGGTGCGTGACAACGTCAAATACAATCAACAAGCGACAGAAGACGAACTCCAAGTTGCCCTCAAACTTGCAGGCTCCTGGGATTTTGTTCAGGAACTTGAAGACAAACTCGACACGATGGTTGGCGACCGAGGTGCGAAATTAAGCGGTGGCCAACGAGCCCGTGTTTCACTCGCTCGCGCATTGCTCAAGCAACCAAGTCTACTGATTCTGGACGAGGCATCAAGCGCACTTGACGCTGAAACAGAACGACGGATCCAGGAGAATCTGATCGCCAGCGGCTCCGATCGCGCAACCATCGCTGTCGCCCACCGGTTAAGCACCATCCGTAACGCCAACGAGATCCTCTCAATGGTGGATGGGGCGGTCGTTGAGCGGGGAACACACGATTCATTGGTTGAAGCCGGTGGAGTGTATGCAAGTCAGTGGACCATTCAAACTGGTGACATGGCTGGTTTGAGCGACGCTGAAGATTAAACCCGTTGCTGAATCGGCCTCAGCACAGTTGTCTCTTCTTTGTCGTCCTTGGGAAATTTGGAATCGCCGAGTATGATGGCCACTGAGAGCACAAAAAAGAGCGGTATACCGATGATTAACGACCAGATTGCAACGCTTAATCCATTGAAGAAGTACTCCTCCAAAAATTCTGAAACGAGGATGATGCCAAGGAACACGACAACTCGACCGACGCTCAAAGCGGCACGCAGTACGCCCCAAATCTCCTCCTCATCTGTGCGAAGATCGGGTTGATCCAAATCGGCCAAACGATCCGCAAATGTACGGCGCGCCATGTATGTGGAATTTGGTTCTCGTCAAAGGGATTGCCTTCATTCAAACGTTGAGGGACACTGTTTGGTGATTCAGCCATAATGGCCGAGGGTCGCGCAAGATTTTTTCAGCGATAGACCGAACTCAACCACGCGCCATCCTGATCTTTGTAGCGTGGGGTGAAGGTATCGGGGACATCGACCATGCTCCATTGCCAGTGACCTTGGTCGTTGAAGCCCATTTCATCATAGACTTCAGGAGTGCAATGGACGCCGACTTCTCCGAAATAAAACGCATGCGGCACCCGGGTGGTGATCCTATGGAGGCCAGCCTGATGCATGGCCAAAGAAGTGATGGCATCTTGGCTCGTCGGTGAAGTGCGCCATGACACGGTTGGGAACGGGTTGCTCACTGCTTCGGTTGGCGGGTTGAGTAGCTTGCCTTCCGGGCTTGCGATGTCCTTTCTGAGCATTCGCTTCATGAACGCACGAATTCTGTAATGTGGACGCTTGTTGTAGGGGCGCTTGAGGAGGTAGCGTTGTTCGTATTCGTAGAGCATTGGTTTGATTGTATCCCAAACTCGCTTGGTGAGGCAATAGCTGACAAAGTGTCGATTCGTCAACTCGATTTCTTGTAAATGCGGTTGAAGAGATTTTTCTGTGCCAGCCTCTACATTCCAAACCTGCACGGTTCCAACGTCATGGTGTTGCTCAGCCCAGTCCGACAAACGGAGCAAGGTTGTCATGTAGGTTGGGTTGAGTTCGATGTCATCTTCGACCATGATCATTCGGTCATAGCCGAGTTCATCGAGGACTTCCCTTCGGGCGCCGATCAATTGGCGGCCAACACCGAAATTTTCTGGGCGGACGACAATCGATTTGAACGGGACGCCAGAGGATTCAATCAACGACTTGAGGGCGGCTTGCTGCCCCCTTTCACCGCCATCAAGGTAGTGGATGACATCGACGGTACCGTCAACCACCTCTTTGCATTGGCCAAGCGATGCAAGCATTCGACCGAAGTAATCAAGTCGCCCAAATCCGAAGGTAGCTACGGCGGTTCGTAGAGGCGAACTGTCTTGGCTCATGAGCACACCACTTTCACGCAGTTCGAATACGGTCATCAATCTGGGCGCCTTCTCCAGCCTTTCCACCTGTGCGACGGATTTCACGCCATGCTTTGTTGACGCCTTGGCCATAGGCCCAGTGGGCTAAGAACACAAACAGTGGTGCGAAGAACACGGTACCAATCGAACGGTGAGGTGATGTCCCTATTGCTGCTCCAAGCCATGCCAGTGCAATGTAAAACGAAACCATGCCAAGCGGGATATGGAAGGCTATGCGGGATGCATTCCAATCCCCGGCAAGTGAGAACCAAAGATCTGCGTCGGCTCCACCAGTGAGTCCTCCATACACCATGGCAAGGAGTGCCCCGACAACCAACCAAGGGAACATCCCGATGGCGGTGTGCGACCACACCGAGATTTCAGGCCAGCGCTTGTTGGCGACCATCCGGGTGTAACCGTAGTTTCGCATTTGCTTCATGTACGGTTTGAATGGGCGTCGGCGGCGGTGAGGCATGACGTTTGAAGGATCGATGAACAGTTTGTGTCCTGCTCGTTGGATTTTGGCGTCGAGCACGACGTCCTCTGCTCCGATGCAACCTGGTTCGAAGAAATCGACTTCTCTCAAGTTCGCCATTCGGTGCGCACAGTTGACACCAGGGTTGTGGGTGATCGGCAC
>DAPR01000038.1:37174-37958 GCA_002502605.1 Euryarchaeota archaeon UBA258
GGCCCGCCGACGGCCCCAACTTCATCGTCCTTGAACCATCGAACCAATTTCTCGACCCAATCCAGTGGAGGAATGGTGTCATCATCGGTGAACAGCACGAGTTCATGCTCCATTTGCCGCAAGACATAGTTGCATGCATCAGCTCGGTTTCGAGAAGGATCCTCAATCCATGTGGCGCCGTACTTTTCGCACACTTGTTTGGTGTGGTCCTTCGATTTGGAGTCGGCGATGACAATTTCAAAATCGCTGTAAGTTTGTTTGGAAAGGCGTTCAAGCACAATGTCGAGTTCATCGGCATTATTGATGGTTGGAATCAACACTGCAATTTTGAACGGTGTCCCATCGGCCTTTAGCAAAGGTTCGACCGAGCCCGGTGCTTCGCTCATGGCTTGGCGAGGGTCGCTTGGCATAAGAAGGCAAGGGCGAGATGGTCGCTTCACTCGGCGAAGGAAGTGGACTCATCGAGAGTCTTTCCTTCACGGGTGTCAGTGATGGTCACCTTGATTTCACAGGTTTGTCCTGCGTCACAAAGGGACTGTCCAGTTTCGACGATGGTCACACCGTCACCAACGGACCAAACTTGGTCGCTGGTGGATCCGAACTCAACGAGGCCGCATGAGCCGCCTGTTGCGCCTGGGTTGTCACATGTGACTGGTGCAGCGTTGTCGACGGAGATCTTGACTGAGATCGAAGCCCAGTTTAGGTCGCCGCCTTGGCTCATGGTCACACGGACGAGGTTGTCGTCTGTTTGGTCAGTTGTGTCGCCGTTTGCGTCTTCTGCACT
>DAPR01000072.1 GCA_002502605.1 Euryarchaeota archaeon UBA258
CGCTCAAGACCTCCCGACATGCACAATTGCTTGAATAATTGTGGCGATTGGTTGAGGAAGGCAGGGGTGTCAAAGTACATCATTGGGAACAAATCTGTGCCACCTTCTGTCGCAGTAGCGACAATTTTTGGAGTGTGAGTTTCAAAAAAGCCTTCTGAAATGAGGGCTTCCCTTCCATACTGCAATACCTTTCCACGCAGCTTGAACATGGCGTTGACTTGAGCCCTGCGTAAATCCAAGAATCGGTTGTCAAGCCGAGTGTCGAGGGCCACGTGAACTGTGTCGGTGACGCCGAGTGGCAGTGGTGCTTCAGCCCGTGCAATCACCACGGCAGAGGTGGCGACAACCTCGTATGCTGGAGGTGGTGTTGGCTCGCCTTCCTTGGTCTTAGGTGGGCGCTTTTGGGACACCGTTCCCGTGAACTGTAAGGTCGATTCACGGGTCATGCGTTGAACCATATCGAGGGTCTCATCACCAACGTTGTCCCCTTTGAGGAAGATCTGGGTCGTCCCGGTACCGTCGCGAAGGTCGACAAAACAAATGGCGCCTTTGCCTCTGTTGGCTTCCATGAAGCCAGCAACAGTTACTTCTTGGCCGATTAAATCAGCACCTAGGTCTTGAATTTGGCCCAGAGTGTGGGTGCGGTAAGAGGTTGGAACCCATGTGGTCATGTAGCGAGGGCGTCGTCTAGAGGACATCAACCATTCGTTCGTACAGTCACCCCCGAGCCATCCCGAATGAAACATAAAATCTCCAATTATTCTTTTTGGGAATATTGGTTGTTGTGAATAAGCGTTCCATTCATATAGTTGCGGTTGAGGGGGGGTGGCATGACAGGCGACCTGTTCTCTTCTGAATCCGTAACCCGGGGCCACCCTGACAAGCTTTGCGACACCGTATCGGATGCCATTGTAGACGCCTGTTTGGCCGTTGATCCAAACGCCCGTGTGGCGGTTGAAACCTGTGTCAAGGGGAAAGAAAACCTAGGACTCATTGTGCTTGCTGGTGAAGTTTCACTCAACGGTCCGGCACCAGATTACGAAGCAGTTGCACGCACTGCGGCCGTCGAGGTGGGGTACAACTCCCATGAGATTGGAATGGATGCAAGATCCGCTGAGTGGACAGAAGTCCAAGTTCACATCACAACTCAATCTTCAAACATCGCACAGGGTGTCAACAAGGATGGATTATCACAAGGTGCCGGTGACCAAGGGCTCATGTTTGGGTATGCTTGCACTGAAACCGAATCATTCGACGAATTGAAGGGTCGCTTTTTCCCACTTGCTGCTGCGCTGTCCCAACGGCTCACACGACGGCTGACTGCCGTTCGAGAACAAGGCATTCTTCCATGGGCAAGACCCGATGGTAAATCTCAGGTGACCGTGGAGTACGACGAACATGGTGCCGTGTCAAAGGTACACACCGTTGTCATTGCCATCCAACACGACAAGGCTCTCAAGGAACAATTTGACGGTTCAGAGGAAGCAGAACTCGCTCATGTGCGCAGCGAAATCGAGAAACATGTTGTCCAGTATGCCATCCCCGAAAGTTTGCTTGAGGGCGGTTACAAATTAGTCGTCAACGGGACAGGCCGTTTCGCAGATCCAGGAGGCCCATACGCAGATGCTGGTTTGACTGGTCGAAAAATCATCGTCGATACATACGGAGGCATGGGCCGCCATGGTGGTGGCGCATTCTCAGGAAAAGATCCATCCAAAGTCGATCGGTCCGCAGCCTACGCATCCCGTTGGGCAGCAAAACACGTCGTCGCTGCTGGTCTTGCAGACCGTTGTGAAATCCAGCTTGCATACGTGATTGGCGTGGCTGAACCAGTGAGCGTTCGTGTTGAAACCTTCGGTACTTCCAGCCTAAACGATCGACTTCTTTCTGATCGTGTCAAGAAGGTCTTCGATTTCAGACCGGGCGCCATTGCTCGAGATTTACAACTTCTACGGCCAATTTATTCCACCACCGCAGCAGGTGGGCATTTCGGAAGGATTCCAGGGGACGATGGAACGTTCCCTTGGGAAGTGATTGAAGAATCACGTATTTCGAAGTTGCAGTAATGTCTTCTTCTCGGTATGGAAAGCGAATATTGAGCGGCCCATAGGGCCGATTCACTCAAGAGGTAGGCATCCGTGGCTTGACTCGGTCTTATGTCGTCTCGCTCCACTCGTGCTTTGGCCCTCGTCTCTGTTTTGCTTCTCGCAAGCCTCGCTCCGCTTGCGGTGCCGGCTGCTGCACACAGCGCAATTTTACTCTCCACAGACACCAGTCACGTGGTTCTTCAGCCCGGCGATGCAACCAACGTTACGCTCACAATCGAAAACAACGGCTCCGCCATCGAATCCTTCAACATCAGCGTGGATGACTCTGGACTTTCCAATGTGTGGACCGTAACTGCGGTTGATGCAACAGTGGACAATGTGTTCCCAACTTGGACACGCAACACAACCATCGTTGTGCAATTGGCGACCGGGGCATTACCATCTGATGGTGGTTCATTCCTCATCGAGGTGACAGAACCAGATCAGAACATTACTTCCTCGGTCGTCGTTTATGTCAACGTGCAACCTTCCTACAATCCTTTGTTGGATTTCAGTTCAAGCGGTCCTTTGTTGGAAATGGCGGCTGGTGCCTCAGGCAACGTCGCCGTTGACATCACCAATGGCGGTTCTGTAGCAGATACCCTTCTTTTGGATGTGGATTTCGAGCCAGACCTTGCCGCATGGTGGGCATCGAACGGCAACGCTACGGGTGG
>DAPR01000043.1:0-3612 GCA_002502605.1 Euryarchaeota archaeon UBA258
CAAAATAATCTCTAGATCCCCTCGGAACTCATGAGGGATGTCCACAATCACATCGACGTTCTCAACCAAAATTGCATCGGTCACGCTGGTCGTATCTGAGATGTAATTTGGATCGTTGTCAGGGATGTCTGTGTCCACTGTAAGTGTGCCTGAAGAAAAAGAAATTTCTTCACCGACAGTGGACCATGTCTCTGCCATTGAAACTGCAGCACCGGCGTCAATCACGCCGTAGCCATACTTGTGACTTACATCTAAGCCAGCACCGTTCACGCCCCAAGACGCATCGAGTGCGTCATTTTGTCGAGAGGAATGGACAAGGATGTGTTGCACATCGCGCCACGTCAAGTTCGCGTTTGCTTCGAGCATCAAAGCAAGCACCCCTGAAACGAGAGGCGTTGCTGAGGAGGTGCCTCCGAAGGTATCGGTGTAGTCGTTGCTGGTGTAGCCGCCTGAACCTTCGATGTCTGTGGTCGTGATGCTTTCTCCATCTCCGTTTGAAGGAGATGCAACAAGGATGTTCGCCCCTGGTTCAGCGTAATACGACTGTTGTCCTTTGTGATCCACTGCCGTCACTGCGATGGTGTAGCGAAGATTGGCATAGCCGTCATAGTTTGAATTGTCATCATCGTCTAAGCCATTTCCTGCCGCCCATGTGATGAGATTCCCAAGGCCGCTTCTTCCAAGCAGTGCATCATTTTCCATCGCAGCCATCATCAGCGGTCCTGGACCTGACAGCGTTTTTCCATTGTCACTTGGTCCCCACGAATTGGAGTAAATGTCGATGTCTTGGCGCTCGTGACTCAAGGTGTTTCCTTCCCTTACATCGGTGGTGCTGCACGAAATCAATTGAAGACCGACAAGGCTGGCTTCTGGGGCAGCCCCGGTCACACCTACGCCATTGTTGCCGGTTGCTGCGGCAACACCGCCAGCAGCCGTGCCGTGGGCGTTATTTGAGGTCGGTGTTGGATCGCCATCGTTGTTGCAAAAATCATAATCCAAAGTGGAATCATAGTATGTTGATATGTCGGGATGGTTCCAATCCAAACCGTCGTCGACAATGCCAATCACAACACCTGATCCTTTGTATGAATTCCAAATTCCAGTGATGTTCACATCCTCGCCACTCACGCCCCCGGTTTGTCCGCTGTTGACCAAATGCCATTGATCGTTGAATTTAGGATCATTTGGCGTCCAGCGCGGCTCCATTGATCGTTCGACAAGGGGGTAAGCGGCTTCAATCGCGCCCGTTCGTTGCCATTCACTCAGCGTTTCAAGCGCTTCACCGCTGTTAAGTTCCACCACATAAGCACCTTCGAGATGACCAGCTGCAGGACCCATGGCCTGGGATGAGAACACAATCCAAGAGTGAGCTGTGGCCAATGCTGATTCCTCATAGGAACTGAGATCGCTGTGGAAGGCGATTGAGGCTTGGATGGCCGGTGAATATTCGTCGATGATTGGATGATGCTCTGCGTTGGAGAAAGGGGCGCCCTCTATTTCTGAATTTGAATCAAGCGTGGCACTCCCTGCAGCCATCGGAACGAACAGCGCTCCAAGCAAGATGAGGCACATCGCTTTTGCACGCACAGAAACACCTCCCTTCCGGACCATCATAACGCTACCTCTACGCCGTGCATCAACCGAACCTTTCACATCATCACCTGTGAGTGTGAAAGCCGAAGGGCAAGAGCATCGAGCGTTTCTCCGTCTTTTTGCAAAGAACGGATGTACCTAGGGATGGTGTGATGTGAAACTCCCAATTCATCCAATGTGCCGACCCACTCAAGGGCGTGTGTGGGGCGAGCAAGTGACGCGTCATGTGTGGAGTGGACCGACCACACTGAACAACCATCCCCGTCTTCAGATGCAATCTGAAGGCAGAATGATTGTGGAAGAGGAGATTGAGCGCAATGATACTCGTTGCGATTGGTGTATTCAACGATGCAATCGTTGACCACAAATGGAGCGCCCATCGATTCGAGGGCTTCGATTGACGGGGCATCTTGCGCTCCACGTTGAAACCAGATGAGTGGGAAGGCTTCGTGGCTTAGCCTCATGATGAGATCTCGAACAACCGCTCTTGCTCGCTCAGGAGCTAAGAACAACACGACGATTTCTGGAAGCACGCCGCTATCGAGCGAGGGACGAATCGGAAAGCCAGAGATGGACCCGCCAGCATCTCTGGGGTGAACGGGTGCGCACGCCCAGCCACGGGAGGACAATTCTGCAACAGCGGTATGAGCCGGACGTTCGGCGTTGAGGCCTGCACCAAAGATGTGGATGACTTGACTCGAAACGATGCGTTCGCGCAACGCAGCGGCCGTTAAGGAAGATGTGCCTTCGGTTTCCACGGTTTCTTGCTGTTGTTTTGGCTTATCAAAACTTGTACCATCTCGGAACAAGCCATTCTGCATCAATTGGTTTGAAGTTGTTGAACCCTTAGCCCACCTCGTGGCCGAAGCATCGCGACCCCCTCACGACCGTGGGCATGTCTTGTGGTCTGCAGAAAATGGACCGACTCGCATGCTCCTTGCAAGCTTCGATCGATGGGTTGGTGCACTGCTTGCAGACGATGGAATTGACATGCCCTTCATGGGAGGATCAAACGATGTTGAAGCAACCATCATCGCACGGTCCGATGGGATTGTTGTTGGAACGGCTGCCATCGACCATATGCTCCAAATCTGGGCACCTTCGCTCAAAATCACATGGTGGGCCGGCGATGGAAAGCGGGTCACAAAAGGTCATGAAATCGCAACCATTCAAGGCGATCGAGAAGTGTTGTTAGCCATGGAGCGAAGCATTCTCAATGTCCTCGGTCAACTGTCTGGTATCGCAACTGAAGCAAAACGCTGGTCTGCAATAGCGCCTGGTCAAATCGCATGCACTCGAAAGACAGTATGGGGACTGATGGACAAGTGGGCGGTCCATCTCGGGGGTGGCTTAACGCACCGACTCAACAAATTTGATGCGACCATGATCAAAGAAAACGACCTCGCTTCAATGCTTGATGACATCGACGGTCACGCCAACCGTATTGCACATTACCTGCAAGAGGTTGACCTTGAGACATGTGGGGCTTTTCTTGAAATTGAGGTGCGTGAAAACAAAGAAGCAATCATTGCCGCAGCACTTTGGGCTAAACGCCGTGAAGAGGGCGCAAAAAAATTGGTCATTATGCTCGATAACTTTGGTCCGGAAAGATGCAAAGAAGTCGCTCAAGAATTGACTGAAATGAGCCTGCGAGAGCATGTTATTCTCGAAGCAAGCGGTGGGATTCAATTCGAAGACCTTGATCAGTGGCATGAATGTGGTCTTGACGTGCTCTCGACCAGCGCCATCAACAGAGGGACTTCCCCACTTGACATTTCAATGCTCATGGCAGGCGCATGAACGAGGTGAGTTCATGGATGATGTCGCTGCTGATCCAAGCCACCCGCGCTATCAATCGCTTCTGCTCCGTCACCGTCTTGAGCAAGCGGAACAACAAGGGTTGCTTGCCGGCAGTGCAATGATTGCGCACGGCCGAGGTGAGGCTTACGATTACCTGCTTGGGGAGCAGACCATTGCAAGCGCTCATCTTGCCACCTTGTGCGCGCTTGACGCTTTGAA
>DAPR01000043.1:3793-4032 GCA_002502605.1 Euryarchaeota archaeon UBA258
GAACCGAACGCTCGGATTCCAGGATTGAAAGGCCCAAGAGCAAATTGCACTCAAGAAGGCATTATCGATGCTGATGTCATCATGGTGCCGTTGGAAGATGGCGACCGTTGCGAGGCGTTGGTTGCAATGGGAAAAACCGTCATCGTCATCGACCTGAACCCTCTTTCAAGGTCGGCAAAAATGGGAAGCATCACGATTGTTGACGAGTTGACAAGAGTTGCTCAAAATATGCTTGACCT
>DAPR01000083.1:0-220 GCA_002502605.1 Euryarchaeota archaeon UBA258
CCTCAGAGCGTAGTACCCACTGTTGTACCGCCATAGGTGAAGGCGAGGCGGGCATGGTTTGTCGGCGATAATTCCCAACGCAAGTCAAGTGTTTCCCCAGAATACCAATACCCGCTGGACAAGCCAATCGGGTTCGATGCTGAGAGAGTTTGCGGATCTGTTCCATCGAGGAACAGCCAAACATCCTCCGTAGGGAGGGTCACTGCACCATCGTTGGTGA
>DAPR01000083.1:286-19062 GCA_002502605.1 Euryarchaeota archaeon UBA258
TGAGCGGGTGTTCCAAAAGAGATGACAGGAGTGGATGTCGAACAATCGCCGGTGCTGGTGATGGACACGGCGTCGATGACTCCATTGCTGTCAACTGTGAAACTTGCGCTAAACCCTGTACACGAGGACGCAACAAGGGTCCCGTTGACGTAATCTGTTCCTCCGCTCGTGATGGTGATGTCTTCAAGGGCGAAAAGCCAGATGTCACTCGAATCAACGGTGAAGCTCGGTAGAGGCTCAGCAGCGGCTTCAATCGAATCCATTGAGGATTCAAACTGATTTCCAATCGTTTGAACGGCCATGGAAAACACGACCAATAACGACACCCCAATAATGAGGCCACCAATACCCACCGAGCCAGCCATTTCAGGCTCCACCTCGGAGAGAACTCACACTTCGCCAGGAACTGACGAGTGATGAGAACGTTAGCAAATCCTTGTGCGGCAGATGATCATCAAGCGCAGCCTCGGCTTCACCGGGTGCTGCAAGTTGAACAATTGCCAAAACAGACCGACCTTCTTCGTCGTTCAGCATACCAGAAGACATGGCCTTCTGAGTGAAACTGACTGCCGCCATACCCGACATGTTGTCGAGCAAGAGGGCAGAAACTGTCGGTGCACCCACGCTGTTACCAGCAGTGGTCGCACCATGCGATGGAGCGTGCAAGAATGGATTTGCAGCGAGAGCTTGCGCTTCGTACAATTCCACCAAGGGCGCTTCATCGACTTCCTTCAGTCGGTCGTTGCCTGTGACGGAGATCACTTCTCCGCTTGCGGTGACAATCATGTCTCCATCAAGCGCAGTTGGGTCTTCACCGTCTTCGGATGCCTCGCCTTCTGCTGCGGGTGCTTCAGAGGTCGTTTCTAGACGAACTTCGACATTCCGGAGCACATCCTCGACCATGTCGAGGCGGCTGCTGATCATGCGTTCAAGTCCAGAGGTGTCGACTGTGGCGTTCACAGGAGAGGCAGGTGCTGGAGCGAGGCTTGCTGCGACGCTGGGCACACTGCCGATGCTGTTGAGGCGTGCTTTTGTAGGACCTGGAGAGATGGTCCACGCATCTTCCTCACCGAGTTCACCCTCTTCAGGGAGAGGGACCTGCTCAATGGCGATGTTTGCCATTATTTTGAGTCGATCTTCGGTGAGAGCTGCGTCTTCATCAATGTCCTCATTTGCACTGTTGCCAAATGGCCATGCCATGATAATTCCTCCTCTAAGGGTGCGCAATGTTGCGCATGGCCCTTAGATGAACATCAGACAATTCGGCTTCCGGCGTCACTGCTGTCGATGGTTAGGGTTTCGTAGGTTGTGCCACCCTTTCCGACGTGAATGAACAATTGTGCCGATGCGATTGGGTTTCCGCCGCTTTGAGCGTCGGGGCTGCAATCAGTTCCGCCATTGTTTCCATCGATGGTCATAATGAACCCAGTTGAAGGAGCCATTGTGGCTACTCCAAAGGTACCAGTGGTCATTGGAGCAACGTCGCTAGCGAGAAGTTCACCTTCTGCAACACCGTTTGGACAGAACACCTGGTAAGAGATGGTCGTGGTGGTTGTCGCTTCGCTGCCAGGAGCCAAGCGGACGTAGAGGAGGTAATCCTCTCCAGCAGCGGTGGTGTCAACGTAAATTGAGTTGATCATAACTTTACCAGCCATGTTGTCAGCGGTGTCTTCACCGGTCTTCTGAGCGTTTTGTTGGAGTTGTTCAGCGGTTTGAATAATCACTGCTGCTGCAACTGCTGCAACAAGGATAAGCGCGATGAACACAATCATTGCACCAATACCGATCGCTGCAACTGTGTCGTTTTGTGGATCTTCATTGTTGATGGACTTCATACAATCACCTCGCCTGCTGCGATGTTACCACCGTAGTTGAGCAATTCGTAGGTGAATCCACCCTTTCCGGATTGAATCATCAATGAATGGTCTTGATTTGCTGTTGGTACGCAGGTGGCAAGGCCGCCAGCGGCTGTGATTTCCATTGTGTAGGTTGTACCTGGATTGAGGAGGCCGCCAGTAAGAGTACCGCCGCCAACTTCCAATGCGGCACCGAAGGTTCCGTAGTCAGTACCACTTGGGGTACCGCTGCACATGATCGACCATGCCACAGTGCTTGCTGTAACAGAGTCAGATCCCGGTGCGAGTTCGAATGTGATGTAGACCTGGTTTGCACCAGCGCCGGTAATCACTGCACCCTTGATGTTCACCTTGGAGGACAACAAGTCAGTTGTTTCTTCGCCAGTGGACTGGGCGTTTTGTTGCAATTGTTCTGCAGTCTGAATAATGACCGCTGCTGCAACCGCCGCAACAAGAATCAGGGCAATGAAGACAATCATTGCACCAATACCAATTGCAGCGAGGTTATCGCTGTTTTCGTTCGTATTTTCTTTCATATTTTTCACCATTTTTTGTTTTTTTTGTATCCCCCACGTAGGGTGGAATTGGAGTGGTTCAGGCGTTGCCTCCCGAACCGATTTTGATGCGCAGAGGCATGCGAATAAGAGCGACTTCGTCTGGTGCGAGACGATTGATGAAGGGGACCTTAGGTGTTGTAAAACCGGGTGGTATCCACGGCGACAACACGATGTCTTGGAGGGGTTCCATCGAGCGGTTTTGCGCACGAATAGTGGCTGTGATTTCACCTGTACGCATTTCGTATGAAGTTGCAATAGCGAGTTTTCTTGACAACGGAATTTCATCCGCCCCATACCTTCGGTTTGCTTTGACTTCAAACCGCAACGGTAGGTTTCCGCCAGGTGCAATGATTGGAAGGTCAACCGAAGAAGGAACGCAAGTCCAGCCCTCTGGTACAGGAGGAGCGAGTCGCATGTTTGGCATGGCTACTGGGCCATCGTTGATGATCCGCACGATCAACACGCCTTCATCGCCACCAGCAGGCCATCGAGTGTCAAGACCGAGCCAGAAGTGGCGGAATAAGAAGGGGTTGAGTGTGGATGTGTTGCCGCCAATCAGGTCATCGACAAGGTGTTCGACTTCGCCTGCAGCGATGGCCACATCACCAATTTCTGCAGCACCGGTTGCAGATCTCAAACGCAGGAGGATGGTTTCTACTTCCGATTCGTTGATTTTTTTCTCACTCAAGAGTCGGTGAAGCATAGCGATGTTTCGGCGCAAATGAAGAACATCTTCCTCAAGCAGTGCAAGTGATTGTTCGGCTTTCTTGACCGATTTGCGGGCCTTTCGGAGGTTGTGCGTGTGGAGGAATTGTTTTGCGTCTGCGATGTCAACTTCGGTTCCGGCTAACGAATTGCCCTCGTCTTGTATGACGCCAAAGACAAGCGATTCGAGTTCTCTCGATGCAGAAATCAAGCGGTCTGCCGAATCTTTGCTTGCTGCGATAGCAGCCCGCGCTTCCTCGACTTCACCCTCGGACATCTCACTGGTTGTCGCCACCGATTCATCCAATTCCGCATTAGGAACCTCGAATCCTGCATCGACTTCGTCAAGCAGCATATCTGGGTCGTCGATGACATCAATATCTTGCTTAGACATCGTCGTTCACCTCCTCTGTTGGAGCCTCACCGGAAACGATGGAGCCAACGGTTGCAGTAGCGGAAAGTTCTCCAAAGATTTCGTCCAAATCTAAGCCATCGTTAGCCAGTTCGTTGAACAGGCGCGCCGGGTCGCCAAGGTCGCGCTCGATGCGAGTGGCCTTGACCTCGATGTCCGTCAAGCGACCATAGAGATTACCGTAAGCACGGTCAGCGCGGAGGATGATCATCCAAACGCCAAGCATGACAATGGTGACATAAACGACCAGGGAAACAAGGTTGTTTTGGTCGTTGTAGATTTGTGGAGGTAGGCCGAGGACAACCACCAAGAATCCCAACACCGGCACGGCGAGAATGACGCTGAGTTGTCTTCTGCTGTCACGCAGAGCATCGAAGTGATCCGCATAAAGCGTGGAAACACCACGGCGGGCTCTTTGGTAATCTTCGTGAATCAGTTTGAACTCTTCAGCGCTGGCCCAACTCATTCGCCAAATCCAAAGGGCTGCGAGCAGAAGCACGGAAAGCCCCCAGAATGGAACGTCAAGGACGTGGAACGCGAAGCCGAAGCCAAGCACACCCGAGTAGACCGATAGAAGGCGGAATTTCTCATTTTGACCTGTTAAGCGCAAAAGAATGAACGATGTGAGGAAACAAATGATGAGTGCGATGAAGCTGGTCGATACACCTGGTGATGACGATTCGACATCAAGTTCAATGGTGCGAACGTCATTGCCTACAACGTTCTTTGCCATGTACACGGCATCGACGGTTGCGGTGCAGGTTGAAGATTTGGATTGAATCCACCAATCGATGGCATTCGGTTGGATGACCCATGTAAGTTCTACCGATTGGCCCGGTCCAAGCAGACCAATCATTGGTCCACCACTCGGGTTTGTTGGGATATTGAGAATCACTGCGTCAGAGCATACAAGCGCCACATCGATACCGATTGCTGATGCTGTACCAGCGTTGAGCACGGTAAGCGTAAGGTCGTATTCTTCACCCTCAGCAAGACTCACCTCATCCATTGCTTCGACCAGCGGATCTGCAAAGACATCCAAGGCAAAACTGAAGGTTTCTGGAACGAAATTCGTGTAACCGGCGTTCTCCGTCGGATGGTACAAACGGAATTCTAAGTCCCATCCATCTCCAGAGAGGATGTTTGGACGAACGGGGGTTTGGACTCGGATCTTAATCGGGTCGGTTGTGTCCCACGCACTGCGTTCTGGCAGAGAGATTCTGGCCGCCTCGCCTTGGGTACCAGTGGCACAAGAAGAGGACTCAAGCGGCAAAGTGATTTCCGTGTTGTTGGCATCTGGGAGGATGACTGTGAATGACCATGGGTAGTCTGCTTCGTTCAGGTTCAAAGAACTGAAGTCCAGCATGCGGGTAGCGCCGCACAATTCAAGCTCATAAGCAGCGCTCAATGCTTGGCCGTTTGGAATGTGAGAATACGTCAGGTCGATGTCCAATGGTGGGTCACCGACTTCCGGGCGAAGCACAATTTCGCCAGTGCTGAAGAACCGAGACATCTTGAGTTGAGTTGCGAACGAGGCGTTTCCTTCGACCAGCGCATCGCTTGGCTGGTAGTAGATTTTGAAGTCTGCAGTTGTCGACAAATCGGGTTCGAAATTCAGAGCCTCGACGCTAAAGATATGAGTCACAGGGACACCAATTGGCAATAAAAGCGTGGTTGGAGCGTCTGAAACCATTGCCCAATCCGTCGATTGGATGGTCAGACCGGGTGCATGAATGACGTAACCGACTTCAACCTCAACATCTCGGTTTCCAGTGTTGAGCAACGACACTTCCCATGTTCGTGTGCCTTGGCGATAAAATTCCATCTCTGTAGGCCAGTCTTCTGCTTCCAAGGTGAACAGCGCACCAACCCTCAGTTGAATCACTATGCTTGTTTTGAAAGCGGAGGAATCGGCATCGTACACTGAGATCGTCAAGTTGTGCACTGAACCGTCGAGCAACGTGGTTTCGCCACCGAGGCTTGGAACGCTCACAACAACCTGCCCTGCAATGGTTTGGTTGATCGACAAGGTCATGCCGATTTCACTGACATCGGTTGACCATTCTCCTTCAACAGTAGGCTTGACCACCACTGACTCCTGAAGGTTGCCAATGTTGGTCACATTGAACTCGACCATGGTCATTTCACCAGGTGTGACAGCAACGACCTGAGGGCCTTCGACTTGAATGTCCGAACTCTTGGTGATGTTGGCTGTAATGTTTGCAGACATGTTGACGACGCCGCTTGAATCTTCGACCCAAACGGTGGTGACGTAGTTTTGATCAGCACTGGCAGTGGAGGAAGGTGTAGCCCTCACCTTGATGATGTCCTCGTAATTGGGAGCGATTAACATCGATGGATTCGAATCAAGTTCGAACATGACGTCGCCTGCTTCGCTGTTGTCAAGCCAGACATAGAAGGTCGTTGGAGCGTTTCCAGTGTTTGTGATCTTGATGGTCTTGAATTCGCCCACATCCGTAGGTGCCAGAGATAGAGTTTGGGTCAGCGGGAAAAGAGTACCATTGCGGATTTCACCAACTCGAATCGGCAGAATGTGTTCGGTGATGATCTCGCCTGTGTCTCGGTGTTCAACCGTAAGGGTGAGTGGGATAATCGAATTTGCTGGAACAAAGGGGTCGGTTGTGATCAGCAACTCAACAATAGTTTTGTGAGCACCTCCGACATCTGGGTGGTCAGCAACATCCGCAGAGAGGTTATCGATTGTGTCAGTGGTCCCATTGAATTCAACAGTCCAGTCGCTTGGTACATCTGCCACTCGCAATCGGTAAGATGTGAGGTCGTTTCCGGTGTTTGCCAGTTGGAAGGCCACAGGAGTTTGGACACCGACCATCACATCGACCGGTCCGTCTTCTAGAATATCCGCACCGTAGACGGTTGGAATGATGATCGATAAGTTTCGTGTGACTGACGTGGCGCCAACGCCGCTACCAGTGTGCACGCCACCGAGGAAGGGCGTCACAGTCACTGAGAGGGTGAGCGTACCTGCCAAGGGATAGTCATCATCGGGACCTTGAATGGCGAGGATTGCCGGTTGCGTATCGCCCGGGCGCAGTCCGGTCAAACTTGGTGGAGAAACTGAGGCGGACCAACGTTCGGCTTCGGTGAAACCGCCAGTGTTTGCTGCTAGGAAAGAAATGCTCGACACCACAACTTCAGCGGAGAGTGTTTCATCAATGTTGGAAAACAAATTGTGTCGGACTTCGACATCAAGCGACAAGATGTCTTCGAGGCCTTGACCGTTTCTTGCTGCAATTACATCTTCTGCGGTCAAGGTCATTTCCTCAACAGGCAAACCTGGGTCCACCACAATCGTTGGAAGGACTTCGATGTTGGAGGAGTTTTGAACTGGGAGGCCGCCACCATTTGCCTGAACCTGCAACCAAACTTGGAGCGGTTGGCCTGCCAGATTGAATTCGCCAGGATCCAACGGGCTCTTGATTGGTGGAACCTTGATGTCGATTGGAACTTGAATGGTTTGGGAACGATTGATGTACATCGAAACTTCCTCGCATGGCTGACCTTGGAGGTCCAACACCCAGTTCACTGCAGCCACGGAGAGGCCACAATCAAAGGTGAATTCTCCGCCTACGTTCCCCTCATTGGTGATGTTGGCCATCACCGAGGCTGAAACGCCTGGTTTGAGCATGGTCGTGGTGCTTGGCATTTCGATTGATGCAAGGTAGGACTCGCCAGCTTGGACCACAGCGGTTGTCACCAGAGTGTATCCGTCTTGAAGCGACAGAAGAGTGAGTGTGATGGAGGTCGCATTGGTCCTGTTTTCGTCCACTGGAACCGTCACGGCAATGGCGATGGAGGTCGTTGCGCCAGGGGCAATCGTGGGAGTGGATGTGGTGACAAGTGAGGTGTCGGCCCAACTTCGACTGACGGGCGAAGCGCTGATCGATTGTATGCGATAGGAATCCATCAAGCCACCTGTGTTCTTCAGAAGGAACGTGAGGGTTCCCGTTTGACCCGGTTCGATGGAGCGGTCGCCCAGCGAAGACAAGGAGGCTGTATAGTTGGAGAATCGTGCCGTGAATGAATCAACAGTTTCGTTGTAATTCCACATTGTACCGTTGTAGGTCACCGTGAAGGTCATCTCCCAAAGGCCACTAAAGGTGGAAGAATCGAACGAGTAGGTCAAATTCTCAACACCCGAGGCGGAAAACAGGGAGCCTGCTTGAAGCGTCTGGGTGTTCGACCAGAACGTGAAGGAAGTGGAGGGGTCGTTCGAATCGGTCACGGTTATATTCATCACTGCTGAAATTGTTTTCACCCCAGCATTTCGAACCGAGACATTGAATGTCTTCATGGTGCGAGTGATACCAACTTCTGTTTCGCCAGGTGAAATGTCCGGGAGGTTGTCATCGGTTGTGATCCCGCTGTGGTTGTTTTTGACATCGAAATCCTTGCGTTGTTCGTTGTTGCCCGGGTTGCTGTCACCTGCGCCAGAGACGCGGGCAAAGAGCGTTTGAGCGTCCCCGGTGGTGGCTGTCCAAGGAATAACGATTGGATTGGAAGTGGTGAGCGCAGGAATGGACCCCAGGGCGATGGTGGTCACGATGTACTCGCCGGATGTAGGCGAGCCTTTGTGAACGAGTTGCAGGGACGCACTTCCGCTCAAATCGCCTGTGTTTCGAACAACAACTCGCACATCATGTTCTGCTGGTTCGAGATAAATTCCAACCCCGCGGTCAATCGATCCTGCTCCGCTAAAGGTCAGGAGGGTGACACCAAAGTCAGGTGCAGCCCTGCCCGAAGTTTGAGCGCCACTGCTCCCAATCAGGGGAGTGGCCATTGGGACCAAGAAGAGGATGACCAACGCCAAAGCAAGCTTCGTCGTTGAGGAGCGGTGTTCACGCAGAGGCTTCCCCTCCCGGTTTGTCAAAGCGGTCAATGGTGACTCGCTTGCCTTGTGACTTCCACTGCAACAGCAATTGGTGGAGGAGGCGATCATGCTCTTGCTCTGAAATCCCTAATCGACGTCGCTCCTCCCAAAGAAGCAGTTGTTCAGTGCGTGTGAGCAAGGCGTCGCGAAGATAGAGTTCGAGGGTGCGCCGGTAAGCGTCACGGTCTGAAATCGCATAGACAATGGTGTCCCCGGGCAACTGATCGGCACGGTGTTGAATCAAGTTGCCCAGTGTGAGAGCCTCATCGTACGACACGTTTCTTTTGTCCAAATCAGTTTGAATCGAGCTGGCTATGGCCTGAAGATCAAACTTGGTCGTCACACGCTGTATGCGCTTGAAGTACCGACGAGAACGTCGAGACATACGCGATGCGACCATACCGCTTCGTTTACCTGCCGGTTATTGAAAGAATCGGTCACCATTATAGGTTTTACCACATCTGAGTCGACATCTATGCATTTCGCATAAAAGGCATACTGAGGTCAATTTAAACCCAAAAAGGCTCGCGAAACAGGGTCAAATACCTCCGAATTGGAAAAAGCAACCCTTCATGATGTACCAGCGGTTGCATACACCATGAACGAAGCCATTTCACACACTGTTGGGTCAGAGTCCCCAAGGTTCTCTGTGCAAGACTCTGCTGGCCACCAACACGACCTTGAAGCCTACATGGCCGAGGGAAAAACGGTCATTCTTTACTTCTACCCGAGAGATTCAACCCCCGGATGCACCACCCAAGCCTGCGATTTCCGCGACTCAATGGAACGCCTCGTCCACGAAGGCTATGTCGTCCTTGGAGTTTCAAAAGACTCTGCGGCTTCCCACGAGAAATTCATTCAGAAGCAAGACCTCAATTTCCCGCTCCTGCTTGATTCCGAAGGTGTGCTCCATGAGGCCTTTGGAACTTGGCGAATGAAGAAGAATTACGGAAGAGAATACATGGGGTGCGCCCGATCAACGTTTGTGATTGGCCCGGAGGGATGCTTCGAATGGCTCCGATACAACGTCAAAGCCAAAGGACACGTACCCATGTTGATGCGTGAACTCGGTATGACCGAATGAGCGTGGGGCCATGAACGAAAGAATCGACGTTGGCGCAGAAAGCGTTGCGTGGAGCCCTTGTCACCTTGGAGAAGGACTGACGGTTGGCCGTGAGTGTTCAATCGGTGCACTTGCGCACATTGGAAGAAACGTGCGGCTTGGCAATGGTTGCCGGATTCAAGGAGGGGCTTACATCGCTGATGGATCGATTCTTGGCAGCAATGTGTTCATCGGGCCAAATGCAACGCTCCTGAACGATCTCTATCCACCCTCGAAGGATTCAACCAAATGGTTGCCCGTCCGAGTCGCTTCTGGAGCAGTGGTTGGAGGTGGAGCCACAGTGGTGGCTGGCGTGAGCATCGGTGAAAATTCAGTTCTTGGAGCCGGGGCCACCCTCACACGTAACCTTCCAAAAAACGAGGTATGGGTCGGAACACCCGCTCGGTACCACTCAACTCGAGAAGAGTACGAACGCAAAGGCGGTCGAGAAAGCACAACAAATGGAGAGGATTGAATGGATGAAAAGGGCGTCATTGTTGATTATTTGAAAAAATGCAATGCCTATGCAGAAGCATCGATTGCTCGGAAAACCGAGCGTGGGGAAGATTCCGAACTCGATGCATGGCGAAGTTACATCGCGTTCAATGAACACGCCATAGAAGAACTTGGAAACGGCAAACTCGATGCATGGTTCACACCTGCACCGACGCACTCCTTGAGCGATGCTCGCAGGCTGGATGCTGACCAACTTGACCACGCTGTTCGCGCAGGATGGCTGTCTGGCATCCTGTCCCCACGACCACTGATCGTCGCTTCAACTCAAGATGAAAACGGCCATTTCAATCTCGCACCGTACACTTCGGTGATGGCTGTATCCACCGGCCCCCCGTTGCTTATTGCCTCTTTCAGTTGCAATCGGGATGGAACATACCGGGACACATTGCACAACCTAAGAGCGACGAAGCGAGCCATGCTCCACCTGATGCCAGCGAATCTGTCCACCGTCAAAGCCGTCGATGAAACTGCGGCACCATTGCCCAGCGATGAGAGCGAATGGAACATGACGGCCTTCACCCATCATGCAGATGAACCACTGCTCATCAATGAGGCTGTAGCTGCCATCGAAGTTGAATTCATAGAAGATCGCCCGCTTCCAGATGCCGTAGCTCGATTGGCAGTGCTTCGAGTAAAGGCGCTGTGGACTACGGAGCAAACATTGCCACCAGAAGGTCTCGATGTGCTGTGCCAACACGGCCATGATCGGTTATCTCCAGCCCCAAGCGGCTGGGGTGAAAAGGTGCAAAAGCACTACAACCGCTGATCATCACGCAGACGAGCCCACATGAACGCCAGCCCTTCATCGAGGCTAGTGGTTGGCTTCCAGTCAAGCAACGACTGACTCAATGAAGCATCTGGCAACCGTCGTTGAGCGTCACCATGGTACCCAGGAGTGAACTTAACCTCAGGTAAGGCCGAGGTCCATTTTGAATCGCTTTGGACAATTCTGTAGATTTTTTCTTGCAATTCTGTGATGCTGACTTCCTCTGAAGAACCAATGTTGAACGCCACACTGCTCAAGCGTTTGGAAGCGTCATCTGGCGTAAGTCCTGCTTTGAGGAATCCATCGGTGATGTCATCAATCCACGTGAACGAGCGCGTTTGGGTGCCCTGATTATGAATCTCTATTGGATTCGAAGAGAGGATGGCCTCAAAGAACATCGCCACAACTTGCCCGTAGGCGCCCCCGTTCAAACGAGGGCCGTAGGCATTGAAGGGCCGCACAATTCGAACATCTAACCCGTCGCGTGCAGCGTGTTGCGCCGCGACTTCATCGAGGTACTTGCTCGCACCATAGGAGTGGCGTTGATGGACCTGTGGGTCGGTGAACGACATTGGGTTTCCATTCTTGATCGGCTGGATTTCCGCCTCTCCAAACGCTTCGGGAGATGAGGCCAAAACATACCGAGCGTCGTGCGCCATAGCTAATTCAAGGGTTCTCAAGGTCCCATTGATGTTGACATCAATCACGGAATGGGCTGCTTCATGAAACCATTTGGTCCCGTTAATTGCAGCCAGGTGATAGATGAGGTCGAGACCGCCCAGCATTTCAGCACAGGCATCCAGTGCCTCAATGCTTCTCACGTCACCCTGGACAAAGAAAAAATCTGGATGAGATTCAAGTGAGGCGATGTTGTCGAGCGAACCTCGGAACAAGGAGTCTAAGGCCACCACTCGATGCCCATCTGCAATCAAAGCCTCGCACAAGGACGAGCCGAGGAACCCAGCGCCACCGGTGACAAGAATTTGCAATGCCATACCTTCAACTCGCACGTTCAAGGACCTTGATGTGGACCACGCCATCCAAAGAGGTCATTTCAATCAGATCACCATCGTTGATGTTCATGCATGGGTCTTGATCAAAGGCGTGACCGTAGGGGAGGTTGAGCAGGGAACATGCTGGCAAGGTGAGTGGGCAAACATCGCTGTTGACGATGGCTTTCGGGCCCTTACCAGTGTAGAGCAAACCCATCAAGACATAGGGCGCAACCGTCGAACCTGAGCCCTTTGGATACATCAAAATCGTGTCTTCAATGGCCCGACCATCAAGTGGGTGACCAAATTCTTCCACCACACCTGTGTCCCGATTCACATAGCCAAGGTAGGTGATGGGCACATCGGTTACCATCGCTCGGCCGCGAACCGAGAACTCCTTTTGACTCAGCAGACCTTCTCCTTTGAGGGTCACCAAACCAGTTTGTGGCGTCTTATTGCTTGCATGCTGCGGTTGTGCTTTTGCTGCCAGTTGCGGACGTTCACCCGATGAAAGATCGGGGTCAAAGGCGTGGGCAACACACTGTTGAATGGGAAGGACGCTCGTTGGCAGGCGATTCAAGCCGCTGGTGAGGTAATGCTCTGCCTTGAGCGAGTTGGTCAGCAGGTGATTGTATTTGGTTCGGTTGTAAGGCGTCACTTCGGGGCAGGTGTCCTTCAAAATGACAGCGCCAGCTTGCTCGAGCAATTCGATGCTGCCATCGGCAAGAGCAAGATCGTAATTGGCCCCGCTTGTGAACACCCAAAGCCGTTGGTCTGGAATTTTGGAGCCCATTTCGGCATAGGAGCGAACGGTTGAAGCCGTGATTCTGATTTCTTCCAAACTTGCTTGTGGGCATCCAATCACGACCAAATCAACTTGGCCCTCAGGCGCAAGGTCAGCGTACCGAGAGGCGAGGTCGTCTGCGGTAAAGGTGAGTTCCCCTTGCCAGCCTCCATCAGGTGCGCTCCATGCTCCATCCTCGTCTTGCTTCAACGGAGGGGCCTGCGACAAACCTTCTGCCCAAAGCATAGGTGTTCCATAATTCGCTGCTGCTGCAGTGAGTGCTTTTTTACGGGCAAAAGTTGCTCGTTGAGGCAACCCTTGGATAAACGGCATCGGGCCCCAAGGAAGCTTCCATCCAGGGAGAACTTGCTTGCCAATCCAATCCCCAAGAACCGACCAATCCGCAAGTGTATGGAGTTCACATTCAACCTGAACACGAATGTTTGGCGTTCTGTTAGATTCCAGATGAAGGCCCCATTTAGGAGCGAAACCGGTTAATGCGGTGGCAAGTGCAGATAGGCCAGACTCACGGTTTGTGATCAAGGAGGTCCATGTGTTTGAGAAACACACTGCATTTGATTCAGCCCAAGAGGCCACCCCCTCTTCTTGCTCAATACCACGGTCGTATGGCGTACAGGATAGCGTCGCCTCGAGCCCGAGAGCATCGTATGCTTGGACGATTTCGAATTGTTGTTCAAGGAAGTCTGGCCATTCAATATCCATCTCTTCCATCTTTTCCTTATCGCAACCGGCTGAGTTCAATGTGGTCGGGATGACCACTTTTCCGTCGCCTGAACTCGAGAGGTCGGCCAGAAAACGGCGAAGTCCATGCCCGCCAGTGATGACAGAAACGCCTGAAACGTGTGCATGGTCCACTTCAATGAACCCGCTTGCATTGGCGGTGATGGCAAGGTCAACCACCAAGCGTGCGGCTTTTTGGCGAGTTGGACCTTCATCTCCATTCAGTTGGGCTGAGAGGCGAGGTGGCAACTCCATGAGTGACGCACGCAAAGGACGCTCATGAACTCACCCCCTCAAAAATCACAACGGAAGTTCGCTCAAACCTCTATAATCTGCGAAATTTCGCTTCAACCGAAGGATTTGATACCATTGAGGTCATTTTCCAATCACATGTCACCCCCCGACGAACTGGAAGGCCCCAGACTTATCGCAGGCGAACCTGCAACCGACACCGCATCAAAACCGGTGCCTGCTCTAACGGCGAGGCAACACTCCACCGCGCCACAAAGCGTCAGTCCAGCCCGAAAACCGATGGTCCTTGCTGTGCTCCAAGTCTTCATGCTCATGCTTGCCTTAGCCGGTTCCAGTTATGCTGCGTACACCGTTGCCACATGGACGGAAGAATCCGATCGGACAACTGAGCCCAATGAATTGCTCGTCCGAACCGAGGGACGCGATGCGGATGGACTGTGCGCTGAAGGTGGTTCTCTCATCCTCATCGGCGTTGATCACAACCTCAATCAGTACTTGGATGGCGAGGAAGTCACCTCAACCACGAACCTTTGCCACGGTGAACGTGGTAACAATGGCGTTTCAATCGTTGGAGCAACAGGGCCGTCGAGTTGGGTCGAAACAGAACCCATACCGTTTGGCAATGAAACCTGTCCTTCAGGCGGTTCGGCCATTTCGACCGGCGTTGACGAAAATGCCAATGGAGGCCTCGATTCTGACGAAGTTTTGGAAGTTCAGTTGCTTTGCAATGGAGCCGTTGGCCCGTCAGGTGCGAACGGTGGCCAAGGGTCCAACGGTGCGAGTGGCGTGGACGGCGCTCCAGCGCTTGTGGAACAACGCACACCTTTAGCCAGCGTCTGTTCAAGCGGCATCAGCATCCAATTTGGAATCGATGACGGCATGGGTGAGGGCCAAGCCTTTGATGGCATGCTTCATGCAGATGAAGTCCGCAGCAGCCTCAACTTGTGCAGCCAACCGCTCAACTCTGGCCCTGTTGGGGATTTCAACTCTGGCAATTCTGATGGAGTCGCACCTGGTTGCGACCAACTGGCATGGATGCCCCAATCCTCGGTGCTGATCACCGCTGGTAGCGACGGGTCCCACGGGTGTGAATTGTGGTCGAAAAACAGCACTGGAACAGCATCGATGCTGGTCGATTTGAACCCCACAGGAGATTCCCTCCCCGGGCGATACACTGGATTCATACCCTTGAACAACAACGGTACAGAAGCGGTTGTCTTCGATGCTGACGATGGCATCAATGGTCGGCATCTTTGGATGACCGACGGTACGGCAGCTGGAACCCAGAGGCTCAACGGCCCGGTGAACACCAACGTCAATGGCCAGGTCCAATCTGTAGCGTGGCTCGATGGCGTGGTGATGCTCAATGGAATTGACGCACTCTTATGGACCAACGGAAGTTCAACCATCGATGCGTTTGATCATCCAAGACTCAACGTTGCCTTGGGAGCCAACGAACGAGCGATGATGGCCAACCTCACCTCATACCAGTCGTCATTGTTGACGGTCGAAGAAGGATGGTTGTGGTTCAGCGCAAAATCATCTGCAGGAATTGAACCATACGCCTTGAATGAGAATGGAATGTTGCGAAGTTGGGATTTGACACAGGGCGATTCAACCCCGAGTGCTTCAGTCGGTGTCTCAGGAGGCCTCGTGACGGTCGCAGACAACGGTCAAGGTCGGCAATTGGTTCGTTTGAATCACGATTCATCGCACCTTTGGCTGACGGCCATGAGTCACTCTGGAACGGGGAATCCAACTCAATACGTGGGGGAGCACCTTGGGCTACACCTGCTTGGCGATGTGATTGTGTTTGATGCCCTCACCTCCGGTGTCGATCCCCAGGTGTGGAGCCATCACTTGACTGAGGCGACAACCTCTTTGCTTTCTGAAACCATTCTGGCCCCGGGTGATTTGGCTGGGGGCGTTGTGCATCAGGACCGATTGTGGTTCGATTGCGTCGCACCATCGATTGCTCAAGAGGTGTGCTCCACCGATGGCACTGCACCTGGAACCCGAACTGAAACGGACTTGCGTGCAGGTTCAGCCAGCGCTCTTATTCGTGGTTTTGCAACATCGGGCGAGGTTCTGTTTATGATCGCCAGTGGTCAAATCGATGGCGTAGAAACTGGTTCATGCCTTTGGGTGTTGGATGAAACAAACCCACCACAGATGGTTCACGACCCGTGGTCGGGTCTCAACAACAACTCCAACGCAGGGACCTTTGGAGGGCTTGTGGTGTCCGAACATCAAGTGTTTTTCATTGCCAACGATGGAACAACAGGCCATGAATGGCAAGCATTCAGCCACGGAAGTCTAAACGGTGAATGGTTGATTTGGCCGGCATAATCACCGAAGGTGAATGCAGTAAGGGCAGGACACTTCCACCACATAATCCGGAGATTCTTGCTCTTCCATTGAGAGAGGTTGCCTGCAGGCAAAGCACTGCACTGCATCTGATTCCTCCAGTTCGGGAGTCAAAGCCACACGATGATCAAAGACAAAACAATCTCCGTTCCAGTGTGCGCCGCCTACCTGTTCGAAGTAACCAAGAATTCCACCCTCAAGTTGACGAACATCTTTGAAGCCAGCTTCAAGCATGACAACACTGGCTTTCTCACATCGAATGCCTCCCGTGCAAAACATCACCACTGGCGTGTCTTTGATGTCTTCTGGCAAGGCTTCAATGGCGGCTGGGAAGGCTCGGAAACTGGTGATGTCAAGATCGACAGCGTTCTCGAATGTCCCTAAGCGAATCTCGTAATCGTTGCGGGTATCGAGGACAGTAACGCTTTTTCCTTCATCGAGCCATTGTTTGAACTCGGTTGGTGCAATCGTTTCTCCCGTGAATTCTGCTGGCTTGACTTCATCCATTCCAATCGAAATAATTTCTTGCTTCAACCTCACGTTCATTCGATTGAACGGTTGGTAGGTGGTGTGGGATCGTTTGAGCGGGATATCGAGGAACCGAACATCCTGATCAAGAAAAGACAAGAAGGCCTCGATGCCTTGTTCGTCACCAGCCAAGAAAAAATTGATGCCTTCATGAGCAAGAAGGATGGTTCCCCTCAATTGAGAGGATGCGCAGGCATCAATCATGGGTTGGCGAAGGGAATCGCGGTCGGGCAAGTCAACAAAACGGTACCCCGCTATGTTCACAATTGCCTGCTCCATGCTTGGGGCAGTAGGTCCTGTTTTTGAGTCATTCCGACATCAGGAGCGACGCCAATCATGGCGTGATGCAAGCGGTCGACGCCATCCTTGGCCGAAGGCTCTGGTTGAAACGCGAGGCGCAGGTGACATTTGCCAGCGCTTGTGTTCGTTGCGCTCAAGCCTTGTGAGGACATCGAGAACGACGGCAGGGTCATGCCCACGCTCGGCAATGCTTGTTCCGTCCAAGCCTTCTTCGATGTGCGCACTCAGAATTGCGTCAAGTTCGGGATATGGCGGCAGTGAATCTTCATCAATTTGATCGGGTGCAAGTTCAGCAGATGGAGGTTTTGTCAGTGTGGAAGCGTTGACCGGAGGTGTGAGGCCGCCTTCGATGGCGCGTCGATTGAAGACTTCTGCCAAGCCATAGACCTGCATTTTGTAGAGGTCGCCAAGGGGCGTGTATCCGCCAGCCATGTCTCCATAGAGGGTACAATACCCTTGAGCCAGTTCAGATTTATTTCCTGTAGCAATGGCCATTTTACCTTGTGCGTTGGCATGAGCCATGACCGTCAATCCACGCAGCCTCGCTTGCAGGTTCTCACCGGCGACCGCTGCACCCGCATCAAGCATTGAACCAATGGAGGCTTCAACCGCCACATGCATGCCGTCAATTGGAATGGTTTCAAACACCAACCCAAGCGCTTGCGCAGTATGAGCGGCGTCATCGATGGAATGTTGCGAAGAATGCCGAGATGGGAGCGCCAACCCAGTCACATTGTGCGGTCCAACCGCTGCTGCTGCAACACACGCTGCGACAGCGGAATCAATCCCGCCAGAAAGCCCCAGAACAATCGAGGTGATACCGGACTTTCGGCAATAATCGCTCAAGCCAGTCACCACAGCATCCGCCAAATCATCGAGAATTTCTCGCTCGTGTTCTCTGCCGTCTTCGTGAGGAGAAACTTGCCGAAGTGCATCATTGCCAACGTCCAAAGCATCGTCTGAAGTTGAAGCAATCCAAACGCAAGCATCGGGATCATCAAGGTCAACCATGAGCACACCTTCTTTCCAAGCAGGGGCAATAACCACCCGTCCATCTGGCCAAGCGGCAAGGGAGTTGCCATCGAACAGGAGGTCATCGTTTCCACCCACTTGGTTCGCCATGAGGAATGGATGACCAAGCACGGAAGCGGCTGTTCGGCACACATGAATGCGATCTGCTAATTTGTCAGCATGGTAGGGTGATGCAGAGAGGTTCACCGTTGCATCGAGGTGCACGCCTTGGCGACCCCATTCAGCGAGCGATTCGATTGGGTCGGCTGCGTATGCGGATGGTGTCATGCCAGCAGCCTGCCAAGCGTCTTCGCAAATCGTCACACCGAGATCTAAACCCGCGATTGTTCGGGCGATCCCCGAGCGATTATCGGGCTTGAAGTAACGCGCTTCATCAAAGACATCGTAGGTTGGAAGGAGTTGCTTTCGGGCAACAATTCTGTTCGAATGCTCAGAGGTTGCCGAGGGGCCACATCGAACAACGCCGTTGCTTGGCAATTGTTTGTCGTTGTCGGGTGACAGAGGGGTTCCGACGAGCACTGGCATGGCCACTTTGAGTTCACGAGCCTTCGTTTGAGCGAGGGCGACAAATTCTGCTTGGAGCAGTAAATCCCGGGGTGGGTAACCACAAATGGCAAGTTCAGTGCTCAATGCAAGGGCAGCACCGTTGGTTGCAGCGAGGGCCGCAAGCGATTCGATGCGGCTAGCATTACCGCTTAGATCACCCACTGTGGAGTCGACTTGAAGCAATGCAATTGTCCGGTTCATTGAACTCAACGCCCGTCTCAATCGTGCCGCACGATGTTCCCTTCTGAATCTTTGTACCACCATTCGTTGGCGGCTTTATCGTGATACCACCAGTAGCCATCGGAGCCTCGAACCCAATCGGTTTCTTCTGAATCTGCATTGGTGCTGGTGGCCGCTGTGCTTGCGGTTGCCGCAGCTGCAGTTGCTTCGACGTGAACCGCTTCATCTTCA
>DAPR01000083.1:19104-20206 GCA_002502605.1 Euryarchaeota archaeon UBA258
CTTCATCTTCATACTCATCGTCTTCCAACTCAGAGGAATACTCGTCCCAATCGTATTCGGCTTTGGAACCTTTACGACGGGTCATCCTCGCAGCATAGAGAAGACCGGTGAGGATGATCGAGACGAACAACAAGGCAGCAACGCTGCCGAGAACGGGATTGACATTGCCAAACACACGCTCGGACAAGGATTCTGCTCGTGTTGGCCGCACATCGATGGACGGTCCACTCGAAGTTTGGTCGTTTTCAAGCGTGACTTCAATCCATTGAAGGCCAGGTGATTCTGGATTCCAATCGACCTGAACAGGCACTTCGCCCCCTTGCTGAACTTCTGCTGAAGTCCGCCTTAGTGTGGAGCGGTTGCCATCTGCGTTCACGATGGTGAACACGACATCGACGCTCCCATCAAGGGTGCCGGTGTTTTTCACATAGGCTGTCACAATCGATGTTTGACCGACTTCAATGATCACACGTGAGTATTCGACAGACCCCTGTTCAATTTCGAACTGCGGCTTGAGCCACTCCATTTCCCAAACGCCAACCGGCGTTCCGACTGGAGTTGCCCCGAGCCCCAAGACTTCATTGTCGGCTAGGTCCCGACCAGTAACGACGACATGCAGTTCCAATCGGTTCTCAAGCATCTCTGCCGTGACCACGCTCAAATCAATGCTGCCGAAGACTTCCAACCTCAGGCCTGAAATTTCAGTACCGACCAGCGTCAATGGTTCCACGCCATTACGAAGTCGGTCACCGGTCGCTTTTTCTTCAACCCACCAGACAAGTTCGAGGGAATCCACCTCAAGTCCACCTTCTTCGGAAAGCATGACTCGAACTTCGTGAAGATCTGCAGCTAAGATCGCTGCGGGTCTCGGATTCAGTACTTCGACAGGCTCCGGCCCGGTTCCATCAACGACGATCCACCGAACTGAAGTTTCCTTGTCGGTTGCATCAACGCCTTGACCTTGTAAACATCCAACGCTCCAGGTCAGTGGCAGAGTGCCTGACTGGGAGGGTGCCCGGAGTTCCATCGACCAGACGCCCTCGTAGGTTGTCGCAGAATAGGTCGTACCTGCAAACAAGACATTCACTTCACAATCAAAGAC
>DAPR01000083.1:20256-22513 GCA_002502605.1 Euryarchaeota archaeon UBA258
TCGGGGCAAGTCGCGCACCGTCGCCAAGCAGTGAGCCTTGGGAGAGGATCAGACCAACGGATTCCTCGGGGATTTCCATTGCTGCAGAGAAGCGCCACCGGTGTTCGGGGAAGGCCTTGAACACCTCTTGACCAGCTCGGTCAATGACGCGCACGCCAGGCTCTCTGCGGGTCTCTCCCAAATCGGGAGTGGTCCACGCGAGCATGAATTCAATGTTCAGTGTAATGTCCCGTTCGTAAGGGTCTGCTGGCCCGTTTGCCCCTAACATGGTGCAATCAATGATGATGAGATGAGGGCTTGTTGTGGTGCAGTTACCGGTCGAGAAATCCCACTGTATTGGCAAGGTGTCGCTGCCTTGGTTCGAGGCCAATTCCACGAAGACATCGGTGAGGTCAGAACCTCCGTTCGGCTCTGTAAGGTCGACGTTGATGGTGTAAGGCGTCTGAGGGTGCAGCCAAGGTTCGCGTCCTGTTTCGTAAGCAAACGCACCTGAGGCGACGGCAGGGGCACCGTCAATTGCGAGTTGGTACATGAACAGGTGTTCGCCACTTTCGTTGGACCCACCTTTCTCGATTGCTTGGCCAGCGTCATCGGTGCCTGAAATGTACACTGACACCTTCTGCCCAAGGCTACCACCGGTGTCATCGAGAAGCAGTGTGTACTGGCCAATCAACGACGTCAAATCATTGGGCACATACAAGCCAAGGCCCTGGTATTCACCTGGATCTGGCCATTGATTGGCATTGTCATCATCGATCCATTCGCGCCATACCATGGCTTGAACATTGGTTGGAAGCACAGGCTGGTCTGTGATTTGGATTTGGATGGTTTGAGTGCTTGAGGGCGTGCGGTGATCGTAGAGATCCATCGAGGTCGAGAGCACCTGTGGATTGACAGAGTCCACGTGGAAGGTCCGTTCAAAGATGGCATCCTCGGTCAAACCCGAACCGTTGAGCGAAGTCAATTCAATTCGCCACGTCAACGTTCCAAAGGTGAACGGAACCACATCGGAGTAGTTCCAGTAATTCTCATCGAGCATCGTGGTGTTTGCCACCATGGTTTCTCCGCGGTACAACGATAACATCGCATCGCCATCTGCGAAAGCGTCTGTCGTGTCAAGGCCCTCAAAACCAACACGCACTGAGAGATCGACATCAATTCCTGCTTTGAGATAATAATCTGCTGAATTAAGGGTTCGAGATGCCCCCACATCGGTGAACATAACCTCTTTGATTTCAAGGTCGTTTTCGTAGCCTTGTCCACCAATGGCCCCCCACACATGAACCGACGGAATCGAAATGACGCTGTTGGAGAGCACCAACCTAGAACGAACGGTCATGACTTCAGCATCATCCCAAGTCGGTTCGATGCGGAAGGTGACGCTGGTGGTGATTTGAACGCCACTTTCGATCACCACCAATGCGTGATCGGGATGAAGTTCAATGTGTTCGGATGCACCAAGACCGACCGAACCACCTGCAAACGGCAACAACCATGTCCCAGAGGTGGTTCCATCGCTGACTTCCAGACGAGCCATCGAAGCTTGTGAACCATAGACATTGTATGTGGTGTTCATCGTCTGCCAGTGTTGACTTGGAGTCAAGACTGGTTCGTCGACAAGCATCTGTGAACTGACCATTTGAACAGCGGAAGAACTGTTCAATCCTTCGATTGAAACTCGAATCCCACCGGGTGTTTCAGAGGCAAAAGGGAGCGTTATTTGGTGCAAACCATTGCTCGGTGAAAGTCCGTAGCGTGCGGCGTTTAACGCCAAGACGAAAGAGGAATCCGAACCTGTGTCGACCGAGGCTGAGACACTGTATGGAACACCAAGACCTCCGAGCGTCACATTCCCTGTACCAATCACCTCAAACGTCACTTCTGCAAAAGAAGTACCAAGAGCACCCACTGTGGAAGTAAGGCTGGCCAAAACGGTGCTCATTGATTCGAGTTGGGTGGCGTTGAGGGCAAGGGAAGTTGAACCGTTTAAGTCCCAGGAAGCGATCTGATCGTTTCCAATACGGAGCGTGACGCCATCAAGGGTCCCTTGGCTGGACAGTGCGGTGAATGCGAACGACGTGAGGTCGGTCACTGGAACCCATGCTTTTGCTGATGAACTTCCCGAAATACCTGGATTTGCATCAATTGAAGTCTCACCGTTTTCAAAACGGTCTTGCCAACCCCACGAACCAACCCTTGCATCGCTTCCTCCCCATTCGATAAGGCCATCTTGGCCGAAATCGATGGAGGGGCTGGT
>DAPR01000042.1:0-29942 GCA_002502605.1 Euryarchaeota archaeon UBA258
GGGTTGACCTCGTAGCGATGCCTGTGGCGTTCGTCAACAGCATCCCCGTCGCCATACAACTGTTTGATCTTACAATCATCAACCTGCCAAAGGGTTGGGCGTGCGCCCAAACGCATGGTGCCACCTAGATGGGTTTTGGAAATTTCGGGCATGAACACAACTGCAGCAGTCGGTGTATTTTCATCAAACTCGGTTGAATTCGCTCCTTCAAAGCCTAGCACGTTGCGGCAAAATTCAATCGTTGCAACTTGAAGCCCAAGGCAAATTCCGAGGTAGGGCGTGTTGCTTGTACGCGCATAATTCGCAGCAGCAATTTTTCCTTCGACACCTCTGTCTCCAAATCCACCAGGAACGAGAACACCGTCTGCACTCTTGAGCATGGTCCATGCGGCAGCGGTCTCTTCTTGTTGAGCCCAATCTTCTTCCAGATGACTGGCTTCAATCCAATCGATAATGAGTTTTCGATCCACTGCCATTGCAGCATGTTGTAAACTCTTGATGACGGAGAGGTAGGCGTCCGAGAGGTTGGTGTACTTCCCAACCATTGCAATATGAACTTCTTCTGTGAGGGTGTCCAGATGATGTGCCATGTGTTTCCAATTCTTTAGAAGGTCGGTCGAATGGCAGTCCACTCCCAAAATGTCGCACAATCCCTGTTCCTGAAGCATCAATGGGACGTGGTAGATGTTTGGCACATCGTGAGTCGACATCACGGCTTGAGGGGATACATGGCAAAACGCCGCTAGTTTTTCTCTCGTCTCATCGTTGAGCGGAGCACTTGATCGGCACACCAAGATGTCTGGCGTGATGCCTAAGCCCCGGAGTTCCTTGACCGTGTGTTGGGTTGGTTTGGTTTTCTGTTCACCAACTGGACCCATCACTGGTACCAAGGACACATGCACGAAGGTGACGTTTTCACGCCCGACGCGGAATTGGAATTGTCTGAGGGCTTCGATGTATGGTGCGGATTCAATATCGCCAACCGTCCCTCCAAGTTCAATGATGCAAGCATCCGGAATTTCTCCGCTTCCGTCCGCTGGTTGGTGAGCTACATCCTCTATCCATTCTTGGACCGCATTGGTCACATGAGGGATCACTTGAACCGTTTTACCGAGGTAGTCACCCCTTCGTTCTGCTTCAATGACTTTTGAGTAGATTTTTCCTGTGGTGAGGTTGTTGTCCTTTGCAAGATTGATGTCGAGGAAGCGTTCGTAGTTACCGAGGTCTAAATCCACCTCGCCGCCGTCGTCAAGAACGAACACTTCACCGTGTTCAAACGGCGACATTGTCCCAGCGTCGCTGTTGAGATAGGGATCAATTTTGATTGAAGTAACCCTCAGCCCCGCGCTTTTGAGCAGAACGCCAATGCTGCTTGCTGTTACTCCTTTGCCCAATCCGGACAGGACGCCCCCGCTCACAACAACGTACTTCATGCACATCAACGGGCTTTTAGGCCGTCGCGCCTCCCATATCAACATACCTCAACGAACGCGTGTGTCCCACCGTGCCATGTTGAGCGAAGAATCAAAAGGCGCACTCGCTGAACAACTGGGGAGGGCGAGCATGGTGACCATTCCGAAGACCATGATGGCATGGACAAAAACCCTCGATTCGGTTGGTGGCTTCACTCGTGAGCAACACCCTGTCCCCCAGCCAGGACGAGACGAAGTACTCATCAAGACCCATTCAACCTCTGTTTGTGGAACGGACATACACATCTGGAAGTGGGATGAGTGGAGTCGAGAAAACGTTCCCTTGGGCACCATCACCGGCCATGAAACGTGCGGTGAAGTTGTCGCAGTTGGTGAAGGGGTCAGCACGCCAGCTGTGGGCGACTTTATCGCCATTGAGTGCCATTTTGCGTGCTGGAATTGCCCACGGTGCGATGAAGGAAACGCGCATATTTGTGAAAATGGTTCGATTTTCGGCGTTCACATCAATGGGGCTTTTGGCCCCTATTTTGTTGCGCCAGCCGTCAACGCTCGAAAAATTCCAAAGGGGTTGGACCCAGGACACGCCTCGATTCAAGACCCTCTCGGTAATGCCATCCATACCCTCACTGGAGGTCCTGTCGAAGGGGCAACAGTAGCCATCCACGGCCTTGGTCCAATCGGGCTCTTTGCGGTCAATGCGGCCAAAGCGATGGGGGCAGAAATGGTCATTGCCGTCGATTGGGACAACGATTACAGAATGGATTTAGCCAAAGAATTGGGTGCTGATCTCGTGCTTGGAAAGAACCATGATGTCATCCAAGAAATCCTCAATGCCACCGACGGGCGAGGTGTCGACAATTCATGTGAGTTCTCAGGCTCGCCTCAAGCCCTTGCCAACACCATCCACAGCACTCGGATGGGAGGCTATGTCAATGTCCTCTCGGTCTATGGCAATCCAACCCCGGAAGTGCCAATGAACGACCTTGTGTTCCGTTACTTGCACCTCAAAGGAATCAATGGAAGAAAGATGTGGTCCACCTGGGACACCATGCACGCGCTTCTCGAAGCAGGGCAAATCGATGTCGAACGTGTGCTCACTCACCGAATGAGCATTGATGATTTTCCACAAGCTGTCGAATTGGCCATTGAAGGCCAGTGTGGCAAAGTTGTGCTTGATTTCTGAGGTCAAGCCCCAATCCAACGGTAACGGCGAGCGCCTTCGTCGACGCCTTCGTCTCCGATTTCAACAAGAGCGAATTCTCCCTGTGGCGTGACGACGCTTTCGTCTTGTAAGCCCTTGTGAAGGTTCTCGTAGGTGACGTGGTCAATCGCTAATCGTCCTGCAAGGCGTTCAAAGAGGTGCCATCGAGACACAACTTCTCGCCATCGAGGGTTGACTTTGCCTTCAAACACCTTTGCTTTCGCTCCAGAGCCGTAGCCGCACAGGCCAAAGAGGGTGTCATCAAGGTTACAGTTTTCTTCGAAATCAGATTCGAACGTCGACATCAAGGCGAGGAAGATGGAACCTGTGTATTGGTTTCCAATCAGGCTGCTTGCGCGCTGACCTTTTTCGATTCGGCTTTCATGGAATGCGATGTATTCCGGTGTTTTCGAGATGGCCCGGCGGTATCCGTCCATTGCTTTCTCCCAAATTTCGATAATTTGCGGGTCATCAGAATCATGAGGTTCTGGCATGGGACCCAACTTCTCTGCTATTTCTGCCCATATTTCCGTATCGATTCGATCGTGGCGGAAAATGTCCGGGAACATTCGCTTTGCCTGGAACGCATACGGCAAGTGCATGATGATTCGAGACCATTGCTCGGTCAGGCGCTCATCGTCAGCGGGTGCGTATCGACCTTGCCTTTCGGCTTTCTTGGCAAAATTGTGGAACGCTTGACGAACCGCTGCTTGGTAGCATCGGTTGGAGTACTGCCCATCGAAAATCGGTTCATCGCGATGGACGCTCACGCTTGTTTCGCCGTGAGAAAAGATGCCAAGCTTACGCACCGTTGATTCTGGTAAATGCCGAATCATACGATCAACGAGACCTTTCTTCACGGTTTGACCCGTCTCTTGGGCGAGTTGCATGACGTTCGTGATCACTGAACGGAGGGTTACTTCTCTTCGAGGTTTGAAGAAATCATGCACTGGAGTGGTCGAGACACCAATGCAATCTGGAATTTCTAGCAGACGAGGATTGCGACGGATAAGCAATGCGCCACCGCCCGCACCCTGGGTGTATTCACCAGAAGATTCGAGAGCATACTTAGCGTTGTCAGAGAAAATCACAATCCCCACTCGTTCGTCATGTTCAGTGGAACGGGCAACCCAGTCAAGGGTTGTGTGGAGTGCATCGACCGCACCGATGCAGGCAAAGGTCATGTCCACGACGTCGCAATTCCGGAAACATTCACTGCCGTACCGCTCTTCATACCGCTGAGTAAGCATATCGACGATGTAGGTTGCAGTGGGTTTCGCTCCATCAAGAGCAGATTCAGTCCCCAGGTACATTCGTCCAATCGTGTTTGGATCCAAACCATTCCGATCAATAATCTGCATCACTGCCATGGCACCCATGGTTGCAGTGTCTTCGTGAACATCGGGAATGGACATTGCTTCGAGGCCAAGTCCTTTGTTGAGTTTACCAAAGTCTGCCCCACGCAATTCAGCAAAATCCCGCATGTCCATGTACAAACGGGGGAAATGAATTGCGATGTCGTCGATACCTACGCAGGTTTGACTGTCTGTCCCCATCAGTAAAAGGTCCAAACAACCCCTATTTGAAGGAACATCCTATCTTCTTCCCTTAGGCGTGCGTTTCAACGGCTATTCCATTTGGGGAACTTCAGGCATTGAGGGATCTTGCTTTGCCCACAACACATCATCGATGCGCAGCACTGAGATTGCAGCCTCGGTTGCGCCAGCGATGCCCTGATCGAGAATCAACAAAGGCTCAAGCACGCCCATCTCGACCATGTTACGAGGGTTACGTTCGATGACATTCAAGCCAATACGATCCGCCAAGTCAGCAGGTGCGTTTGATTGAGCGGCCACCAAATTGAGCAGCGTGTCAATTGGATCTAAGCCAGCGTTTTCCGCCAAAACCCTCGGAATGACTTCAAGCGCGTCCGCAAAAGCCTCTACGCCCAATTGTTCTCGTCCGGGAATCGATTCTGCATAGCGACGCAATCGTCGAGCAAGGGCCACTTGGGTCGCCCCTCCACCTGGGACAAGACGAGCGTCTTCGACAAGTTGGCAAGCCACACCGAGGGCGTCAGCAAAGCAACGTTCCACCTCACCCAAGACGGCTTCAGTGCTGCCTTTAGCGATGAATGTGGCACCGCCTTCTTCAGTCTCAACAATCCAATGAACGGTGGTGCCCCATGTTTCATTTTTACTTGAGATAAACGCCCCTAAATCAGACTCCTGTGCCCGGTTCACATCATGGACGAGGGTTGCCCCACAGCCCCGAGCAAGCAGATCAAGGTCAGCTCGAGCCACCCGTCTAAACGCTTTGATACCGGCTTTTGTCAGCATCATACGGGCATCGTCATCGATGCCCTCCTTGCAGGCCAATAAATCCACACCGAGGGCTTTCAGTTGTTCGACCTGTTCTTTGAGAAGAGCCGTTTCCTTCGCCCTAAATGCATCCAGCACGCCAGTTGAGGTGACCTTAAGTTTCACGCTGCCCATCATTGCCCGGCGCTCAATGCCTCCATCGATCAGCAAGATTTTGCCACCTTTGATGTGCCGAGGCATGTCCTCATGAATTCTATTCTTGGCCAACACAAGCCCTGTGACGAGTTGACTGTCGCCGATCACACCACCGGATTGTTGGAGAATTTTGACACGGGTAGGATCGGCAAACGCCCCATCCTCGCCTTGAACGAGAATCGCTTCTGCCGCATCCAGTGCCAGTTGAGCAAGCAAGGCTTGCATGCTTTCGTGGCCTTTGCCAGTCAGGCATGTTTTGGTTGCAAGGATTCGATGCTTGCGCAACGAGGGGAATGAAATCGATTCAAGTTCAGCCCTTGCATGGGTTTCAGCCATACGGAATCCACGGGCAATGATCGCTGGGTGGACGCCTTGGGTGACAAGGTGCCACGCATTTTGCAGCATTTCTGCACACAGTAAAACAGTTGATGTGGTCCCATCTCGAGCAATTTTATCTTGAACTGAAGATGCATTGATGATCATACGAGCCACTGGGTGTTCGACCTTTGCAGACTCTAAAACCGTGACACCGTCGTTGGTGACCATGGTCCGGCCATCGTCGTCAATCAGCAATTTATCGAGGCCCCTAGGACCAAGCGTTGAGCGGACTGCACCTGCGAGTGCCAAAGCGGCTTGGATGTTCTTCTGAAGTGCACCACGGCCGGTTGACCGTTCGGTGTCCTTTAGGATTGGAACATCGCTCATGGTGAGGCCACCCGACTTCTCGCCATAAGGTCAACTCTCAGCCGAAATGGGTTGGTTGAACTCAATCTTCGTCTTCTTCGACAACTTCGAAATCAGCATCAACAACATCATCGCCGCCGACGTTGATGTCACCATCGTCTCCCGAACCATCTTGCTCGGCCATTTCAGCAGCAGCCGCTTCGTACAGTTTCGCTGAAACAGCGTGCATGGCTTCTTCGACTTCCTTGACCTTGGCTTGGATCGCAGCGTCATCGATGTCGTCGAGGTCGAGTGGTTTTCCATCGTCATCTTGAACCATCTTTTCGAGTTCATCGAGATGAGCCTTGACTGGGTCGGTTTCAGAATCGTCAAGTTTGTCTGCAGATTCATCCAAGGTTCTTCGAGTTTGGTAAACCACTTGGTCAGCCATGTTTCGCAATTCGACCTTTGCCTTGCGCAATTGATCTTCTTCAGCGAATTTCTCAGCTTCGGCAATCTTTGATTGGATCTCATCTTCAGACAGGGAGGTTTGGGCCTCGATTTTCACCGATTGCTCCTTTCCTGTGCCCATGTCTTTTGCACTCACATTGACGATTCCATTCGCGTCGATGTCGAAGGTGACTTCGATTTGTGGAGTTCCACGAGGAGCTGCTGGAATGCCCATCAAGGTGAATTCACCCAACGTCACATTGTCCTTAGCGAAGTTGCGCTCACCTTGGAGGACATGGATTGTCACAGCAGGTTGGTTATCACTTGCTGTGGAATAAATTTCCGAGCGACGCGCTGGAATGGTTGTGTTTCGCTCAATCATGGTGGTCATGACGCCACCAAGCGTCTCAATTCCGAGCGTAAGCGGCGTGACGTCAAGCAGAAGAATGTCGGAAACGCCCTCATCACCAGAGATGATGCCAGCTTGGAGAGCGGCACCCATGGCGACTGCTTCATCAGGGTTGATGCCTTTGTAAGGCGCCTTGCCTGCTTCCTTTTCAACCGCTTCTTGGACCGCTGGGACACGGGTTGAACCGCCGACCAGAATCACTTTGTCCACATCACCCTTCTTGACGCCTGCATCCTTCATGGCTTGCCGCGTTGGGCCCATTGTCGCTTCAATCAATTTGGAGATAAGATCCTCAAATTTCGCTCGACTCAATGTCATGTCCATGTGTTCTGGTTGTCCATCGCGCATGGTGATGAACGGAAGGTTGATCTGAGTTTGTTGAGTCCCAGAGAGTTCAATTTTAGCCTTCTCTGCTGCTTCTTTCAAACGAGACATGGCTTGAGCGTCTTTGCTGAGGTCAATGCCCGTATCCCTCTTGAATTCGGCAACCATCCATTCGATGACAAGGTCGTCGAAATCGTCGCCACCAAGTTTGTTGTTCCCAGCTGTTGCCTTCACTTCGATTTGAGGTTGGCCGTCCACTTGGTAGATTTCCAAAACGGACACGTCAAAGGTTCCACCACCAAGGTCGTACACCAAAATGGTCTGGTCTTCGCCTTTGTCAACACCGTAAGCAAGGGCTGCAGCTGTTGGTTCGTTGATGATTCGGAGCACTTCCAATCCTGCAATTCGACCAGCATCTTTGGTTGCTGTTCGCTGGGCATCGGTAAAGTAGGCTGGACAGGTGATGACCGCTTGCTTGATTTCGTGACCGAGGTATGCCTCTGCATCAGCCTTCAACTTTTGAAGAATGAAGGCGGAAATCTCTTGTGGAGTGTAATCCGTTCCGTCGACGTTGGTTTTCCAGTCCGTGCCCATGTGGCGCTTGACGGAAATCATGGTTCGATCGGTGTTGGTCACCGCTTGTCGCTTGGCGGTAACACCGATCATTCGTTCGCTTCCGTCTTTGGCAAATGCCACAACGGACGGGGTTGTTCGTGCGCCTTCTGCGTTGGCGATGACAACGGGTTCACCGTTTTCGATTGTTGCTACGCAGCTGTTTGTTGTTCCTAGATCAATTCCTATTACTTTGCTCATTATGTTCACTTCCTTTTTCAAAAGATGGGGATGCCACCGTCGTCGTCTTCATCATCGTCATCGCTCTCGTCGCCAAGATCGATTCGAATATCTGGCGCCTCAGGGATTGAATCATCTGTATCTACAGCTGACCCCTGGGGCGTAAGTTTGAGGGTGATGTCGAGAATTCCGTTGTTGAGAGACCAGTCGACGAGGTCCTCACATGGATGGGGCAAGTCGATTTGAGCAAGTGGCCCCTGCAGGGTGTCTTGGATGACTTCGATTCGTTGACCTTGACGCACCAAAGCGAGTTCTAATTCGCTCTCTTCGACTTCACCACGGAGTGTGAAGTCGATGGTTACAGCCATGTTCCAACCGTCGAGGTAAACATCGTTAGCAGGGATATTGATGACTTCTTCTAGCGTGTCCTCGACCTCTGGTGCCTTGATTTCAACCGGACTTGCATCCACTTGAACGTCCATTCCAAGATTGCTCAGAATGTCTTCCATTGATTTGCCAGATTGGAACATTTTGCTCAAGTGGGAGAGATCAAAGTTGAAGTTCACATCGCCTTTTGCAATTTTTTCTGCATCGAGGCCCATGTTTTCGAATTGGGAACGGAATTGCTCCATCATCCCACGAATCTGTTCCTTGTCCATGTTCATGCCCATATTGCGGAACATTTCGACCAGTTGTTCAATCAGTTGTTCTTCCCAATCGTCTCCACTCGCCATTGACTCCACACTCATTACTGAACCATCAGTTACATAGTGGCGAGTGAGTCACCCTATATCAAGTTCACGAAATAGTCGCCCTCAGTCTGGCCCTCTGCATCACATCGGAAGCGAACGCCTAAGAGGGACGGAGACTGCGCTTACGATAGGGATGGATATGAAACACTCACTTCGTGCATTCGGCCTCATTGTTTTAATGATCATGGCGCCACTGGCCGGTTGTTTTGGCCAAGCCGAGGAGAGTGAGATGCAAAACACTGACGCACTCAAAATTGACTTCCTTCCTGCTGGCGAGGCGGAAATGCGAGCTGGTGAATGGCACATTTTCACCCTTGAAGGAGAAGGAACCCGCCTGGTCGTCCCGCAAGATGTTCTTCTCTTTGTCAATGACAGCATCGTACCTTTGGGTGTGGTCCAAGTGCAAAACAGCGATCTGCTGACTGGAAAAATCATCACCACCCCCTATGTGAACGCAACTTCACTGACCGTGGTTCACGAAGATGGAACTGCATCAAAGATTGATATTACCGTAGGAGCAGGAACACCAATTGTCAACGGCCAAGAATGGTTCGATAAAATGGAATTTATCCTGAGCGTATGTGCCGATTCAACAGAATGCGGCGGATACATCAATCGCTGGATGGGCTCTCCGAACCCTGCGTTTGAACGCGCTGCAAGTTTCTTCCATGGCCATTTCGAAGGGCTTGGTTATGAAACACACATTATGCGTGTTACAGACCACCTCAACCCAACTCAACCAGAATCACTCAACATCATCGCTTGGAAAGATGGGCGCTCGGACACATGCGTACAGGGAATGGGAGCTCACATGGACATCGCCCCCCCCGCATCACCTCCGGCTGGTGGCACTTACGAGGGTGCATACGACAACACCGCAGGAACGGTTGCAATGATGCTGTATGCCAAGGCTTTCGTCGATGTCGAGTTTGAATGTGACACATTCCTCGCCTTGTGGTCGTCCGAAGAGGAAGGATTGCGTGGATCCAATGCGTTCGCAAACAACGATTGCGACTACTGCTTACCCCAAGATAAGGAACTCCGGTTTTACATCAATATGGACATGATGGGCATTTCTTGGCCGGCTGTTAAAGACACAGGTGAACCATTCCCCTACCACGCCTGGTCAGGTCCAGACACCGACCCCGAAGTGGATGAGTTGGCCATTACAGAAGTCATGGACCATGTCCACCGAAACGTCCTCAAAGCCCCAATGGATTTGCGAATTGATGGAACTTACGGTGCTGGATGCGATCAGCATTGGGATGAACACGACAACTTGGTGATGGATGTTCACGAAGACACATTCGGTCGCTCAGACCACGTCACATTCAGAGACCTAGGGGCTCAAACCATCTTCCACTTAGGCGCCTATGATGATGATTACAGCGCATACCACTCCCCTTCTGATACGCTTGACAACATGATCAGTTCAGTCGGCGGCCAAGACGAACTCGAGAAATCAATCCAATTCGTGATGTGGGCTGCTATGCTGGAGTTCATGATTGCAGATCAAACCCCAGAGATTCGAAATCTTCAGTGAGTGAGGAAAAACACCCATTCAAAAGCAAACCTGTGCTTCTACAAGCATGACCGAGCAGGTGGTAAGCAGCGCTTTCCAGCCTGTGAAGGACCTGTGGAAGGTGATTGCGGGCTCAACCCTCATCGCCTCAATGTGTTGCCTTCCATCCGTCGTTTTAGTGATGCTTGGCCTTGCAACAGTGTCCACCGGTGCAGCCCTCTCCGACACCCTGTACTGGGGAGAAGATGGCTATGGGTGGTTCAGACCACTGATGGGGCTCGTTGCAGCAGGAAGCGTAGGCATAGGCCTCACGCTCTACTTTAGAAATCAAGGCATCTGCACGCTCGACCAAGCCAAACAAGAACGACGCAAGGTGGTGAACACCTCTCTTCTTGTGGTGTCCATCACCTATGTCTGTTATCTGCTGTTCAACTATGTCATCCTAACAGAACTCGGTATCCAGTTTGGTTTGCCTTGGGAAACCAGCCGCTCATCCTACATGTTTTGGCGTTGATCAGACATTGTTTCTCGCAGTGTTACAGCCCACGCCCCAATCACCCTCAGACATGGCCACTTTCGTCACCTCAAGCAGCCGGTCTTCTGCGGTTGCCACCGACATTGAACCTGGGGCAATAGCAAGGGCTATTTGAGCCTCTAGATGAATCCATTTTATCAATTGAATTTTTGATTTTTCAATTGAAATTAGTGCCTTTTCCACTCCAATTGGAATTTCAATCTCACGTGGGTTGAGATGCATCCCTAATCCGAGAACTTTTTGGATGGCTTCTTTAGAAACCCACACCTCGATGGCGCAATCAGGATTAGCGTTCAACCTCTCCAATTCCTCACCCTTGGCCATCATGTCAAACGCATTTGCCTGAATACCGCGATCGCTTGCTTCAGCATCGACTCCAATTCGCCAACCAGGCTCCACGGCAGCCACATAGGCCCAGCCATCGCTGTGCCCCACGCTGATCGAAGGAAGAGGCGTGTTCTTCCACACGCCATGAATGTAAGCGAGGTAAGGCGCTCGGTGTTGTGTTCGTTCAACTGTGAGCAGGGATGGGTCATGGCCCAACTGACGCAAGACTTCAGCGAGCAACCAGCGACCTGTGAGATGTTCATCTCTGCGTTTTTGCATCACAAATGTGGACACCTCATCAGCATGGGCAAGAGGCACCTCTTCGATTGAAAGGGTACGTATTGGACAGCGTGCAACGAGGCACTCAGGTTCGATTTGCCCTGGTGGATGAAGGAGTTGAATGGTCACTCAAAGGCCTCATTCATCGTTCAAGGGTGAATGCATCGTCGGATGAAACAGGAGCCATGCCCTTGAGTCGCAGCCCCTTCAACGCCAAAACCGGTGCGTCATCATCGCCAACGATCACGACATCATGCACCGTAACACCCGCTTCTTCCGCAGCTGTTTGAATGCTACGCAATCTCAGTGCTTCATCACGTTCAGGCACACGCAGCATGCTCGACCATTCGATGCCAACTGGCAGTGAAGAGAACCCTTCACTTTCCATGGCGACCAAACCCGCATTTTGGAACCCTGCCTCAATCAACATTGGTAAAGCCTCCAGAAGGATTGCCTCGCCCTCGCTTTCCTGAGCAAATTGATCGGTTGCAGGCAACTGGTGACGCATGAGGGCAATGCCGTCTGCACCAGGCATTGATGCATCACCAACGCCACGGAGCACACCTCCGTGCGATTGGAATCGAGGGCCATGGAAGTACCGCCGGTAAATGAACGTCGGATGTTCGGCGAGTTCGCCCTTAGGCGGCACACCAATGTCAGGAAGAGCGTCCACCTCGCTTTGCAAGAATGGCCACAAATCTTCAGATTTTTCAACGATACGGACTCGTGCCGTGTGATGTTCCCGTTCACCAAAGACCTCTCCTTTTGAGTTGGTTAAGTCCGACACGAGGCGACATGAAATCCACGAAAGGTCGCCTTCGCTTCGTTCGTACTCAGCGTGAATCCGCACCGTCATAGCACCCTTGAGTAATTTGACAGGCAAACCAAACTCAACCGATTCAAAGCCAGCAAGGCAGGTGGAAGGTCTGAGCAGAAGAGCCGCTTCAGCAAACATCTCCAAAGCCATCACACCGGGGTGGTAAGGTACGCCTTCGATGGCATGGTCACCAAGGAAAGGATGGTCTGCGACAGAAAGAGTTGATTGTACAGTCAAAGATTTCCCTTCCTCAAGCGCCAAGACTTTGTCAACAAATGGGAATCGGGAAGGGTCTGCAATCGTCCCTGCCATTTCCGCCGGCAATCGTAAAGGAGCATCTCTAAAGGCGTCAAAATGATCCATCGTGCCCAATGAACCACAGGCAATCACTCGACGTTTACCACCTGCAAGGACCTCATCCGCGAAGATGTTCACTCCTTCATCCACTGAAAGAGTAGCAATTCCTGCTGCTGCAAACACCGCTTCTATTGAGCCACGTGTGGCCATTCCAACATCACGCCAGCCTGTCCATCCAATAGCAACAGCACGGCACCTCCCAGACGCAGTGAGACGGGCCATTTCTGCATCCAATACACTGTTTGCTGCTGCGTAATCAGTTTGACCACCGTTACCAAACCGTCCTGCGACGCTCGTGAAGCACACAGCAAGCCGAGGCGTTTCTGCACCGGAAGCCACACCAGCTGCGAGCATGCATTGCCACCCGTCAACCTTTACGCGAACCACCTGGTCAAAGGTGTTGAATTCCTTATCTGCAACAAGTTTGGAATCTTCTAGGCCTGCTCCATGAATCAATCCCGTAATTGGACGCTTCAATGAGGCACCCACAGCACGCATACCTTCGAGGTCAGTGACATCAACGGCGTGATAACTTGCTGAATTTCCGGTCGACTCGATGGAAGCCATGGTCAAGTAGACGTCTCGGCTACGGGTGAATTTTTGCCAAACTTTGTTCCACTCGACGATGGTGACTTTACCATTTTCACTGGCGTTCGCCAAACGCTCGCGCAAAGCAATTCGCTCGGATTCAAGAGCGTCTTCGCCCCATGTCACCCAAGCCTTCGTTTGTTCGATTAATTGAGAACGTCCAAGCAATGCAAAATGTGCGCCTGAATTAAAGGAGGATTCTGAAACAGCGATAATGGAAGATGCGGTCACGCCAGATCCTCCACCGGAGACAAGCCAAGTGTCATCGGAAGCCAAGGGTTGACGGTCTTCCACGAGGTCTTCAGCAAAGGCCACTAAGCCCCATCGTCGTTCATCTCGATCAAGACCAACCTCAACTTCACCAGCCAAATTGAACACATCATGATGAATCAATTGGGCTGCCTGCACGGGATCGAGAATCAATTCAGGATGCACATCAAGGGCTCGGCACCGCATCTGGAGTTGTTCAAAGGCGTAGGATTTTGTCACACCCGACGCAGCACATTGAACAGCGTTGAACCGCTCACCAATGTTACCATGGCGGCCATCCATCGCCGTAACCGATGCGATCACACCTGATTCAAGCGTGGAGAAATGTGCATCTAAACCTTGCAGGAGTGAGAAGTACCCTTGGGCTGCCAACGCTATTTGAGAAGATGGATAACTGTCCTCTGCCCATGTTGCACTCGCTAACTTAAGCGGCGACATGTGAACAAGGGCTGTGATGTTCTGGTCTGCCAAAGCAGCACACACCGCTGCAATATGCTCAGGATTCGCCGGGTCTGCTCGGTAGACCAAGCGCTTGCCCTCATGCTGAACCGACATGTCTCGAATGTTGCTCTCAAATCCAATTCGAATGGCGTTCATTCCATCCGTTTCCACACGCTGGCAAAACGCTTCTGCAATGCCCCAGCCATCGTCGGTGACAACCGCAGTTCCAGTCAATGAAAGTGGAGAGTGCACGCCCGGTGCTGCCTCAACCTCAATCTGCCAGCGGCGGTTTGGAACGGACTTTACAGCAGGGGTTGGGGTGATGGCTTCGTGGTGAGCAACTGGCTCAACAACCGTCGGTGCTTCTTGGGTAGATTCAGCAAGTTGCCCTCCTTTCATTCGTAGAATGTAAGCGGTGAAGTGGTTCAATGTTGGATGGTCAGAAAGAACAAAATCTTCGTCCAGTGGGAGATTGAACATTTCTCGTACATCACCCATAATTTCTGCCTGTTTCACTGTGTCAATGCCAAGTTCACCCTCGAGGTCTTGATCCATTTCAATGAAGTCTGCAGGGTAGCCTGTGTGCTTGACAACGATTTCAATGAGGCTTGTATCAACTTCTTCATCGGATGAGAGAGGCTGAGGTGGCGAGGACACAACGGGTGTTGGCTCTGGCGGCGCCATTGCAGGCGCTGGCTGAGCGGCAACTACAGCAGGGGCTGCCCCACCCTGCATGCGTTGTATGTAAGCAATCATGTGGTTGAGCGTCGGGTAATCAGAGAGGACAAACTCCTCGTCTACCGGCAATCCGAACTGTTCTCGGATATCAGCCATGATTTCTGCCTGTTTCACCGTGTCGATGCCGAGTTCGCCTTCGAGATCTTGGTCCAATTCAATGAAATCAGCGGGATAACCCGTGTGCGTCACCACGACTTCGACCACGATGGATTGAATGTGTGAATCATCGACAACAACTGCAGCTACGGCAGGAAGAATTGGAGCCACTGGTTCGGGTGCAGGCGGTTTCGGAGGTTCTGGTGAAGCGGCAGGTGGTGAAATTGGAGGTGAGGAAGCGACAGCTCCTCCACTCATACGCTCGATGTATCCAATCATGTGATTCAACGTAGGGTAGTCAGAAAGCACAAATTCCTCATCAATTGGAAGTGAGAATTGTTCACGGATATCAGCCATAATCTCGGCTTGCTTCACGGTATCAATGCCCAGTTCTCCTTCCAAATCCTGGTCCAATTCGACAAAATCAGCTGGATAACCTGTATGAGTGACAACCACATCAATCACTGTTGACACAACATCGGCCTGTGGAGCACTGCTTACCACGTCAGCAGGTGGCGGGCTTGGCTTTGCAGGAGTGGGGGTTGGAGTGGGGGCGGAGGTTGGAGCCACCGAAACGGGGGCGGCTGCAGCAGGGGCAGGTGAGGGTTTTCCTTCGAATGGAGCCGTGATTGGCCATGGCTCGCCTTGTACGCCACCGTGGAGGTGATCGTCGCCATCAACATAAGCAACCAATTTCTGATCTAAGAGTCGCAAGACCACATCTTCTGTTCCGGCTAACTTCCGATTCCATGCTAGGAATTTACCACCGTCAATTCGCTCACCAACAACCGGCCAGCGGCGTACTAAACTCAAGGCCATTTGTGAACCGAAGCCTGCTGCGAAACGCAAGCCGTACTTCAGGTTAGGATAATCGCCGCCGGTCGAAAGGTTGAGGTTGCCCAACTCAGGGTCTGTTTCCTTATGGTTCGCAATCGGAGGGATTCGTCCAGTTTTCATACCGTGGAACATGCTGGCGTCTTCAATTCCAACCGCCATTGGATGTCCTGTGAAGCCCTTGGTGTTGGCAATCACGAGTTTGTCGGTGCTGTGCGTGAAGGTATCCCTCAAGGCACGAACCTCGGATTGAGCTGAACCACCGCGCGCCGGCGTGTAAGTTTCATGAGAAAAGAAAACGGTATCTGGGGCGATCTCATGCCGGTCAATGCCCCATTGCCGCTCCATGCTCGTTACGAAATTGTCCACTGTTTCTGCAACGTGGTCCACATCAAGCCGAGTGCCATGGAACGCTGAATTCGCCGTTGTTGCGCCAAGCAATTCTGCAATTGGCTGAACACCACGTTCTGCTGCTTCTGAATTTCGTTCAACCACAAAGGCGGCGGCACCCATTCCGAGGATCAAACCATTTCTGCGTCGATCGAATGGAAGCGCAGTTTCCTCAACCACATTGTGAGTTGCAGCGGCGCCAGATGCAGCAAAGCCACCACCAATCCATTCCCACATATCGTCACCAGTGACGTCATCTGCGGAGATGATGACCACTCGGTCAACTCGATCGGCATTCAACCAATCCTCAGCCACGCCAAATGCGGCTGTTGCGGAAGCACATGCGAGGTTGATGATGGTGTTCGGGCCTCGGATACCGGAATATTGGGCGAATTGGGAATGGCCCATAGCAAGGGTTTGGAACAGATAACGACGATCAAACCGGCCTTCACCATCGTCACCGTTGTGCTTGGCATGCTTCAACGCCATTTGGAAGCCGGGGAAACACGATGCAAACACAATCCCGGTCCGGTCGCGTGTGTGCTGTGGCACTTGCCAGTTGCGAATAAGACGAAGCCCTCCTTTGCCTATTTGTTCAACTGGTGTCAATGGAATTGCTGCGTCTCGAAGGGCGAGAAGACCAGCAGCCATACCCAGTTGAGTGGTGATGTCCCAGGCAAGAATCACCTTCGGGTCAATACCAAACTCTTCTGCAAGGTCAAATGCTCCTTTCACGCCAGCAAGTTGTGGCACGTCCCCGAATTCTGTGGCTTGGTCCATGTTCACTGAACCATCTCGCCCTTTGATGAGGCGGACGAGGTTTTTGTCGAGCAGACGTTGTTTGTATTCATCAGTGACTTCGGAAATGCAGGTTTCACCGCGCACAAGGCGCTCAAACGTGTCTTCGTTGAACACACTCTCGCCGCCAGGCAGGCCGAGAGAGACTCCGGTGACAACGAATGGATCAGACATACGCCTGCTCATTGGGTCGTGCCCCGATGTGGTTGACGAAGGTTGAGTGGGCGAACTGGGGCGGTGCGTCATTGAGGTGCGAGGAGACCAAGATGACGGTGGAGAGGAAACCCATCGAGCGAGGTCAGCAACGGTTTCTGCCGTGCTGACATCCACAGAGGAGTCGATGTCGGCTTCGGCCGAGATGGTTTGGAACAGCGTGGTGATGTGAGCATCGCTTAGGCCCAACCCAGTTCGAAGATTCACCATGCCGTTGCAAAAGGCAGCTGGGTAGCCACACAGTGCAGCAATCCTGTCCCCCAAGTACGCAGCCTTCGCCTTTTGAGCTGCGACCTCGGGGTCAAGTAAAGGCGAAGTCACAGTGGCGATGTGTCGAACTTCGGATGAAGCCGTCGAACTGTTCGCTGAAGGCAATGGGCGGGCCCGTGTCCGCAAATCCTCTGAGGGAGAGATGGCTTTGTGGGCTTCAATCGGTCCTGCCCTGAACGCCTCGGTCAACGCCTCGGATGTTGGACTGGGCCAGTTCACTTGTCGGCCTGCGAGAGCCATGGTGGCCAATGCGGTCAAGAAAGAAGCGATACCACCTTGCTTTGGATGGTTGGTCATCACCGGCAAGTGAGGTTGCTCTTCGAGAATTTGAGCCGCGAACATGCTCAGTGCACGTTTTGGACCGACTTCAATGAAGACTCGAGCACCGGCATCGTACATGCTTTGAATCTGTGAAGTCCATTCCACGGAGGAAGCCATTTGAAGGGCTAACTTGCTTAACACTGCCTCTTTTGAGGCATCTAAGTCTTCTGAATCTGAGGGATTCATTGGATAAAATGTGCCGTCTACATTGGCCGTAATTGGAATCTTTGGCCAACGAATTTCGAGGCTTTCCAAGAAGCGGCGAAGCGGTTCATTTGCTGGTGCGACAATCCGTGAATGGAAGGCATGAGAAGTGGCCAACGGCATGGACTGGAAGCCCTTTTCCTCGAACGCAGTCATCGCAGCTTTTACAGGCGCAGTCTCTCCTGCGATCACGGTCATTTTAGGCGAGTTTTTGTTGGCTGCGATCACGTAGCCATCGATGGAATTGATGATTGCTTCAACTTCAGTATAGGGCGCACTTACGCTGGCCATGAGCCCTTTATCCTCAATCTCAACCGCACCCATTTCAGTTCCACGAGCTGCGGCTGCACGCAACGCTCCGTCCATGTCCAGAATACCTGCTGACATGAGGGCTGCATACTCACCAAGGGAATGACCAGCCACCATATCGGGGTGAAGCCCGTGATCGTTCAGCGCCCTCTCCAAAGCCAGGTCTGCAGTGAGCATTGCTGGTTGAGTGTACTCTGTTTGCTTCAGTTTGTGCTCTGCCTCTATTTGCTCCTCTTTCGAGAGGTTGGAACGGAGAACAAAACTCGACAGCGTTTCCCCATCCAGAACATCGATCATCGTTTGGTCGGCTTGGGACCACACTTGTTGAACTGCGCTGTATCGTTGATGCAAATCGTGAGTCATACCGACATACTGGCTGCCTTGGCCCGGGTACATGTGTGCGACTTTGGCGTTCTCGTGAAGTGGAGCATCGTTTGTGATGAGGACGCCTTGTGCCTGAAGGAAGCCCCACTTTTCTTCATCGTCCATCGCTTTGACAGCTAACGCACAGCGTTTCTCAAATTCGGCCCATGAAGTGGCTATGATGGCCATTCGAAGCGGTGCCGATGCGTCAAAACTGGTTGACGCCTGTTGAAGGGTGTTGGAAAGGCGTATGCCCTTTGGATCTTCATCAAAAGTCGTCCCTTTGAATGAAAGGTCCGACACCTTGGATTTCAGGCCCTTCAAGTCGTGAGAGGAAAGAAGCACCATGCCGCCTTCAATCGCCTTGAGTTGTTCGTGAGTCATGCTTGGCACTGCGGTCGAGTCAAGCACAGAGGGGGCGCTTGGGCCAGTGGAAGTTGGTTGTTCAATGGCTGCGTAGGCTGCCCATCGCTGCTCCCATTTTGCTGCAAGTTCACTGTGGTAAGCGGCCTCATAGCCTTCCAGTGCGACGTGAAAATTGGTGCCTCCGAATCCAAAGGCTGAGATTCCAGCCCGTCGTGGGTGGCCTTCTGGCTTTGGCCAATCCCGAGCCTCGGTTGGTACGAAAAACGGGATTTCACTCCATTCAACGGTTGGATTTGGCGTTTCAAACCCTGCCGAAGGAGGGATGGTGTGATGGTGAAGAGCCATGACGCTCTTCATGATTCCAGCAATACCGGCTGCTGCTTTCAAGTGACCAATTTGAGATTTAATCGAACCAACTGCAACATGGTCGCCATGAGGAAAGCCGTCCCATAGCAGGGAAAGCGTCGAGAGTTCTGTTGCGTCGCCAACCTTGGTCGAGGTCCCGTGCGCTTCCACCAATTCAACAGTACTGGCCTCATAGCCTGCTTGATTGTAAGCTCGTGCGATGGCTTGAACTTGCCCTCTTTGGCTTGGTGCGGTGATTCCTTTGCCTCGCCCGTCAGAAGAACCACCTATGCCACGAATGACCGCATGCACTTCATCACCGTCTGCAATGGCATCGCTCAAGCGCTTCAACAAGAGAACGCCTGCCCCTTCACCCATGACGAACCCGTTGGCTCGAGCATCGAATGGAGTGGAATGGCTCGGAGAAAGGGCGCCTATGGCGCTGAATTTGGAAAAGGTTGCAGGGTCCATTGTGCGATCTGTTGCACCAGCAAGCATGACATCGACCTGACGAGTTTGAAGCAAACGGCACGCATCCAGAACAGCGGCCATTGAGGATGCACAAGCAGCATCCATGGCATGATTTGGGCCCTGCAAATCCAAGAGATTTGCCACACGACCAGACACGACGTTGGCTAATTCCCCAGGCATTGTGTCTTCATCAATACGAGGCGTGCCTTCCAACAAGTCCTCCTTGAACGCCTCAATGTTCTGCACTGCTAAACCATGCTTTTTGGCCAATTGAGAAGTATGGTTCGACCACACACGGATGTTGGAGAGGTTTCGGTTTTCACCGCCCAATGCATTGGCAAAAACAACACCACAGCGCGAACGATCAATGTCCTTGGTTTCGCCATCATAACCAGCCTGTTCAATGGCATCTGCAGCGACTGAAACGGCCCATAGTTGGCACGGATCTATTTGCGGAAGGCTGCCAGGAGGTTGCCTCCATCGGCGCCAATCGAATTCAAAACCATGAACAAGTGCACCGATTTTGGCGTATGTGAATCCCTCTTGGCTGTTTCCAGGCCCTCCTTCTCTGTAGAAATGGTCGACGGGACCTGGCCATCGACCCTCTTGAATTTCACGAATACTGACCTTGGAATCGATGATGTTCTGCCAAAACGCATCGATGCTTTTTGCGTCTGGCATCAAGGCAGCTAAACCAATCACCGCAATGGGTTCGAAAGGGCCTTGATCAAGGCCCTCACAGGGTTTCCCATCAGCCGTCGTCATTGTCATGCCCTCACCTCAATCGTTCATGATGCTCTGGGGGACCATTGTAATCGAATAGCCACCGTCTACGTGGATGCACTGGCCGGTTACTCCGCTTGCCAATGGACTTGCCAGCCACAATGTTGCACCAGCAACATCGTCTTGGTTGACGTTTCGGCGGAGAGGTGCATTTGCTTCGACATGGTCTAAGATTTTGTCAAAGCCAGGTATCCCACCCGCAGCAATCGTTCTGATTGGCCCCGAGGAAATCGCATTGATTCTGTGACCCTCTGGCCCCAAATGACAAGCCAGTTCACGCGTCCAGCACTCCAATGCTGCTTTGGCCATCGACATGATGCCGTAATTCGGCACAAACCTCGTTGAAGCAGCATAGGTCAGGGTAATGGTGGAAGAACCGGGGTTAAGGTAGGGCAGGGCAAATTTGAGGCATCGTTGGAGCGAGTTGGCTGAAATGGTCATGGCCTTGTTGATGTCTTGGTCTTCAACGAATAAAATCGGTCGATCAAAGCAACTGCGTGGAGCAAAACCGATGGCGTGAATCAGAATGTCAGCCTTCACACCCGGATGTTCAGCAGCAAATGCATCAAAAAATTCCTTCGTTGTTGCGTCTTGCTCGACATCTAAGGGGTAGAACCCTCCAATCTGGGGGAGTTTGTCCTTTAACTGGAAGACACGGCTCATAAATCGCTTCTGGAAACCAAGGTACAGCGTCACACCTGCAGCCGCTAATTGTTCACAAATGGCCCAAGCGATTGAATCCTCACTGGCCACTCCAAAGACAAATGCGGTCTTACCTTGCAATTGTAGCATAACAGCACCTACCCAATGGGTAGGTGTTGGCCAGCACACCTAACCTATCACTGTTCCCTCTGCAAAGACCGGTTAAACCGCTAATCTGCGACCCATTTTCAACCGCCGAGCAGACCTACAATTCATCGAATAAATTGTCAAATTCATCTGGTTGGGATGGGGCATCCAAGTTTGAAAAGAAATCATCAAACTCATCATCGAGTGCAGCAGAAGGCGTGGGTTCCTCGGGAATTTCCAGCGGGGTAGGGATTTGAATTCCCGAATCTGCGGTTTTGGAAGAGCGTTTTGTTGCTTTTGCCAAGACAACGATCAACAACAGCATGAGGATCACGGCACCACCTATTGCGCCATATTGAAGCAATTGATCCTTGTCAATTTCTTCTAAGTTCCCGCCGAGTGAATTGGATTGACCCGGTGCTACAACGTTGAGTTGAACGGTTATTTCGCTCGATGGTGCATCGCTGTCAACTGTGCTTTCTGCTTTGAAAATCACTGGAAGGCGAATGTCTTCGGTCAATTCAGAAGGAGAGCGGACGGTTAAGGTTCTGAGGCTGGACGTCCCTTGGTAGGCAACATCTTCAGACACGAAGGTGCCCCCGGGGAATGAAAACCCTGCAGCAGAAAGATCGGCTTCATTGGCGATGCTGACTCGAATATCGTCAGCGTCGTTGCCTTTGTTGGTGAATTGGAAGGTAAATTCAACCTCTTCTGAGATTGAAAGTTCACGGGTAGTTTTGTCCGACATGAGCAACTCGACCATGCCGTAGGAAGCGATTGAAAAATCCCCCAAATACGAGGTGTTGGCCACCCATGGCCCGTCTGGCAACTGCCCGTATGGAAGGTTATTCCATGAGGTGACCTTTGCTTCAATCTCGAAATCATAAGTGAGAGAGGCAGGCAGTCTTGTTTGACCGCTGAAAACGATGTTGAAACTCTCTTCATCGCCAGCAGCGAGGGTGAATTCATCCTCGCTAAGGGTCATTTCAACATTGATACCGTCCCATTCTACTTTGTTCACCTCAACCACTTCACTGGCAGAAGTAGGGTTGGTGACTGTGCATTGGAGAACGGCATCTTCGTATGAATTTGGATGAACATCCATCACTGGATCTGGTCCGCAATCCAATTCAACAGCCGGCAAAGGTGAGCCTTGGGCTGAGGCTGGTGACGCGAGTGCTGGAAGCACGAACAAAGCGAGCACCAGCAACGCTGTGAAGCCTCTTCGCGAGTGTTCCATGAGCCAAGGCTAAAGGCGCTATCTCATCAATGTGATGGCGGATGGTTCCTATGATGAGGGCTCTTTGCACCCAAGATTCATTCTGAAGGACCATAGAGAAAATCTGGCAGATCCTGATGAGCTTTCCACAAGAAGGCTTCATCGAGACCACCATCGAGCAATTGTTGAGTTCGCTTTGGAACTGTTTTGGGACCAAGCACTGCTCCTGGCCTGCGCACGTCATCCATGTAATCCGTTTCCAGCAGGAATCCATGGGTCGAGGATTCGGCAGTCGCAAGCACTTCTTCAATGGCTCCTTTGCCGATTAAAACACTAGGAGTGAGGCCTTGGGTGACATCACCAGAAACGGTGGGTGGCGCGTAATGACGAACAAGACGTTGTTTGTCAAGACCAACGCGCTCAGCCATTGCAGCAAGGTCGCCATACGTCGATTCTAATTCCCCCTCAACATGCAATTGAAGGGTCACACCTTCCTTGTGAGCAAGGCTCATCGTTTCTTCTAACAATTGATTTGATAGGCCCCAAACGCGGTCGCTGACCGGCCAATGCGGCCTTCCAACTTCCCCGATTGCGTGGGCTTTTCCTTCATGGACCAGTTCCAACGCTGCATCGATGCTGTCCCGATAATTTTCCATTGCTCGCTCTGCCCCATGCTCTCCATCTTCTTGCAACCAGGCCTCAAATTGGTGAGCAAAAGCCGCTGGATGAGGGCCTAAAACCACTCGGACACCGAGATCGTGTTCTTTTCGGACTTCCTCTGCCATCCGAACCGTATCCTGATAGGTGGTAAGGTGGCCTTTTCTTGTGGTTGGGGGTGAGGAGAAATCCGGGCAATGAACAAGGATCAAATCAGTGCCGCCAACCCGCTTGAATTCTCCCGCTGCTTGAAGAAACAAGCCATTTCGATTCAAATGGAAGTGATTGTCCACAATGGGACCATTCCACTTTACCTCAGCAGCCATGTATGAACCTCATGCTTGTGATGGAGGCTTGACCTTTCAACGCATGGGCTAAAACCCAATCAAATGCGTTCAACCAAGAGGTTTCGCTCATTGAATCGGCCTTTCCAATACACTGCAGCCATTGCCACCATGTTGCGATGGCGAGCGTCAGTTGCAACGCAGCGACCATTCGGCCACATGTGAAGCGTGAGGTTGTGGCGCGTGTCATCGACAATCGTGCAGCCGAGGCGTTCGTCAAAGTGAGCAGTCCCTGCTCCAAAATCCCCAACCACGCTTTCGACGAGGAGGGCTTGACCAAATTCAAAGGAGGCCACAACCGGGCCGAGTTCTGTTTCCAATCCCGAATCGTTCAATCCGAGGCGCAGCATCAATTCCTTTGCTGCGGCACGAGCCGCTTCGACTCGGTGAGTTCCGTGAACGACAATTCGCCCGGCTTGGTCGATGACAAGCGTTGCACGTGGGCGATCGAGGACTTTGATGACGACGCCACCGGTCTGTTGACCTCCAAGTTGAGCGACGACTGACGCCTGATCAACAGGGCTTGGCGGTACGAATCGAACAAGTTGGTTCTCAATTCGAACTTCGATTGCGCTCGCCATGGTCACTCCTCCTCCATGTTGTCCGAATCGGTTGGGTATGAAGTAATCTCCTCTGCTTCTGGAAGGTTTTCGAGCGCTGCTAAAACCGCATTCCGATGAGGCAAATACAACGGTAAAAGCAACACTGCTTCGCCCCCATGGCTCTTTCGCACATCTGCAAGAGCTCCACGAAGACGCTCTGCATACCGCAAGTCCCGAGCTTTGACGACCGACTCACCAACAAGCCATTCGTTGAGGTCCCACCATGTGGCAGCTAACACCGCTGCTGAGCCATAGTTGGGGGAGATGCCCCTAGGCGGTTTCTGGGCGGAAAAGATGTTCTTTTTGACGCGCTTTCTCCATTTCCCACCCAGTGAAATCATACCGAGCAGTTTTTTCCAATGCGAAGCTGCTTTGGCTTCGTTGGTCAGGTGCTCACTCCAAAATTCATCGTCGGCTGTTGGCTCGATGTAGTAGACTGGGCGATCGTGACGCTCAGCGTTTCGATGCAAGCGTCGCGGTTCAGGGTCGGGGAAGCTGCCTGATTTGACATCCTCAAGCAAGGTAATTTCATCGAGGTAAATTCCAAAGGAACCACCGGAAATCAGACCGTGTGCAAGATTAACACCGGGAGACTCTGCTTCGTCCTTTTCTTCCTGAACCCACATGTCAACAACATCAGGTGGTTCAAGGATTGCTAAGGCGTGCCATGATTCACGTGGCCGCATGGTTCGCGGATAGACCACCGTGGGCAGAACACCGTGGAGCAAAATCGTGCCCCCATCGGGATCGGACCAAGCATGGTCAGCCCAATCCAATCGCTCTGGCAAGCTCTTCACGCTCACTGGTTTTTGACCCAGTCTTGTAGCGCTTCAACGCTCCATCCTTGGTCGAAGTATCCCTGAATTTCCTCTTGAGTCCATTGTGGGAACTGAGCCATTGCGTTAGCCATTTCTGGAGTGACATTGGCTGCCGGTGCTGCGGTTGCCATACCTGGAAGTTCTGCGTATGCCTTTGTTGGAACATCATCAAGGTCGTCATCGTCGTCGAACATGCTCTCACCGTCTTCTCGGCGAACAAGGACGAAGACAACCACACCGAGGATCACTACGATGGTCACCAGCACAACAAGCAGCAGGAGAACCGTGCCGCCATCATTGGATTCGCTCTGTACCTTCACGTTGAATTGTTGGCCTTCGGAGGACCCGTTGAACAGCAGTTCGTTGGTGGTTTCATCTGAAATTAGGTAGTACATACCCGTCGTGGCTTGAGTGAATTGAGTCAATTCAACGGTCACCCATTTCTTTTGCAGGATGTCGATATCACCGGTCTCAATGGTGGCTTCCAACACTGGGATTCCACCTGCTGTGACTGAACGGACAACCAAATTTGTTCCACCTGCCATGGTTCCATCATTGCGAACTTCAATTTGAAGTTCCATGGTTTGACCAACTTCTGGTGAGGAAGGTGTGAGAATGATGTTCTCAACTGCGAAACTCGGCTCTTCATGGATAAAGCGGTAATTGGACTTGTGTTCTTCGGAACTCGAGAAGATTGCTGCAATTCCACCGTCCTCTGTTGGACCGCCGCCGAAGATGACACCTGCACCCGCTGAATCTTTTGCATCGATCCACATCACGAGTTCAACGTTGTTGATTTGTTCTTCATCAGGTTCGAATTGACCTTCTTCAAGAGGCCACAGATCAATGCATGTTGCGGCTGCTGCGTAGGATCCACCAAGTGGAGAGAGCGTCAACTCAGCCGTCAATGGTTCATCACCAAAGGAGGTTCGGAAAATTGGCCAAACAATGTTGTTGCTTGCGTCGGAGTAGAAACTCCAAGCCACGTTGACATCGCCTTGGAACAAGGCTTCACGTTCCTTGAGCACAACTTCAACATCGACACAATGGTAGGTCGAAGTTGGCATGTCTCCAGAAATCACTTCACCGGTTGCACCGCGCTTAGCAGTCCATGAATCGGTGTTGACTTCAGGTGGGTTTCCGTCCACCTTGATGTTGAAGACCGAGCAGCCGTATGAACTCGAGCCAGCACACACCGCAGGCGTTGTATCAACTGCCCCATCCGGCAAACCAATCTCTTCAGGACCACACGTCGTGGCATCATCAAGAGCAGTTGTTGGATCATCGAAAGGACAGAGTCGGAATGAGTATTGGTAATCATTCGCTACAGGAGCCGCTGTGATGTTAATGTTAAACACGCCACCAGTGAAGGTGTGGTAGGTGACTTCACCGGGGAATGGAACATAGCCCTTAGCACCGTTTGCAACGGCGTCTTGCCGGGTGATTTCCAATGTCAGTGGGATTTCTGGAGTGATGAACACGTCGTTGTTGATTCCATCCAAATATGCGTACTGTCCCGTGAATGAAATTGTGTCACCTGGATAGACAAATCCTTTGCGAACGTCTTCAGTTTGTGGTTCAGACAAGTCTGCAAAGAGCGGTGTAACCATCAAATCGTTGGTCTCATCGGTTCGGAAGTCGAGTTGGATACCGTCGCTGTAGTACCAATCTTGGATGTGGCGGCCTGGAGCGGGTAACATTCTGTACCTTGGGTTGTCGAGGTCTTGCATGTAGAGCACTGGGTTGTTGAGCGCAGTGGTTGCGCCAAGCACACCCCAATCGATACGGATTGGTAGGTCAAGCATGAAGTCGGCTTCGAACGGGTCGACCAATGCGCCTCCATCCATGCGGAGCATTCGTGGACCGTCGGAAATTTCGCTCTCTTCAAGGATTGTAATCCAAGGTGAGTCGGTCCAAGCAGTTTCGTTTCTCGGGTAGTAGTAGACGTTCATGTCCTCACGGTCATCAGCCAAGTCAAGGTGGAAATAATCCACGTCTCGCCATCCATTGTCGTCGTTTGCTTCAACAATCAACGAGTATTGGTTGCCCGCATACATGGTTTGATTCCACTTTCCGTCGTACTGTGGTTGGTTCGAGTTGAGGAATCGTCCATCTTGTGAATCGTCAATGAAGAAGTTGCGAATAACCGGAGACTTCGAATTCATCGAAACATACGTGAAGTGATCGTCTTCGAACCCAGGGGCTCCTCCGTTGATTGGGTTACCAGCAAGGTCGTATCCTTCGATCCAAATGGAGACCTTCCCAACTGGATCTGCGCCGATGTTAGCCATGTCACTGAAGGATCCTGTGTAATTTGCAAACGGTGCTTCTCCGTCGTTGTTCACGGTAACCGTGATGTATTCCGAAGCATTTGCATGTCCATCGCCATTGGTGTCGTGATCGTTTTCGACCCAGATCTTGATGTCGAGGGAAGATGGTGGGTTTGGCAAGTCATAGGCCAAGAGGCGGATTTGTTGATTGGCAGATGGAACAACCCATGTGTCATCGACCATTGTACGCCAGTTGCTTTCGAGGGAGGGGTCAACTTGGCCGTTCAAAATCTTGACCTCAATCAACGAAGGGTCGAGTGTGTCAATCGAGAGGTTGAATGGGATGGCACAGTCACTGTCAGGGCGGTAAACTGCGGCAGGACAGAGCGTGTCGCCGCCCTCGTAGCCGTCAATTCTGAACCTGTATGTTTCTTCGCCAGCTGCGAAACCAAGATCAATATCGAGATTAAAGTCACCGCCAATAACGCCAGATTGGTTCTCAACCGGCAGCCATTCAATGGTGAAGTTTTCAGAAGAGGTGTTGATGTATTTCTGCTCAAGCACCATGAAGTAGCGGCTTGGGTCTGGAGAAATATCGAGGTTCTCAAGGCGGATGCTGCCTGCAAGATTGACGATTTGATTCGATTTGCCATTGTCCAAGTCTTGGGACAGACCGATGTCGTTTCGAACTTCGAAGGAGGTGATGATTGCATCGTTTTCGACTGCATTTCCACCCGCCGGAGCCATCAACACAGCAGAAGGTAGGCCGTTGACGCCATCGCTAGCAATGAGGCCTGAATAGATGCGCACTTCATCGGTGTCTTCCCAATTTGAGTTCACAATAAACCGCCAGGTCACGGATTTCCCATCAGTGATGTCGGATTGAGTCGAGGTCGATTCGAGACTGATGAGGTCGTCCTCATCGGATGCCTCGGAAAATCCGAAGGCGTCGCTGTAGGAGAGGACAACAGTTCCAGTGCTTGATTCAAGGGTGAGCCGACTCTCAGCGAGTGAAGCACCTGTTGAACCAGCAACGGTGTGGGTGGTGACGATTTCATACAAGTCACCGTTTGGATAGAACCCGACCGGATTACCAGTGACGGACAGCGTGTTGTCATAGCCGCTTGCTGTGAGAATGTTGAGGTTTGAGAAGGTCAAACCGCCTCCACTGGTGGAGGTCACTGCAATTTCGACGTTCGCCATAGGTCCACCGGTCCAAAGTGCAACACCCTTGTTCAGTTCGAGATCCAATCCGTTCGAATTGTCAAGCGTGGTTGTGAAGTTGTACACGACATCGATATCGCGGATGACCATGGTGGCTCCAGTTGATGCGTTTGGTGATTCGGCCTTGAATCGGAAGGTCATCCATTCATTGCCATAGGCATCGATATGGCTGACAGGAACCAGCGGATTAGAGAGCAATGAATTCAATGCTGCAGTCAAGTCGGTTTCGCTGAGGAATTCAGGAAGCATTCGAGTAAAGTTTCCAACTTCGCCAAGGCTCACCGATTGAGTACCAGAAAGCACTGAGAAATCGAAGCCCTCCATTGGATCGGTGGTTGAATGAATCATCATTTCATCGAGGACGAAATCTGTTGAGAGAACAGTTGCACCCTTTGGAAGCATGAAACTTCCACCCTCTGCAACACCACTCAAATCAGCGGTGATGTTTGCGGAGTTTGTGCCATAGTTAATGCCCTCGATCTTGTTGAGGAGGAATTGGGTTTGTCGACCAAATGCACCGAACGCCGGTTCATCAAAGCCCCAATCGATGTTGCTGTCGTTCGCAACATCAACAAGGAAATGTTCCGCATGATGGCCGAAGGTCAAGTCAAACCAAAGTCCGCCCACGTTGCAGTTGTTTTGATACGACATCATGGTTTCAAATCCATAAATTGGAGCATCAAGGACATATTCTGTATCCGGGATCATGCCGATGATGCCATCGCCACCGTAGGCCTGTAAATCGATGGTCGGAATTTCAGTGCAATCGTCTTGGACATGAGCGGATATTCGAGTGATTGGTTTCGAGAAACTGCTGCGCTCAAGGGTTGGTGAGAAGGACGAATCTGAAAGCATTGGAGAATAAATCATCGGCATACCGCCAGTTGCTTCCCAAACGCCGTTCACGACGCCGCTAACCATTCCATCAGTCTGGTTAAAGCCGGTACCGACGCGTGTTCCTATGCTAAATCCATGGAACACAGGAGTCGACAGGCGAGAGGTTCCTGAGTCAAAGGTGAGGCGGAAGTTCACAGAGGGGTGCTCAGTTGTGTTGACGTCCCATAGTTCAATGATTTTCCCTTGAAGGCCAGTCATTGGATTGCCGTGGTTGTCGATGACGGTTTGGCCTGTTGCTGAATCAAGCACCTCAAGGGAGAGGGTCGCTGAGGAGGTGGTTTCTGATTCGATGGTGAGAATACCGTATCCGTTTGGTTGGTTTTCGCCGCCTTGGACAGATGGCAGGAATCCATTGATGTCCATGGTAGCGCTTTGTGGGAGGCGGTCCCCAAGACGGAAGTTATCGATGTACCAGCCCGCAACACCGCCATCAGCGGTGTTGATGTCGTTGTCATCCATGACAAAGCGAAGTTGGACGTACTGGCCAAGATATTGAATCAAGTCGACCGCAATGTTTGCCCAGCCAGTTGGATTGCCTGCGCTGACGGATGTACCACCAAGAGCATAGTCACCTGCTGGAACTCCATTACAACTGTTGTAGATCTCACCAGCGTTGTTTGAGCCGGTGCTCACGCGGTAGTAACCGTTCGAGTAACCAACACCGCTTGAATTGCCGATATCGATGTCGAGGTACTGGAAGCCTGATGCATCAGGTGGAAACACACCGTTGCTCGATGTGCGAATTTGCACATAAGCACAGTCTGTGTACTTGATTGCAGGGTTTGTTCCTTGTGGAGTGATTCGATCAAGGTCGTGGTATGAATCGAAGTATGCGGTGGTGTCCTTCAAGGCCAAATCGATGTACATTGAGGGTGAGTTGAGGGCATAAAGACCACCGTTTTGGTTGGTGAACTCATCGGTGTAGTCACCGTCAGAAAGGCCAGT
>DAPR01000042.1:30004-30550 GCA_002502605.1 Euryarchaeota archaeon UBA258
CGAGCCCAATTCACCGTGGTCGAACCCATACCACTTCTGGTAAAAATCACGTTGATCGACGAATCCAGCCATAGTTTCTTCGAAATCGGTGAGCACGCCCTCGGCGGTAAGGGAGACTGCAGTGGCCGTTGCTCCATCTTCAAAGGTGAAATGAGAGGCGTTGGAGAACTTGGTGAGTTGGTTGTTGTAATTCGGGTTCCAAACGCGAGGCATGGTGTCTGTGTCAATCCGCTGATGGGAAGCATGCTCCACCATGTTCACTGAAATGTCGAGACTCGCACTGGTGACAGTGTCGGTTGCAGGGAGGTTGATGCTTCCGTCATCAAGGTTAGAAAATGGCGAGCCGTCCCGCATTTCAATGTCTGCATCAGCGTCGGAATTTGCGAATGTGGTTACGCTTGCTGCACCAGCAAATGGTGCCAGCAGCATTAGTGCAACAAGGAATAACGGGGCGGTTAGTGTTCGATTCTCGTGTGTCATGGACTCACCTGCTTCTCACGCGAGGTTTCTTCCCCCTAAAATCGCATCGCATTCGTGCCTAAGGAT
>DAPR01000042.1:30612-44622 GCA_002502605.1 Euryarchaeota archaeon UBA258
TGCCCACGCGCTTTCGCACAATTCTTGCATCCCGCCTGCTCGCAGTTCACTCTTTTCAATCCATTCCTGATTGGCAATTGTCACGGGTGTTGTCGGCCCTAAAGCGTCGCACACTTCAGGCCCTAAACTCAATTCATACACCCCTAAAACGCGAGACATGCTGATAATGGTATTTTTGTCAAAACCGAGCAAGGGCCTGAGCGGGATCAGCGAGGAGGCCTGTTCAATGCTACCGAGGTTACCTAAGGTCTGAGAAGACACTTGACCGAGGTTCTCACCCGTCAAAAGATGCGTTGCAGAAACTTCTTGTGCAGCAAAGTCAGCAAGCCGATGATACATTCGTTTCATGTGAATGAAGTACTCTGTGTGCGCCCATTTCTCGGTGAAGAGGGCCAATTGTGGCGCTACCGGTACGACCGTTAACACGGGGTGCAATTGGCTGCGAGCAGCTTCTCCAATGGGCCCATTCGCCTTCAAAAAATGCCGCAGGGCGGCGATTGTCTTTTCCTCAGCTTCGGGCCCAACCACGGGTTCTTGACTGCAATGAACTGGATAAACGGTCCAACCCGCCTTGAGCGCACGGGCGAGAGCCACGGGTGAGTCAAGACCGCCTGAAACCAACGCCACACAGACCTTGACCTCATCCATACCACCCGGCAGGGCGGTCAGGTGATGAAACCACCCCTCGAATTGGTGTTCCCTTCCATGACTTCATGAATGTGATGTGGCTGGCAAAGGCATGGAACCCTACTCAAAAGAGCCTGTGACGCTCATTGAACACATTTTTCCAGGTGATACCAACGACCATGACACGCTGTTCGGTGGACGTTTGCTTTCCATCATGGACAAGGCAGGGGGCATAGCCTGTTCGAAATTCGCACACCGAGAATTCGTTACCATTTCCATTGACACGTTGAAATTCATCGCGCCTGCTCGGCAAGGCGATCTGCTTGAAGTGACTGGAAAGGTGGTCTTCACAAGCACCCACACGGCATGCACCAAAGTCACCGCAATGGCCGTGGACAAAGCCACATGGAAGAAAAAGAAAATCTGCGAGGGTTACTTTTTCTTTGTCGCCATCGATTCGATGATGCGCCCGATTCCGATTCCACAATTGACCGTTGAGAACGATGACGAACAGAAAGATTGGGACCATGCTCAACGCATCCGTGAACAGATGCGAGCCAATACCAGCGACTGAGCACCCCTACATTCATGTGGGCTTTCCGGGTGGCAGGGCCATGCCTGTTCTCAACATTGCAATGATTGGCAGCGATGACCTTGCCAGAGAAATTGCGAAACCCACAGACCAACGTGATGTCCACACTTATGTTCACAAGGAAAGCGGCAGTGATGGTCCACGGATTCTATCCCTGATTCGACCAGCAAAGTACCCTGAGCGATTGCGCCCCTTTCTCAACGCCCTATCGGCGGCCCGAGTCGGCGTCATCGAAGTGCAAGGCATCGACGCTACCCTCGGTGAAGCCCTCGTGGCCTTTGCAAGTTCAAGCCTCAGCAAAGGGCTTGCAGTCATCAATCCACCAGAAGGTGAATGGGTGGATGAAGACAAAGTGAAAATGCTTTTTTCACAAGCTGGTCTCGGCGCCTGGACATTCGCTAAAAACGACGGCATTGAATTGCGAAACATGCTGTATGATCTGATGGATGACTGCGCTGAGGAACTGAAGGCAAGCGCAGAAGCGCCACTGGTGATTCCTGTCGACCAGCATTTTAACGTCAAGGGAATCGGCTTGGTCGCCATTGGTTATGTTCAATCTGGAACCGTCAATGTTCACGATGAATTGATTCTGCTTCCGGCAAACGGGACTGGGAATGCGAAGTCACTCCAAGTCATGGACGATGATGTTCCTGCGGCGAAAGCAGGTGACAGAGTTGGCCTTGCCCTTCGAAATGCTAAGGAAGACCATCTTGGCAGTGGGACGCTGTTGGTTCGGCCCGCCATCGAGGACAAAAAAACCAACACGAGTGTCCCATTAGCGGTGGTTGCCCACAGCAAATCCAAAATCGAGTTGACGCGATCTCCTTTCCAAAAGCGCGTGCTGGCTGAAGGCGATGTCATCCATGCAAGCGTCGACCTGCAGTTCGTCGTTGGACGCATTGCGTCGGTCGAGGGAGACAGTGCAATTGTGGCATGGGAAAACCCTCTCTTCATTCGCCGTGAACACCCAGAGCCAACCTTGATTGCTCAACTTGATTCAAAACCAAGGATTATGGGCAGTGCAGATCTCGAATGCATTGAATGAAATCAAAGCACAAAGTAGTAAATTGCGAGTGCTATGAAAGGTGCGATAAGAACGGTCCAACGAACAATGACCCACCACCACCGGTTCGACCAACGTTCAGTGGCATCACCAACAGATTCCATCACCTTTTCACCCAACTCTCCTGCCAGCACTTCAGCGATGATTTCAGCCATGACTCTCAAATTGGAGCCCCTTCTTCTGACATATAAGTCAAAGCCCGGACGAAGCATGCTATCCTTGGAACTCGGCCCCAATGGGAGGTTCGGCGAAGAAAAAAGGGTACGATTTCGACCGGCCTTTGCTTGACTTTTGTCGGTGGTTTGATAACCCACAAGGCGCCCTTTGCGCGTTGGGATGCGCATCATTGGACAGGAGGAGAGTCCACAAAGTGCAGAAGACTCTGAAGTCTTCAATGGACTGCACTTAGTTGGAACACCCGGAAGGGTACACGTCGTGGTCAATGAGCGCAAGCTTTCAATCGAACAAAAATCGGGCCACAGCACCGTTATTTCTCATGATTGGGTCATGAGAATGAACCACACAAAAAAGCCCTTTGTGCCAAACGGATATGCATTTTTAGGCCTCGTGATGTTGTGGATTGGATACCGTGGCATGGTGTTTGGCACGACTTCACAACTCATCACCGTCGGCATTGGATTGCTCTGTATCATAGGTCGATTTGGCATCAAGAGACCAGTGCTCATCATAGAAACTCAGGCCCATGATTGCCACATGATGACCGGTAACGATGCGGTGTTAATGCGATTGTGTGAACTTCATTCACGTTTGACAGATGGAATGTCATTGGAACAGGCGAGGCTTGGGCTGGATCAATTGCAGCGTGATGTGGATTTCCCTCGTTCGCAAGCACAGCGGCTCATCCCCGTCGAACCGGTCCACATCGAATCTCCACTTGCAATCGCAGCATTGATCTCAAACCATGGCGATGAGGAGGCGAATGCTATGATTGATGCGCCGTTGAATTTCCATGGCGATGAGGGCCCACTCGACCTCGACTTCGGCGAACCTGAAACTGAAGGGTGGATGTTCGGTGAACAAGAACCAATGCTACCAAATCTTGACTTAAATCACGGCTTGATTGAGCGAGGCAGGGCGAACGCTCGGACCCGGCGCGGAATGCATGGCGTGGATGCACACCTCGCTGAACCGAGGTACAACCATCATCCATCGCATCCTTATCCAGTTGCGCAACCTGCTGATGTAAGTCGATCCTTCGGTCAAATTGCAGAAGCAAATTCCGAACTATCACACAGGCACAGTGTGGGCACTCCAAGCCAGGCCCCATCTGAGTTCCTGCCCAGTTTTGTTGGACCAGAAGGCGCCCATGTACCTCAACAAAACCCGCCTGTGACCCAATCTACAGTTGAGTTTAATCCGTCGCTCCTTCCGTTTGAAGCAGAACTTGATGCGTTGGCGATTGAACCCCCACAATCGCTTGTCAGTACGGCAAGGGTTGACGAACCACTCGAGGCTGAACTGGTGCAAGAGCCACAACCGGCAGCCCCTGTAAGCAAATCCAACCGCTACGTCATGCGTCCACGCGGGTCGAGTTTTTCCCACCCACGTTGGATTCGACGAAGCAGCGCCCAAGGGGGATCTTCGAGGGTGCGCTCATTCTTTGACGGCATCAATCGAAATGCAGCCATTGCTGGGAAGTTTCTAACCGGAACCCAATCTTCGAGCAGTTCACCGACAGGAGAGACAGAAACTGGTCATGAATTACGTGAGCGCTCTGCCAACACATTACAGGATGAAATAATCAACAGCGTATCCAACCTTTCAGAATTGAACGGAGGGTCCCTGCCACCCGAGGAAGCTGAACGGTTGCAGAGCCATATTACCCGACGCAGTTCGATTGTGGAGCAAATTTACCAAGAACGTCAAGAACAGGAAAAGGCATTAGATCTCGAGGAACTCTCTTTTGAGGAATTGACTGAATCCGTTGAGAAACACAAAGCAACCGCTGGTGTGTCCGGTTTGCCACGCCTTGATTTGTAATCAACTCAAGATGCTTTCAAACCGAGCCACGCGCTCTTCGAATGCATCTGGTGTCATCGACTTGAGCGATTCAACACCGAAGGATTGGAGCGTAAAGCTCGCAGATACCGTTGCAGCGATCAAAGCATTGCGCAATTCCCCTCGATATAACGCTCCCTCGCCAGAGGCGATGTAGGCCGCCAAAGTTCCCGCAAAGGTATCACCGCACCCCGTTGGGTCTTGGACATCTGCTGTCGGGTAGGCGGGTAATGCAATGATTTCATCGCCATGGAACGCAAGAACGCCGTGTTCTCCTCGTTTGACAACGAGGGTGGAAACTGACGTCATTGCTCGGACTGTTGCTGCTGCTCGAATCAGATTTTCATCTTCGGCGAGCATGCGCACTTCGCCATCATTGATGATGATCAAATCCACCTGTTGCATCACATCAAGCAAGGGCTCACGGGCAATATCAATCCACAGATTCATCGAGTCAAGCATCGAGAGGCGAGTGGGTTGGGTTTGCGATAACACGCTCTCTTGGAGCGCTGGGTGGAGGTTTGCACAAAACGTCACCTTTGGAGTTTTGGCATGGGTTGGCACCTTGGGTTGGAAGTGCTCGAAGACGTTCAGGTAAGTCGCATGGGTCTCGGCTTCAGCCATCGAACCTTTGTACGCACCTTCCCATCGGAATGTTTCACCCTCAGCGGTTTCAATCCCTGAGATGTCCGTACCGTTGCTTGCAAGGATGGCGCGATCCCCTTCCGTGAAATCTTTCCCCACAACGCCAACCAATCCGACGGTTCCTGCGCCGAGTCGCTTTGCGTGAAAAGAACTTGCTAAACCGCCGTAGGTTGCCGAACCGCCCAATGCGCGCTCGACTTTTCCAGCAGGTGAAGTCACAGAATCATAGGCAATGCTACCGACCAGAAGAACGTCCATGCATCAACCATCCGAAGAAGATACTTCAAGATATCACCGAAGAAGGTTCGGAATTCGAATGGCCGAAACGAAACACTCTAGCCGAGCAATTCTTGGTGCATATCGATGTACTGGATGGTAATGTTTCGCTTCAAGAAATCTTCTTCATCCATGATTCTTCGGTGAAGCGGAATCAGATGTTCGACACCTGTAATCATCGTTTCATCCAAGGCGGTCCTCATGCGGCGTACCGCGTCTTCACGGTCCCTGCCCCACACCAGTAATTTGGCCAATAAGGAATCAAAACAACCTGGCATATCGTAACCTGGGTGAGCATGGGTGTCCACTCGAACCCCGTAGCCTGAAGGGAAATGGCACTCCCACAGGCGTCCCGGACTTGGAATAAACTTCTTTGGATCTTCTGCATTCAAACGGCACTGTATGGCATGACCGTTCCATTTGATGTCTTCTTGGGTTAATGGAAGTGACTCTCCCTGCGCCACCCGTACACCAAGTTCAACTAAGTTGTAGCCGGTGATCAGTTCGGTGACTGTGTGTTCGACTTGAACCCGTGGATTCACCTCTAAGAAGTAAAAATCTCCATTGGCATCTCGAAGGAATTCGAAGGTTGCAAGTCCCTTGTAACCAACAGATTCTGCTCCACGGCAAACAAGATCGCCAATTTCCTTTCGCTTTGCGTCATCAAGCCATGGACCCTCTTCGACCAATTTCTGATGGCGCCTTTGAATCGAGCAAAACCGCTCACCAAAGTGAATCGCCTTTTTGCCATCACCCAAGACTTGGAATTCGACGTGTTGGGCGCCTTGAATGTACTTTTCCACAAAAACGCGTTCGTCTCCAAAGGCTGATTTTGCTCTCGATTGGCATAACTTTAGGGCACTTTCGAATTGGGATGATTCCTCAACGATCTGCATACCAATGCCTCCACCGCCGGCTGCTGCCTTGATGATCACAGGGTAGCCAATTTCGTTGGCGAGTTCAGAAGCGACAATCGCAGATGAGATTGGCTCGGATGAGCCCTTAGCAGTTGGTAAACCAGCGGCTTCCATAGCCGCTCGCGCCTCGATTTTGTCTCCAAGCAGCGTGATGACATCTGCCGAAGGTCCGATGAATGTGATGCCCTCTTCCTGAAGTCGACGCACAAAGGTCGCGTTTTCTGCAAGGAAACCATACCCAGGATGGACTGCATCGCATTCCATTTCTTTTGCAGCAGCAATCACTGATTCAATATCGAGGTAGGTGTCCAATGGATTGGCTTTGTTGTTCGCGTAGGCCACATCAGCAAGCCGGACTGGCAAAGAAAGACGGTCTTCTCGACCATGAATAATCGCTGCCTCAATGCCCATATCGCGCAACGTTCTGAGGATTCGAAGGGCGATTTCGCCGCGGTTCGCAATCAGCACTCTCTTGAACGCCATGGTTCCTCGAAGAGGAATTACTCTATGATGCCAACGGTTGAACGAGACAAAAAGAGTGCTTTACAATGCCGTGGGTCAAAGCAAGAGTGCATCCTTGATTTGCATTTTATTGACATAAAACGGAGGAAAAAAACATATTTTCTTCCCAAAAGATGTAAAATCAGAGCAAGTTTCATATCTCTGCACGGTGTTCGCCAAACATGACGCCGACACAGCAAACTGGGGCCGAAGCCCTCGACCGACTCGCAGGACGCGATCTCAACAACGATGGAAGAATTGTCAATCTCGTCATTTGTGGAAATTCAAAATTTTATGACTACGCATGGTTGGAAAACGCCATTGATGAATGGGTCAAGTACAACGCTTACCCAGACCTGATCATCCTCGGTGGTGCGAGCGGAGTGGATTATCTCGCTGAACGTTGGGCCGACAACAACAACATACCATTGGCGGTGTTTACCGAGGCATGGTCAAACCCTCGACCAAATCAACCCAACGACAGCGGACGGCCTGAAGCCGAAGCGAGTTTAGTGGATCGTATGCTCGAGCGTGCGACTCACATGCTAGCATTCCCCGGACCGGAATCAGTTTGGACCAAACGAATGGAAGATGCTGCCCACAAGCAATTGATTCCGGTGGTCAGTGTGTTGCTCCCGAATTAAGCAGAATGGCGGAAATTTGACCAAAAAAGCAGGAAAATATCATTTCTCGTTTCGGTGGCGACGAAGGTGTTCCATTCCACGCTATTTCGGAGAAGAGGTGCCTAGAGCCCATATAATTCAACTTATGTTGTGGGCCCACACTGCTCCCGTAAGAAACGAACTCTGGGGGTGCAGAGGGAGTTGGCATCAGTAGACGTCTCGGAGGTAGCGCTTTTGTTCACGCATCATCGTTTTCTCGATGAAATGTGTTGCATCTTCGTTGCTCATACCACCGTGTTCCTCTGCGATTGAAATGAGCGCACGGTGCACGTCTTTTGCCATGTATTGTTTGTCGCCACAGATGTAAAAATATGCACCGTTTTCGAACCATTCCCAAATTTCTGCACCGTGTTCTTTGAGTCTGTGTTGAACGTAAATTTTCTCTTCTTGGTCCCTCGACCACGCAGTGGTGAATCTGTACAGATCGCCGCTGTCCATCCAACCCTCGATGGTGTCTTTGTAGTAGAACTCGGTCTTTGCTGACTGGTCGCCGAAGAATAACCAATTGCGGCCTTCTCCACCATCGAAGACACGCTGCTCCATGAACGCCCGGAACGGTGCGATACCAGTTCCTGGCCCGACCATGATGATGTCCGTGCTCTTGTCTTCTGGAAGAATGAACGACTTAGTAGGGGACATGAAGACGCCGATTGGAGCACCTGATGTGTCAATCTCATCAGCCATGAACTGCGTACAAAGACCCCCGCGAGGTCTGTTGTTGTATTCGAATCGAACGATGCCAACGGTCAACTCAACGAAACCTGGGTGTGCATCGTGGGATGAAGCGATTGAATAGAGGCGTGGCTTCAATCGGTCTGCGAGTTCTAAGAATTCTTCTGGAGAGTACTTCACATCAAATTCACGCATGATGTCGATGTAATCTCGAGTCCAAAGATAGTCTTCGACAGCTTTCGCATCATCAACCAATGCTTCGACCTTTGCCACTGGGTCATCCGAGGCTTGATTAGGAGCAAGACCGGGGGGGAGGGCTTGAGAATCGCTTGCTGACCACTCTTCGCCATTTCGGCTTCTTGAAACGATTGAAAGGGAGATACGCATACCGCTTGAAACCACTTTGTGGGCGAGTGACTGAACGAATTTTTTGTTCGCCAGGTGCACCTCGAAGTCTTTCTTGAGTGCGGTGTAGAGGTCGCGCTCTCCGTTGTGAGTCTCCACGATCGTCTCGCGGTCCCAGCCTTGAGCCTCAAGCAGTTCTTCCACGATGTGTGGTGGGTTTTCGGCAAGCACACCAAGAGCATCACCCACTTTGTAATCCAAACCGGAATCACCCAGATCAAACACAATGTGGCGGGTTTCTTTTCTCGAGCCTTCACCGTTGAGAATGTAATTCTCTGTGATTTCAGACATGTATGGATTCTTTGAACTCCAGTCGCTCATGGTATCACCGCACAACCTAAGGCTGTGATTTGCCCCAACCACAGCCTCCTTAAGATGCTTATCACCACAACGCTTGAGTTCGCTCTAGCACCGTTTCAGCAAGTGATTTTCTGAGTTGTGGTTCAAGGGTGGAAACGGCCTTTTATATGGAGACCCCTCGGACTAAGAAACATGTCCAGCACCAATGCTCCAACTGCCATCATTGTAGGGTCAGGGCCGGGTGGCCTCGCCTCAGCCCTCCTCCTCGCATATTCAGGCGTGGATGTCACCGTTCTCGAAAAAGCCGAAGCTGTCGGCGGACGCACTCGCTTGTTCAAGAAGGACGGGTACACCTTCGATCGTGGACCAACTTTTTTCCATTACCCTGAGGTCATTGAAGAAATCTTCAAGGCCATTGGGCTGGATGCTCACAAGGAACTTGGCCTCATGCCGTTGGACCCAATGTACCGACTCGTGTTCGGCGCAGGCGGCCACATCGACGCAACCAGCAACCTTGACGAAATGACTGAACGCATTCGTGAACTTGCCGGAGACAAGAACGCAAACGGTTTCAAAAATTATGTGAAACAAAACCGGAAGAAACTCGATTTCTCCAAGCAGTGCCTTCAGACCCCATGGTCGAGCCCAATGGACGTTCTATCAAAGCGAGCCATACGAGTTGCGACCGTCCTCAAGCCATGGGCCAGCGTTGCTGGAGACCTTGGTAAGCACTTCGACGACGAAAGAGTTCGACTCGCCATGTCGTTTCAAACGAAATACCTTGGAATGAGTCCTTTCCATGCCCCCTCCTTGTTCACCATCCTCGCATTCCTCGAGTATGAACACGGTATCTTCCACGCCAAGGGTGGTTTGGGAAGCATCACTGCACGGATGGGCGAAATCGCAGAAAGCATGGGCGTCGACATTCGGCTTAACACCCCTGTTAAATCCCTCATCTATGAAGGCAAAACAGTAACCGGCGTTCGAATTGAAGGTCAAGAAATCATGGCTGACAAAGTCGTGGTCAATGCTGACTTCGCTCACGCCATGACCACCCTCGTTCCTGACGAGAAGCGCAAGAAATGGAGCAATAAAAAACTCGAGAAGAAGGGATATTCATGCTCCACCTTCATGCTTTACCTCGGCGTGGACAAAGAGTACGAGTTGCCTCATCACCAAATTTACGCTTCGTCTTCCTATGAGGAGAACTTGCGAGACATTACCAACCATCGCCTGACCTGGGATGACCCATCGGTGTATGTCCAAAACGCATCCATCACAGACGATTCCCTCGCGCCAGACGGCCACTCGACCATTTATGTCCTCGTACCTGTGCCAAACCAACACGAAAGCATTGTGTGGGATGACATCAAAGCGGATTTCCGTGAAACCATTGTCAAGCAACTGGGCAAACTCGGTTACGATGACATCGCCGATCACATTGTTTCCGAGACCATCATCACACCCGACGACTGGGGCGCTTCCGATATCTATCGAGGTGCGGTGTTCAACTTGACCCACGACCTCAAACAGATGCTATGGCGACGCCCACACAACCGATTTGAGGAAGCAAACAACCTCTACATCGTTGGAGGAGGCACTCACCCCGGCAGTGGCCTACCGACCATCTTTGAAAGCGCCAGAATCAGCAGCAAGCTGGTCCTCGCCGATCTTGGTATGCGTCCTGATTGGAACGGCCAAGACACGTGGTTCAAGGATGTCAAGCGACCCAAGGTTGCCACCCGGCCAAGCGCTCAACCTCGAGCCCGTGGCACCCCGAATGGTGAAGGCCATGCGGTATGACCTTCTGGTTCTCGTCGGCATCACACTCAGCCTCTGTACGGGTTGTATTGCCCCAGAATCACCTGAGGTCGAACGTGGAGAAAATCCACCAATTCACATGACCTTCGAGGCATCGACGCTTGATCGCAGCGAAGATGGCGGGGCAACCTTCAACTTCAAACAACATCTTCGTGAAGGGCCTTCTCTGGTGCTCTGGGTCGGCGCAGGCTGCTCGGGTTGCCATGATTGGACCGAATTGATTCGGACCACAATGGACGAAGGTGGGTTCAACGACACAAACATCAGCGTGGTGAGTGTTCATCGGTGGGCACTCTTCGAAACAACAGAAGATGTCATGGAGACTTTTGGTGATGATACCAACACATCCTACTACACGCCTTGGACGGTTGTGGTCCCCGAGGTGGACACCCCGACCTATGAATTTGAGACTGGGCTTGATACCGGATATCCCCTCTACGAAGCGTATGGGAACCCAAGCACACCAACCTTGCAACTGATCGATGAAAGCGGCGCAATTGTTTGGCAATCCAAGACTTACTGGGCCAACGAAACGGTCCTCGACGAAGCATTGATGTTCTTCGATTGAGATTCTCGGCAATCCGGCTAAATGGCCCACTCAGCCTCTCTTGGCTAAGATGCGGAATGGTGAACCTCAAAGACCTCAGCGTCTTGGATGAAATCAACCGCCCTCGGGCGGTGGGTGAAATAGATGGGTGAAGGCATTAAACTTCCAGTCCTGAATGGATTGGGGCGCACAAATCGAATCGATAATTGGTGGTCGCAACCACTGGCCATGGGTGTTGCATTGACAATCACCCTAATCTACACGGTTGGCAGGCTGTTTTTGTTTCCAGACACCATCCATTACGACATTAATGGTGCCACAGTGATGTCCCCCATTTTTTCACCGAATGTGCTTGAATGGAGTCTGTTTGGCCTCAATGAATGGGACCACCCCGGATGGGTCAACGCCGCTGTCCTCGTCCTCTGGATTCCGTTTGGGTTCCGTGGCACCTGTTATTACATGCGCCGGGTGTACTACCGCACCTTCTTCGCCAGCCCAACTGCCTGCTGGGTCGATGAACCTGAAATCAATAAGAAACTTGGTTACAAAGGCGAAAAGCGACTTTTCATTGTCAACAACTTGCACCGTTACTTCCTGTATGCTGCAATGGTGATTCTTGCCATCAAGTGGTGGGATGTGACCCACACGCTCCACTTTACCGAAGGCGCTGCACAAGGATGGGGCATCTGCATTGGGACCCTCGTCATGGGGATTGAGGCCTTCCTCCTCACCATGTACGTCACTTCTTGCCACGCACTGCGTCACCTTGCTGGAGGCGTTTTGGACCGGTGGACCACCCCCGTTGCAAAACTTCGTGGGGCTTTGTTCGGACGGATCAGCGTATTGAACCGCTCCCATGGGTTTTGGTTCTGGACTTCATTGATGTTCGTGTTCTTGGGTGACCTTTGGGTCCTGGCTGTTGAAGCCGATGTGTTGAGCGATATGGTGCTCTTTGCAATTTGAGGTGAAGATGATGACAGAAGAATACACCAAACACGAATACGACGTTGTTGTCATTGGCGCCGGCGGTGCCGGACTTAGGGCTGCCATCGAAGCTGCTCGAAGCGGTGCCAAAACAGCCATCATCACAAAATCTCTGTTGGGCAAGGCTCACACGGTCATGGCAGAAGGCGGATGTGCTGCAGCATTGCAGAACGCAGATCCAAGAGATGGATGGAAGGTTCACTTCCATGACACCATGAAAGGAAGCAAATGGCTGGCTGACTGGCGAATGGCTGAGTTCCACGCCAAGGAAGCCCCAGACCGCGTTCGAGAACTCGAAACTTGGGGTGCAGTGTTTGACCGAACACCAAACAATTTGATCAATCAGAGAAACTTTGGAGGTCACACCTTCCCTCGGCTGGCTCACGTTGGCGATGCAACTGGTTTGGAACTCATTCGGACCCTCCAAGAGCGCGGCATTCACGAAGGCATTGACATCTTCATGGAATACACCGTTCGACATCTTCTCAAAGAAGGCGACAGGGTCACTGGCTGCGTTGCATATACACGGGTGGATGGAGACTTCCATGCATTCTCTGCCAAGTCAGTCGTGCTCGCTACGGGCGGCATCACTCGCTGCTGGTCTGTTTGCTCTGGCTCATGGGAATACACCGGTGACGGTCACGCCCTTGCCCTATGGGCGGGTGCAGAACTTCGAGATATGGAATTCGTACAATTCCACCCAACTGGAATGGTATGGCCTCCGTCAGTGCGAGGAATCCTCGTAACAGAAGGGGTTCGCGGTGAAGGAGGACGCCTCACAAATTCAGAAGGGGAGCGTTTCATGTTCAATTACGTGCCAGAAACATTCGCTGGCGACCACGCTGAAACCATTGAAGAAAGCGACCAGTGGGTCGAAGAAGTGGTTTCTGGAAAACTTGCAACCGTCAGGCGCCCACCGGAACTTCTCACAAGAGACGTCGTGGCAAAAGCAATCAATTCTGAAGTCAAAGCAGGTCGTGGATCACCACACGGTGGCGCTTTCCTCGATATTTCACATCGAGGCGAGGAAGCGATTCTGAAGAAACTGCCGTCAATGCACCATCAGTTCAAGGAACTTGCCGGCGTTGATATTTCAAAGGAGCCAATGGAAGTCGGCCCGACCGCACACTACGTGATGGGCGGCGTTCGAGTGAACGCTGAAACTCAAGAAAGCAACGTCCCAGGTCTCTTTGCATGTGGCGAAGTTGCCTCTGGGTTGCACGGTGCAAACCGCTTGGGTGGAAACTCTCTTTCCGACTTAATCACCTTCGGCAAGCGGGCTGGTGAACACGCAGCAAAGCGAGCCGGAAATTTAGCTCAACCAGGAATCGAAGACTCACAAGTGCAAGACGCAATCGAAGTCATGCTTGCACCATTGATGCGAAGCGAGGGGGAAAACCCCGGCCTCATTTACGACGAAATGCGGGACATGATGCAAGCAAAGGTTGGCATCATTCGTACCAAAGAAGAGATGACTGAAGCAATGGACGACTTAATCGCATTCAATCAAAGGCAAGAGGCTTGTTTTGCAGGAACTTCCCGGAAATACAACTCTGGTTGGCATCAAGCTCTTGATCTCAAAAATATGGTTGATGTCTCGACTGCTGCAACACTCGCCGCCCTCACGCGTGAGGAAAGCAGAGGTGGCCACACACGCGATGATTTCCCTGGCGAAACCGAAGATTGGGGCAAGATCATCAACATCATCTACATGGAAGACGGAGATGTCAAAGTCCGTCAAGAAGATGTTGAACCAATGCGTGACGATTTAGCAGCAGCCATCACAGAAGTGAAAACGATGATTGCAGAACGCGCTGCAGAACAAGCCGGAGGTGGCAATTGATGGGACTGAAAGGAAAAACACAAGCATTCAATATCCTGCGTGGAGAAGGCGAGGAAGCAAAACTTGAGGCCTTCAATATTGAACTTGATGAGGGAATGGTCGTCTTAGATTGTGT
>DAPR01000042.1:44703-46190 GCA_002502605.1 Euryarchaeota archaeon UBA258
GGCTCCTGCTCAGCAGAAATCAATGGAAGACCTCGTTTGATGTGCATGACACGAATGAGCGACGTGGTGGAAGAAACGCCAGAAGGTCAACCAATTGAGATTCGTCCAATGAAGGCCTTCCCTCACGTCAAAGATTTGGTGACCGATGTTCAATGGAACTACGATGTTGCTCAACGTATCAAGCCAATCAAGGGCCCTGAAAAGATGGATTGGGAATTCAATCAAATGGAAGCAGACCGTGTTCAACAATTCCGAGAATGCATCGAATGTTTCCTTTGTGTCAACACCTGTCACGTGTTGCGGGACCATGCCTTGTTTGATGACTTTGCAGGCCCTCGAAATCTTGTCCGTCTGGCACAATACGAGATGCACCCCCTCGATACAGAGGATCGGATTCCAGAAATTAAGAAGGAGTTCGGTGTTGAATACTGTAACATCACTCGTTGTTGCACAGAAGTATGCCCCGCAGGCATCCAAATCACCGACGACGCCATCATTCAACTAAAGGAGCGAGTTGTGGATCGCTATTACGACCCACTGCAACGAATTTGGCGAACCATCACCAGGCAAAACGTACGTTATTGATCGAGGGCGTTCTATGCCTTCAGCAATTGACCACGTGCGAACCGGTTTAGCGGTGGCCCTTGGTACAGCGTTTACTTGGATTGGCATCCAACACTTTGTTGATGTCAACTGGTTTGTTCCCATCGTGCCCGCCATACTTGGCTGGCCTGAATTTTGGGTTTATGTGAGTGGGGCAGCAGAAATCTTGCTCGGCCTCGGCTTGATTCTTCCAAGCACAAGAGCACGGGCCGGTCGATGGACAGCTCGATTTTTGCTTCTCGTCTATTGGGCCAATCTCAATATGTGGGTCAATGACATTCCAATAGATGGCCAAACATTCTCTACGCCTGCCCACATCGCTCGAGCGCTCGCTCAGATCGGGATGATTGCAGTGGCATTATTCATTGCTCAAAGCCAACCTATTGAAAAAGAAGAAGAATAAGAGTGTTGAGGCCTTATTCGCCTCCGAAGAGGCGGTAAGGCGGCTACCCTTTCGGGAACGGACGAAGCTTCACTTCATCCGAAGGTCGTTCAAGACGAGGGTATCGAACTCAAAGGTGTTCGATGCCGGTCTTCTTGACATTGGCCTTCTTGATCTTGTCAGGAAGCCATGCAGGACCGTTCGCTGGCTTTGGAACCATAGCGATGCTGCCGGTGAAGCAGTGGACACGCTTGGTGCCACGCTCACGTAGGCGGATGGTCGTGTGTCCGCGGGTTGCTGCTTTTAGGGCTGCGCCACGGGGTTGTTTGCTTGCAAAAACCTGGCTCGTATCTTTTCCGTTCTCCATGAGAACAAAGTATTTTTTATCAGACATTTTGGATTACCTCCGATATGTTTTATTTCTGTCGGGTATATAGTATTTCCCCCGATTAAAGGCATCACTGCGCTGTATAGTGACCGCAGTACCCCATTCCAGAAGGCG
>DAPR01000042.1:46281-53413 GCA_002502605.1 Euryarchaeota archaeon UBA258
AAAAAAGTCGTGTTACAATTCTGCGCCCGCGAGGGTTTTCGTATCAATAATCCCTGGAACCTGGCGTATAGATTCAACCACCGACTTCGCGATGGTAGCTAGACTTTCTGCTTCGAGTTTGACAATCAGATCATGATCGCCAAAGAGAAGGGTTGCATCAGCCACATGCTGCATGTCCTTGACTGCGAGGTAAACTTCATGCTCCTTTCCTGGTGCCACATTGATGAGTACGTATCCAACCGCCATAGTGCTCAACCTCACCAGCACGACAAGGGACTTCAAACCTTCTCCGCCACACCACTTGGAATTGGAGAGAAGAAGGATCTCTGCTCTTCGACAAAAGACGACCACTGCTCTTCAGTCCAACCCTCAGGAGGATCTCCTTCAAGCCATTGACGGTATGCTTCAGATGACCAACCCTCTGGAATAGCCGACCCCTCTGCTAGTTCGAAGGCCTCTTGAGGATCAAGTGCGGACTCCGGTGTCGCGTCTTCTACCGCCCATAACGGTGGGGCATCGTCTTCTTTGCTGCGATGAAGGACAATCACACTAACGGCGAGAAGAACAAGGAGAGGAAGGGCGATGCCAATCGCCAACAGTGCACTAAATTCGAAGCTCTTAGCATCGTCACCCTGTGGTGAGGAATCATTACAATCAATGCATGGAGGTGGTGCCCGAAGGAATACCGTCGAAGATACAGAAGCAGATTGTCCCCAACTATCGATACAAGTGAAGGTGAACGAAAGGGTTGCGTTAGCTAAAGCGGGGGTTGTCGGGAATACGAAAGCAAGTGAACCATTGATGGATGATGGGGCATCGACCTGTGGTTCAAGAGATACATTTGCGAGCGTCGTTGTGTTGTCAAGCGTTTCTATTCGACAATCAACATCGCTTAGGCCATCTAGGTCACTGACATTGGCGACAGGTTCAATCCGATCGCCCGCCGTTGCGTTTGCAATTGGGACCATTGTCAACATTGGAGCGGCGTGGAAGAAATCAATGGTCATCGTTTGCGTGCTTGAAAGACCATCGATGTCCTTTACAATAAGAGAAACTTGACCTTCACCATCAATAAAGGAGCCATCCAACCTCAATCGGAAGGCAACAAACGTGACACCACCATCCTCCTCAACTGTGTGTTCAAGGCATTGCTCCGGAACGTCTCCTTCGCTGGCCTCCACAAGCATTGGAGCCATGACTGACCACCCTAACTGAGACATTGAAACTCGGATGAACTCCAGTGGACGCTCGCTGTCCACAACAGCATACAACACGAGCGATTCTCCAAACCTGAGCGATTGGGCAATACCGTTCTCATCACATGCAGCCGATTCAATGACAATGGGTGGGGAAAGAAGGAACGTAAATTGTTCATCCAAACGAAGGGTTGCACCGTGCCGGCCTGTAGCCTCAATTTGAACGCGTAATTCCCCCGATTCAAGCGGTTGATCCGGTGCGGGTAATTCGACAACGAACGGCTCATTGATGTCAAGGACATCCACTGGGAGAACAAATGCAGTTGCTCCAGGCCACTCGATGGAGAGGTCCCCCGTCACCGATGTACCAGGGTCATCTGCGTCGCTGAAATGGATCTGCAAGTATTCACCACCGCCGCCCAAGACTCGGTCGAGTGCGAGGTTATTGTTGTCGACAAGAGTCAATTCTGCAACCGGTGCGACATCAACCACTCCAATCAGTCGAGAACTCAGCAACGCACCGTTCTGAGCACGGACCTCAAATGAAATGGCATCTAATGAATCTCCTTTTGGCAGCAAAACCGTACCAAGGTAACAATGGTGGTTTGAATCCAATTGTGGTGCATGCGTCAGGTGACTGACCAGTCCTCTCGACGCTAGAATTGAGGCATTGTCCAGTTCAGGATTGTGATCTGCATCCAACACACACGCCCTAAGCGATGTGAGTTGCCCGCGCTCGATCCCCCCGGCCGGTGCGTATGGAAGCGGCGTTGCGCCAGACCATGATGCCGGGTCAACACCCTCGACATAAGGGCCAAACCATTGGGCTTGCGCATCCACCACTTCGGCCACATCATCAACAATGCGCGAGGTGGCCTGCTGGCTTTCGTCCAATGCAATTGCTTCGATGACCAACATACCGAGGCTTAGGTTGGTCGGGAGGGTGATCGAAGTTTGCCATCGAACACTGTCGAGTGTACCGAGGCTTTGCTGAGTCCAAACCGCCTCTGTTAGATTGCTTGCATTGGCTGCTACGGTCCACAAGAGGTGCACCGATGTGACGTTGATGTCGTCACTCGCTTCAACCGTGCAAATGAAACTGTCTCCACGGGCGTAGGTTGATGCATCGCAATAAATTTCATCCACGGATGGCGGCGCATTCACCCACAAACGCAGCGTGATGAGGTTGTTTTCGGTGATTCGCTCGCTTGCATTTGCAGATGAATCATATCGAATTCGTAAATCCATCCACCCCGTCTTTTGTGGAGTGATGGTCACGTTGACGAGGGTTCTTGACCCGATTGTGTCACCTGATGGGAGCGATAGGTTCCCCGCGTACAACTCAATGTTGCCCTGAATATCTTGAATCAATACCGAGCCATTCGCCGTTGCCATGCCTTTGTTTTCAAGTGCAAGCTGAACGGTTGTTGGGACGCCAAACGATGCGTTATCTGGCACTCGAGCGTCAATGATGTTGATGTCATGGAACAAATCTGCATAGGGCGCCATTTTCGGATCCCCAACCGTCACCCCCATCCAACTGGTTTGCAAGTTAGCCGCTGCATGGGATTCTGCAAGGTTGTACCCACTGGCATAAGCCCCCATCAACACGCTCGGTAACCCAACAGCCGTCAGGTATGGCTCGTAGACATAGCCTTTGACACCAGATGCCCCGTCTTCGAGAAGGTCAGCCACTAAAGATTGACCATAAGTTGTGCCGATCGTGAACGAACGCCCCCCGGTCGAAACTGCAGTTTCAGCAATCGAACCGTTGAGCCAGTCATTGTTAGGACGAATAGGATACACTTTGAATGTGTCAAGATACACCGAGCCGTCTGATGAAGTAGCGACCAGATTCAAAGGAATTGTAATCCGAAGTTCAACCGCATCGGCTGGAGGGTTAAACCGCATCGTCGTTGAAGACCATGCCGTGGTAAATTCTTGCTCAGAGGAGATGTTTGTGGAGATCACCGTGCCGTTGACATCCAAGGCCTCCATCTCGATTTCAAAGGTCCCATAGATGTCTCCAGTTCTCATCCCAAATCCAGAAGCCAGCCAAACATGGTCTTCAAATTCCTCATCGATGGTGAATGTTTGTTGAACGCTTGCAACGGCCTGGCCGTTGCCCGAATACGCCGCACAATCAAGGTAAATGTCGCGATGCAACGATGTGACTTCGCCATCGCTCAGTGCGCTGTCCCAAATCATCACTTCATCGATCATGCCTTCGAAATAAGTGCTGCCTGCTCGGTTCACACCTAACCTGTATGATTCGATGGTGTCCACGCTTCCAGTGGGGAATGAAGTGGTTCGAACCAAGACTCCATCGAGGTATTGCTCTGCCACACCCGCTTCGAAAACGGTCACTAGATGAGTCCAATTTTGGGCTCTCATTGCCCCGAAGGTGTGCGTTTGATTGTTGTGCAGCCGCCACTCACCATTGAACACCGCATGTTGGAAAGAAGCGTTTGAGCCAGCCTGAGTCCCTGCTGCAAACACGGAGGCGTAATTCGGTAGCGTTGTGCTGTTTGCCCACACCCATTGACTCACTGTGAAATTACCATTCCAGTCTTGAACATCAACTTCGAGGTAATCATCCACTCCGTCGTACCAAAGGCATCCACCGTCAACGCAAGTGTTCCAATTTGAGGCATTCATGTTGTGCAAAGTGAAATCGGTATGGGCTTGCCCAGTGTCGTTGGCAACGGTCCCGCTACCGTCCTCAAACGACCAATGGTGTTGCAGTGTTTCGGAACTGGGAATACGGTCTTCTGCGATCTTGAACGCTGATGCGGGAATCAAGACTTTGCTTTGATTTGGACCCTCCCAGTGAAGCGTCAGTCCGTGGGGCCCGCCTCCTTGGAAAAATTCAATTCTAAAATCATGTAGACCAGCATCGAGAATGATGCTGTTGGAGCGCTCCCTCATGCCGTGGCTACCATAATTTGTCACCAGACTCGAATCGTTTAACCAAAGTTCTGAGCCATCGTCACTTGTCAAGTAAAACGTCCAATTACCGGCATCTGGAACATCGATTAGCCCGCTAAATCGAGCGCCCCAATCATTCTTGAAGCGATTGTCTAAACCCGGGTAGGCGTTGTTCATTGAAGTGTAAGCCAGTTGAGATTCAATCCTGGTGTGATCCGGTGTTCGGTCGATCAATGAAGGCATCGAGGCAGCATTGAAACTCACTCCGGTATTGTCAAAAAATTCTGAGAAAATTCCCGGCTTCCCATGCGCTGATTCGGGCATGCATTCTGCGGCTACAGCAGCCTCCAATGCGGAGGATCCACCTTGTTTGGTGTCGGCCTGTAAACTCCAATTGAACGAATCACCTGCTGAAAGAGTGGGGAGCGTCGCCTCCCAATGCTCTGACCCACTCGAAGTGGTTGTACTGGCCGTGTCAAATCCACCGTTTGGTAACGAGTTGCTCGACCATGACCCATCGTTCGAGCCCCATGAGGCATACCCCATGACGTTACTGATGTTGGTCAAGAAAACCGATGTTTCATCAAAAGAAGTTGGAAGGCCCATCGTTGAGTTGAGGGTGGTGTTGGCCGTGTACAAATCATCGTTCCAAAACTTGTAGCCCGAACCGTTTCGATTGGTTGCGAGGTCAAGGGCGAAAACGCCACGAGTGCCAAGGCTGTTGTTGGCCTTTTCAATCAGCCCAAGTGCAGTCTCTACTGTGTAACCTGTCAGCCGAGTCACGAGATAGAATCCCTGTGTTTCACGGTCAAACGCCTGCATTTGCTTTCCAGCAAGGGGCCCGTAGGCGTGATCGACCCAATAATCCCCACCTACGCTGCTGTTGTATTGACCACCGAGCAAGGACAATTCTTGATCAAAGCTGGCCTTGTTGTTGCCACCACTCACCCTCAGTGGCATGCCTTTTGTCGTAACGAGGTAGTTGATGCTCGAAGCGTTTGGTCGGTTTTGAACCATTTCAAGAAAGGGTTCTGCGAAGAAATCCGTAAACTGGTCGCGATTGATTGTTTCTTTTGTTGGAGCGCTTGAGTTATTGAAAATGAAGACCCGTTCCATGCTGATGTTTCTTGCTGCGATGAAGGCTGAACCAATGGTTCTGCTCGCCTCAGAATTGTTGTTGATCAAAACTCCAACGTCGCTGTAATCGTAAACTGAGAGGAAATCAAAGCCGCCCGGCACCGCAATTTGTGGCCAATTGGTTTGGTTCCACACACTGGATTCTGATTCAGCAGTGAAGCCCAGAAAGACCTCTTCCAGCCGTTCTGGTGCTGATTCCTCGATGTGGAGTGGGTTCTGGTGATGTGGTACCATCACCGTCAACATTGATGAAAAAAGCAACAGGATGACGAACGTGAATGCCGTGAGCCTCGACTTCATCATCATCGGCTGCTAAAGTAAGTAGGGTTTAGCAATACCGCCTTAGTGCCTATCGAAGCCTGAAACGGAAGGATAAGGAAATTGGATTTTGGCTTTCAAAAAAAACCCTAGAACACGGGTTTTCATGCTTGGATTGCGAACTTGATAAGTAGAGTGGCCCCTCTTGCTTAGCATGATGGCAGAACTTTACATGGCCCGAACCTGCAAATGGGGCGTGCTACGGGTTGTTGGTGGCGAAGTGTGGAATCACAGCGGTGATGTCCTGATTACACCAGCAAACAATCGACTCTCAGGACGTGAAGGTCTTGACGCACTCATTCACAAAAAAGCAGGGCAAGAATTGACTGATGTGACACGAAACATTTGCCTTGAAATGCGTAAAATCAACGCACCTCCATGCGCTGTGACCAAGAACGTCGTTACAGAACCCTACGCCTTGGCTGCCAACTTCAAACACATCATCCACGCCGTTGGCCCCGATTGCCGAAGACCAAACCAAGATGAAGCGCGACGAACATTGCTTCCCGAGACCTATGCGAACTTGTTTGCAACACTCGCTGAAATGGATGTGCGGTCAGTGGTATCCCCACCTCTATCAATGGGCATCTTCGCTTACCCACACAGAGAAGGTGCTCGCCTTACCCTCGAAATTATTCTCAACCTCTTGGATGGTGAGGAAGATCCCGGCATCAACGAGTACACCATTGTTGTCAAAGAACGCAATTTCATCTCCAACATGCGCACCGTCTACAGGGAAACTGAAGACCAACTGCCAGGCATTGACACAACCACTGCGTGATGTGAAACCATGGTCGACCTTGCGGCGATGGTCAGCAGCACCCTTGCCGGCGACAGAAAACCGTTCAACGCCGTGTTGATGATGGCAAGCAACGCACGGAAAGTTCGCCTTGTGGCAGAAGTTCTTCCAAACGACATGCCGCTCACCGTCCTTACAAGTCAAAACCGAGTGGCTGAAACATTAATTGAGGCCGGCATCGAATGCAGCCTGCTCGAAGAAAGCCTGACCGCTCAAGGCCTTGGCGTTCTCAACCAGATGCATGATCTTGTCCTACAAGCCATCGGTGAAGGCCGATTGTCACGTGGTGAACGGCTGCTGGTGGTGTTGGCAGAACCAATTGACGGCGTTATGGCAATCGATACAACGATGCTCAACACCAACCGCTTCGCGAACCTTGCTCAAGAATTCAACATCGACCTCGAGGTGTTGACACAATTGATGAAGTTGGCTCGCCATCTTGGTGGGAGGGGCAGAGAGGGGCATGCTGTTGGCGCTTTGTTTGCAATTGGCGCCCTGCCTTCACTTCGTAAACACTCGACGGCGCTTGTGTTGAACCCGTTCAAAGGACATCCAGCGGAAAAGCGCACGATTCTTGATGAAGCGAACCATGAAACCCTCGCTGAATTCGCCTGGCTTGACGGTGCGATTTTGTTCAATAAAGAGGGCGTAGCAAGCGATGCGGGTCGTTACATTCAGGTCCCTGCAGGCGTGACCACAAAAGCAGGAGAAGGTGGACGTCACCTCGCCGCTCGCGCCATTTCACAGCTGACTG
>DAPR01000042.1:53495-57752 GCA_002502605.1 Euryarchaeota archaeon UBA258
CGCTACAAAGTTCGTTTGAGTTGATCATTCTTCTTCGATGGCCCTGCGCGATGAGTTCAGACCACGCTCTGCAGACATCAAGCGTTCTTGAGTCAGTTCAAGTTCAGATTTTGCATGGGTGAGCCGTGCTTGATTGAGGTTTCTTTCGATGCTCAACTTGCTTCGATTGATGCTGCTCAACCGTTGACTGCGGTCTTTCGGCTTCAATGCCTCTCCTCGCTGGTCGATAAGCCATTGTTCGAGCAATGCTTGGCCCCATTCGGGTGCTCGAAGCCGTGCTGAAAGAACGATTTCAGACGAACGATGGCGGAATCTTACCCTGCCCTCGCTTGTCCTATGGGCTTGAATTGATCCTGGGTTCCATCGATCTTGGGGGATGTGGAGGTGCTCTTCACATTGCAATTTGCCGTCAACATCCATGGCGAAATCAGCGATGAGAACTCCGCGATTGAGTTTGATGAAGACTTGAAGCACATCATCATGGGCTGCCCACTCAGAGATATCGACCGGAGTTTGACCCCATGTCTCTTCGCACCAAGCCTCAAGGGCAAACTTGTGGGACACCATGCTCGATGGTTAACTCTAACCATATTCAACTTTGTTCATCAACCGTCAAGCCATTTCGCTTAAGGTTGAAGGCAGAAGACATCTTGGCCTTACCATGGATGGAGCGTGGGGGTCGGTTGAAGCCGATTGGCGACTCTTGCTGCTCCTTGTGTTGTTGTGGTACATTCTTCTGCGTGCTTGGGAACGAAATGGCACCCTCGACAAATGGAACGCAAGCCGTGTGTTCGGATTTGTATTGATGGTGCGAGGAACCTATGGTCTGAAGGCACTGGAAACGATTTCCAAACCGAGGAAGTTCTGGAGAATCTACGGGGAAGTGGCCTTGTGGCTGTGCGTGGGGTCGATGCTTCTTGTCGGGTTACTGATGGGTCTTGCCTTCGTTGGCGCCCTGTTATCACCTCCAACAACAGCCCCGCCAACTGCGAGTGAACTTGTCGCCATACCCGGCATCAACCCAATGATCCCTCTTGGATGGGGGGCAATGGCCTTCATTGTAGCCCTAGTCATTCATGAATTTGGACATGGTTTGCTGGCCCGAGCTCATGGCATGCGCATTCGAGCCTTTGGATTGCTGCAACTCGGCCCTTTACCGCTTGGCGCCTTTGCTGAACCGCAGTACGAGGAACTGCAACGAGCACCTCGGAGGGAACGCATGCGCATGTTTGCTGCAGGTCCCGCAACCAACCTCTTTGCTGCCTTTGTTTGCCTCCTCATGCTCGGTGGATTGGCAGGGCAAGCCATCTCGACAACCCCTCACCCACACGCACGTTCAATCATCGTTGATGGTGAAGCTGAGAAAGCTGGCATGGAACCTTGGGACATCATCACCGCCATCAACGGAACAGAGGTCATTGGAATGGATGGTTTCAGAGATCAAATGCAACTCTATCGAGCCAACGACACCGTCACAATGGACGTCATCCACGCCAATGGCGAAGAAGAACAGTTGACGATTGTTTTTGCTGACAAGTACCTCTATCACGAAAATATGGGTTGGTCCGAAGCCAATTTAGATGCACGTGACATTCAGCCTGGAGATCCGTTTTTGGGTGTTGAAGGCTTGAGCGAGGGGACGGAGGGCATTGATCGTTTAGCCGGCCCGTTCTCACCTCGCTTTGAGGGGGGGACATTGGTCAAATCCATTTATGCTCCAATCCACATATTGACCCTGATGGTTGTACCGTTTCAACTCCAAGGCGTTTCGATGTACCCAATGGAAGAAGCCATGCTGACAACCGCAGATGAAGGGCTTGGCGCAGTGATTGGCATCAGCGGACTGTTGTTCTTCATCAACTTCTTTTTCTGGCTGATGTGGGTCAACATCCTCCTCGGATTCACTAATTTGATCCCCATGGTACCTTTCGATGGAGGTCATCTGTTCAAGGACACCCTCCATGGAACGCTTTCAGCGGTCAAAAGGCTCGGAAAGAAAACAAAATTATGGGATATACACCCCATGTGGATTGATCATATTTCGAGTAAGGCCTCGAGTTTTTCCTCACTTGCACTGCTCATGATGCTGATTTTCATCATTGCTGTACCGTATCTTTGATCGAATTAAGACCGTCTACGAGCTAACTCTGCCAAAACATTGGTTTGCGTACGCCCACGAAGAACGGGTGAAAGGGCAGAAGGTTGAGGGACATCTGATGCAGTATCAGGAAGCGCGCTTGGTGATACGGTTGACGAACGAGCCGTCAATCCAGCAAGACTGGCCGCTTCTGCCCCCGCTGTCGAACAGAGCAACGCAATCAGTTGATTCAACGGCATACCATCCTCCCAATTGAGATAATTGGAGCCGTTTCGAGTCTTCGGGAAGGCTGGAATCCATTTTTCCAACTGGCGTAACCGTCCTGATAAGTTGGAGGTTTCAACCCTGAAGATGCGCCATGAGTCGCCGCGCACACCCTTTAGCCGGTGTGCGTAGAGGGGCATGAGATGGCATCGCTCGCCTTCATTCACCATCGCATCGTACTGATCTTTTGTGCGCCCTGAGAGGTACAACTTATCCGCTTTCGTGCTTTTGACTTCGATTGGAAAACATAAATCCCCGCGCAAAGCAAGGAGATCCCCCGTACCTTCCATACCAGAACCTGCGGCACGCACAACCAAAAAGGGTCGATGAAGAACCAGCCTCATCCGCTCTTTTTCAATTGGACTGCATGAACGAATAACGCCTTCAACACCCGATGGAACCCCGGCAAGAACTTGGCGCAACTCCCGCTCATATTGGCTTGACACAGATGTTCATCCATGTCAATCGTTCTTGATAACTTCGGCTGAGATCCCCAAAAAAATTCTAAATCCAACCCCGGTGAAACGAGGCGAGCCATACAAACTTCCTTCAACCTCCCCCGATGATTCTCCCTCGTGGCAAGGCTTGCAGTGCGGACCATGGACTTCCGATTGGCGTTCAGATTGATGCAGGCGCTTAAGCGCCAAAACCTCAAGTTCGATTTGCTTGACCATGACGCACCTCTTTCCCACGCAGAAACCGTTTGGATAGCAAGCGATGTGGAAATCGTTGGTAAAGAGGACCAAGGCTGGCCTGTAGCAGCATCTTTAGAAGACATCGAGGGAGCCATCCAAAGAGCATTGCTTCACCTACGGGGAGTCCATCAAATTCATGAATTGACGTTTGGTATTGACCCAGGGCCTCGGCCTGGCATTGCATGGATGGGGGATGGTGTCGTCTTGGGCATGTCCCAATTGGAATCAATCGACAAAGTGACTGCACACATTGAAAGCATCAAATCAGCGGTCAAGCATCAACAAAGCAGAGTACGGATTGGCGATGGAGCACCGCTCTTGCGCGACCAAATCATCAACGAATGTATTGCATCAAGTCTGCTGATTGAACAGGTCGACGAAGCGAGAACATCAAGGGGATTGCTGCGCCATAATCACGTCATTTCCGCCATTCGAATTGCGATGATTCGCGGCCGGAGGGTTTGGGAGCAACGAAACATTACACCAAGCGAGGGGCAACTGAAGGAAATTCAACGCCAAAGCCGGAAACGAAGCAATGGGCGGAAAACCATCTCAGCAGATATGGCGTTGGCCGTGGCTCGAGGCGAATTGGATTTGGATGAGGCACTCAGCCACTGATTATTCCTCTTCTAACTCATCTTCAGCCAATTTCAATTCTGGCGCCCCGACAACAAGCCGTCTGAGAACTGGTTCCAGCACAAGCGGTGCTGCAAGAACTGCGGTCACAAGCACGAACAAAGCAAGATAGGATGAATTTGGAACATAGACCGTGCCCGGCGATCCCGGAGCCGTGTTGAGCGCGAGTTTTACCGTACCCAACCAAGGTAATTCTCCACCAGCGACGCCGATGAGCCATGAATCACGAACGGGTTTGACCACCCCTGAGGCGCTATGAACGCCAACTGATCCGTTCACTGCGCTTGATCCTTGGTCAACAGAACAGTGGTTGTTATCGCCCAGAGTTAACATCCCTTCTTGGGAAGGCGTCCAATTCCATACGACAAGATAAGGCTCGACGTTGGCGTGTGCGAGGCGTTTGCAGTCGTAATAACCGGCTTCATCACCATCGAAAGCAAGAGAGATGGTTGTTGCATTGACGACATTTGTACCTGGTACATTCCAGGTCATGATGCAGGTCCCGATTTGGCCATCTTCATCCAAAAGAGCATCATCAAAGCTACCGCCATCAGGGCAGTGCTC
>DAPR01000042.1:57798-81605 GCA_002502605.1 Euryarchaeota archaeon UBA258
TCTTGAGCCACACTTCTGTTGGGCGTTTGAGTGGTATGGGCAACGACTTCAAGGATTGCCCGATGAATAATAGGTGTACCGCCTTCACCGTTTTTGTCGTAAATGATGACATCGCCCGCCATACCATGCTGCTCATAGCCGAAATTGGGATGCGATGGATTTGATGCTTCAGCAAAGGTGATCACGGTCTCCATCGGTTGACGGTGAACAAGGACCAAATCCCCTGCATCAATGCTACCAACCTCACCGTTTTCTTCATGAATCATTGAAGAGGATTCAACGACAACCAAAGGCGGCATTGAACCAGTGTGGGCGTAAAGGCCCAGCACCAAGATGCCAATCATACCGGCGGCAAGGACCATCTCTCTAAGAAGAGAATACAATGGGTCATGCGGTACGTGGCTCGACAAACGTGTTCCCCTCTGCCTCACCGTCGGAGTCCCTTGCTTTCAAGGAATGCCGTCCATGAGGCTGCGTGGCCAGCACCTAGGGCGTCAGCAGATTCGTTTCCCTCTTCCTTTCTTCGACGAATTTCGGAAGTGGAGTCGAGCTCTTTCAATTCCTCAAGCAACAATGCATGACCGCGGAGCGTAAGAAATTCCGGTATGATGATCAAAAAGAGGACGCTTGATACCGCTGCAAGACCAATAGCATGCCCTGTGTAGTCTTTCCAAGAAGGGTCGCCCTGCAAAAACAAAAGATGGGTGACAGCCATGAGAAACAACAGTCCGGTTGCCCCCGATGCTGTCGCTGCATACCCGAGTTGCTTACCGTGTTGGCCGGCCCACCATCTAGAAATAAAACCGGTAACCATGCTTCGCCCCGTTTGGTAAGAATCCGAACAACTTCTTGAGGCTTCCTTTCATAAGGGCAAGAATTGGATGTCAAACCAAGACACCACAAATCGAATATAATCTTCGAGGGCCATGGGAAAACAGTCGTCATTGGCGCGTCTATTTTGTCAATGTGACGGTCCGGGGAGAAGTTGAAATGCTTTGGCTTCGGTGGGCCGAAGGCCCATTGAGGGACACACGGTGATTTTCATGCGAAAAGCAATCTTTCTTACCCTTATATTCCTCACTTCGCTGATGGCTCCTATCGCCGCTGGAGCGACCACTGAGACACAGTTTCAAAACGGTACCACCTCCTACACCCACACCTTTTCCGGCAGTGGAAATGGAAGCGCCGGAGACTTGTCGATTCCATTCGGCGCCGAGGTGACGTCCGCTGAGTTCAAGCTTCGAGGGGACGCCAGCCGAACCACATACACCAACTTCACCACAAACGCCCATTTTGGTGGATCTGGTGATGGTGCATGGTCGGGTTCACCTCCTTCGCCATTCACATCTGGCAGCCGTCAAAACGTCAACGTTGATTCCCAAGAAATGGAACTGAGAGGGAACCCAACCGATAGCGGGATCGACCTTGGCCGCACTCAGCAAATCCAATCGAAGGGGTCGGCAGTGCAAAACACAACAGGCCAGTTCATGGCCAACGGCGACCAAGGCTACACAGGACTCACCAAGGTGTTCCCACAGATGAGCGTCAGCACCACTGCTAGTTGGAATTACATCGGCGTTGTCGTAATGATTGATGACGAGTACCACGTCATGCGCTACACCTCCTCTGGATTGTATCAATTGCCAACCATCCTACGAATCAACGCTACAACTGGAGCATACATCGGTACAGCGAGCATCAACACCAACGGATGCAGTTCAAGCCAATACTACAAGATGAGCGACGCCGTCGTTGATGGAAACAATGTCTACACGTCTCACGATTCGTACTACTACCTCACCAAATGGTCCGTTTCAAGTTCCATGCAGTGGAAATGTGAGCAATCTTGGTCGTTCAGCCCGAACTATGTCACCGGAGTTGACATCGATGAATCAACAGGAAAGATGTGGGTTTCAACCTACAGTTATCAGGCACAGGCACACTACCTGAACGAGGTCAACAAAAACACGCCGAGTTCAGTCAATGGGACGTGGACGCTTGGATCAACATCGACCATTCCGACTCAATACGGTGCTGGACTTGTCGTCAACTATCCGACCATCATCTACAACGAATACGATCAATCCTACAAGAGCGGTTCAGGCTACAACTACGACAGCTACCATCACTACTTTACCTTCAACGGCAACTTCATCGAACACATGGGTGTCAAACCAATCACAGAAGGTGGACACTACGGTCTTGTTGAAGCGGATGAAGGAAAACTTAGTTTTTCCTGTTCGTACTACAGCACTGCGTACTGTCCAAGTTCATCTCGTCACAAGATCTACCATCATGGTGATGGAGCTCTGTTCGATGCACGCACACCAACTTCAACTTCGAACCTTATCGTTGGAACGGCCATTTCAATTTCAAAACCAATCTCAGAATACGAAGTGAAGAGTATCCTAGGCTACCTGCCATCAGGGACAAGCATCAGTGTTGATTTGTCGAATGACGGTGGTACAACCTGGCGCAATGTCAATGCTGGACAAACGGTCATCTTCTCAAGCCCGAGCAACAGCCTGCTTTGGCGAGCAACGCTGAATGGGACGGCTTCTGCGACCCCAATTCTGGACGGCATTGGTGTTGAGTACACCACCTCGTACGTGAGTTCTGCCTACATGTACGTCAACCAATACGTCGGTAGCGGAACACAAACTACGGTTGCTGCAACCTTAACATGGAACTCCACCACACCATCAGGAACCTCGATTCGTGTCAATTATGGCTACTCATCCTCATCCACCTGCACTTCGGGCAGCACCGGTGTGCAAACTTGGACCACAGCTCAATCTGGTCAAACCAAGTCATTGAGTCCGACAGGCTATTACATGTGCTTGAGGGTTGAATTATCATCCTCAAATTCACAGAGCACACCTTCGATTTCAAACATCATCGTTGCTCAACACGCAGATGCTCCAGAAGAGGCTGGAATCGAAATCGGTGGCCTCCTTGATCCCAACAAACCTTCCGAGTGGACAACACCCACCTGTTGGAAAATGCCAGCCAGCAATGGTGCATTGATGGGACCGATTACCGTCACCCACCTTACCGTATCAGGAGGCGTCAATAACCTCCTGAAGTGCCTCAACGACCGTATTCCAGACACCGGTGCGGGCATTGCTAACCTCTCTATTGGTTTGGTCTCCTCGTCATCAGGCGTTCTCGAAATGCAGTCGTTCTCAGTCACCTACACCGTGAACACGATCAACCTCGACATCCAGATCCCTGTAGGTGAAATTCTCCATGAGCGGCTGCAGCCTTACGAAGTTGTGACCCGACACATCATCGGTGAAGACGCTACAAGCATGTCAGAAGCAACCTTGACCTTGCAAACTAAATCCATTGCCAAAAACCCAACGATGACTTGGCAGAACGGTGACGTGTTCCCCGATCCAAATGATCCAGAAGACTACATCGAAATGGACGCAAGTTCATGGTCTGCTGAAAACAATGGTATTCTTGAGATTCACTGGATTTTCCATGTGACTTCAGAATTCCCTGATCAAAGTGGAGTTCGATTCAAGACAGGGTGCTTGGACAACAGCGGCTCTGCTGGCTATTCACCGCTTGATTTGTTGAGCGATGACACAATGGAAGTCAACCGCAGCTTTGGCCTCGGTTGGCTCAAGGTCCGTGACAACGATGGGAGATTGACCATGGATGATGTCCCAGACAACTCTTGGGTTGCAGCAGGGGAAACCCTCTACTTCCAAGGAGCCATGTGGTTCCACGACACCGAAGATGCTCCAAAGGACAGTGCCTTTGACGTGCGAATTTCTCGCAACGGTTGGGTGGAGAGCACCGCCAGAGACACAACCAACAACAATGGAACCTTCTTCATCGGCATTGACCTGCCAGCCATCGATGTACCTGACGGCCTCACCTACGAGGTTCAGACCTACAACGAGCGTGATCCAACTCACGTTATGGCCTCGAACTCCGACTGGCAACGAACCTACAAGGTCGATGCAACAGCTCCCGAGCGAATGGCCATCGCTCCGCTTGATGACGGCTATGAAGCAGCAAGTTCGCAGCAAGAAATCAAGATCATGGTCAACGATGATGTTGGTCACCCGATGACGCTTGATCTCATGTATTGGGTCGAAGCAGACCATGACAGCAACAGAAATGGTGAAGCCGATCTAGAAGAATACGCAACAAAGAGCGTGCACAACACAACTGAAGCGAAGAATAAGTGGTTCATCACAACCATCGATCACTCTCGAAACCCCAATATGGGTCGTGTCTCATACTATTGGCAAGGTGGCGATGAGGCAGGAAACCCTCTGTTTTACTCAATGGTTGGCGACGATGATGAAATCTTCACTTTTGAATCCGAACATGGATTTGAGCATGACGACGCAACCTTCCGAACCCGGAAGGATTCCTCTGCGGTGTTCACCGGACTCGAATGGGTTGGACATGACGACAATGCCCCTATTTTTGCAGGCATGGAACAAGTCATTACCCTCGGATTCATTGATGCCAACACGGCCATCGATTTCGAGCATATTTCACTCGTCTTTGACTTTGAGGGGCCAAACCCATTGAGAGACGCTCAACGCATCTCATACTCCGGGATGAACGATACGTTCTGGTCGGAAAGCGAGTTCATTACCCTCATGTCCACCAGCACGATGCACCAAACAACAAATGATTCTGGCCTACCGTGGATTCAATTGACGTTCCACTTTGAAATCGGCTGGGATTGGCCTGATGAAGAGATGGGCGATGTGGCGTTGATCTACAAAGAGCGTGGTTCTGAGTATGAAGACCGTATCCTGCTTTTGGAACACACCTTCCGAGTTGAGAACGACCTCATGCTCGCTCCAAGCGATTACCTCGTTGAAGACATCAGTGAGCCACGCACCGGCCAAGTCGCAGATGGCAGCCGGGTCCGCAAGGATGACCGTCTAGCCTTCACAGGAACCGTTGTCTATGAAGGCAGCAGCGTTCCTGCGCCAAGAGACGTGGGTATTCTTGTCGAAGTGTTTGATGGAGAAAAGATGTGGAGCGATGGCTCATTGACCGAACAAGGTCATTACTCAGTCGAAGTACCACTCTCCTCGGCAACCACGCTTCAATCCTCTCCAACCCGAACATGTTTGATTTCCATCACCAACATTCCAGGCCGTGGAGAAGACATGACCGGGACCTTGGTCTCAACCACATTGCAAGTGATTGTTGATGATGCGGCACCACGTGTCGTAAAGCGCACCAGCCCGCTCAATGTCATCGATATTTCCGCAAATAACGATCTCACTTTTGTTCCAGTCGAATTCCATGGCACTGAAGATGCTGATTTGACTGGGTCGCGGCAAATGGTCCACTGGGTCATGCGGGATGCAACACGGACCGTCACCATAGGTGCTGGTTCGACGCTCCTCGGCATGCAACAAGACGGTCAAAATGTGATCTGGACTGGAGCCGTTGATTTGACCGACGATGGACGGATAACACCGCAAGCTGGTGATTTCGTTGGCTTCTATGTCACAGGCTATGACGCCGCAGGGAACCAGTTCCCTGTTGTCTCCAATTCTGAAGCCAGCCCGGTTCCAGAACTTGCGGTTGACGATACGGACTTTGAACGACAATGGATTCGGCTCGGCGCCGTTGGACCTGAACTGCGTGTTCGGTCCATCGATTTGTCTGACGACCACGTCGCACCGGGTTCAGCAGTCAAGGTGAATGCACAAATCGTCAATACAGGCGGCGATACAAACCGTTCGTTCAAGGTCAGTTTCTATGCAGGCGATGCAGAGAAACCATTTGATGAAATCACACTGTCTGGTATCGATTCCAATGAAATCATTGATGTGGACACGACATGGAATGCAGAAGATGTCGACCGAATCCGAGTTGTTGTCGACCGTGACAACCTCATTATCGAGGTGAACGATGATGACAACAGCGCAGAGCATTCTGTCGATCTTGCTTATCCAAAGTACCTCGGCTGGTTTGATTCACCTCGTGAAAACCCACTTGCTTGGATTTTCATCGTTACATCAATTCTCGTGCTCATTGGCGTTGCAACCATCGCTTCACGTACAACCATCGATCACAGTGGTGGCCTCTTTGATGAGGAAGAAGACTGGGACGAGGATGAAGATGATGACGAAGATGAATACGATGACGATTGATTGAACATCATCCGATTTTTCCAGTCATCTGATGCTCTGAAGCACTGCAAATCCTCAAAAGAGGTCGGCATGAGGACCACTCGAAGAGGGTGGGGAGACTATGTCTGGCGCGTTTTCAATCCTTGATGATCGTTTAGCGGCATCACTGAACGAACGCGGCTGGAAACCAACGCCCGTTCAAACTGAGGCTCTTCCTTCCCTATGCGCCGGTGAAGACCGAATCATCATCGCCCCCACGGGATCTGGAAAGACCCTCAGCGCTGTACTCCCTGTGCTCCATCGATGCCTGACTGAAGAGTGGGAACCCCTTGCAATCCTCTACATCACGCCCTTGCGAGCTCTCAATCGAGACGTGGATCGCAGGCTTGAGGAAATCTCGAGCGCTGTCGGGCTCAAGGTTGGCTTGAGGCACGGGGATACAACTCAGAGCGAACGAACAAGACAAACCAGAAAACCCCCGCACTTGCTTGTCACCACTCCTGAAACGTTTCAGTTGATGTTCACTGGAAAAAACCTGAGAAAACTTCTGAAAAGCGTACGCGCAGTCATCGTCGACGAAGTTCACGATTTGGCGGCAAGTGAACGTGGCTGGCAATTATCGCTTGGTTTAGCGCGCTTAGAGGCGTTGTCTGGACATCGTGTTCAACGCATCGGATTATCAGCCACCGTAGGGAACCCTGAAGAAGTCGCACAGTGGCTTTCTCCTGGCCGTGGGGAAGCAATCATTGCAATGGGTGAACGCAGCACAGATTTGACAGTTGAATGCGCACAACCACTGGCAGAGGATGAAGTCGGAGGAATCGAAATGGGCGTTACACCAAGGGTTCACGCAAGTTTTCGCCGTCTCATCGAGGTGTTGAGAACCGAGCCTCCATGCTTGGTGTTTGTCAACAGCAGAAACGATGCCGAAACCATCGCCAATCGATTACAAAGCATGGCACCAGACGTGCAAATAGGAGTTCACCATGGGTCACTGGCTACGGACACCCGCCAAGATATGGAAGACAGGTTGAGGGCCGGAGAATTAGCAGGACTTGTCTGCACCTCGAGCCTCGAATTAGGTATTGACGTCGGCAAAATTCAACGCATTGTCCAAGTGAAAAGCCCACGTTCTGTTGATCGCATGCTCCAGCGGGTTGGACGGGCCGACCACAGGCTTGGCGGGGTTGGTAGGGGCCATCTCTTGGCATGGGACGCCGATGAGATCGCAGAGGGTGCCGTTGTGGCCCGAAAGGCAATGTTTGGCGAAATCGAGCCGGTTCAATGGCGTCAACGCCCAAAAGCAGTTGTGGCGAACCAGCTTGTGCTCATGGCTCATTCACACAACGCCGTTCCCATCGACACTGCCACTGAAATCATTGGTAACGCAAGTCAATTCGAAGGATGGGTGCGCCATGACACTGAAGCCATCCTCAAGGTGCTTGCAGACAGTTGGATCATCCGCCATACACCCGATCCAAAGGAAGTACCGTGGTACCGTTGGCCTGCGAAAGTCTACGCCCTTGCACAAGCTGAGGCTGCTGCAAAGAAACTCAAACTCCCCGAGGAACGCCCAAGGTACAATGTTCCCGATGAAGAAATCTCAAACGACCTCAAGAGCTTGCAGGTCCCCGTTCCTGCACTGTTTGCCAAGGGCTGGTTTTCCACCGCAGGCCGTACACGACAATGGGTGAGCAATCACCTGTCCATGATTCCCGACAAGCAATCCTATCGCGTTCGCGACGCCGTAACTCGGAGGAGTTTAGGCAACGTCGACGAAGCGTTCGTCCTTTCACTCAACGACAGCGGTGAAGACGATGACGGCCATCGAAGGCAATTTGTCATGGCCGGCCGCACATGGATGATCATCGATGCTGACCCTGAGCAATCAGAATTGCTTGTGACCCCTGTCTCTGATCAAGCAAATGCACCGCAGTGGGTTGGTGAATTGCCTCCAGTGCCCAAGGCGATCGCTCGCGACATTGGAAGGCTACGAGGTTTGGTGGCAATGGACATAGGTGCCTACGAGACACCTCCAGATTCTGAATCAGATGTTGTTGATGTGAACGGCATCTTCGCGGACCGTTCCTCAACACTCAAAGAACATCCAATCGACGACGAAGCCCTCGGCTTGCTTGCTGAAACCATCACCAATCACCTCGAGGTGACCGGTGTTTTGGCTACGGATCGAAAAATCACCATTGAGGAACGAGAGGACGCTATCGTCATCAATTCCTGCCATGGCTCAAGAATCAACGAAGCGATTGGACACTTTCTCATGGCCATGGCTTCAACCAAAACTGGAAAATGGGGCCGATTGGTCAATGAACCAACTCGAATCAGTCTTCAAACTGGTGAAATTCACGCCGACCATATCGTTGGTTGGCTCACTGAAACTCCACCTGATGCCTTGCAGGGATTGCTGAGCGTGACGTTACCAAATTCAAGGCAGGTGCGTTGGCGTTTTGCACAGGTCGCCAAAACATTCGGTATTCTTCGCCATGGGGTCGATCCACGGAAAATCAACCTCCAAGCATTGCTGCGTAAGTACCGTGGCACGGTGGTGATGGAGGAGGTGCTCGACAAGTTGTTCCACGAGCGAATGGATGTGCTTGGTGCAAGAGATGTCTTGCACGCCATCCAATCAGGTTTGATCGAAATCGAAATTTCGCCTACTGGGCCGATGGGTGTCTCAAACCGCTCGAGTCGCGACTTGCTTCTCCCGAATTGGGATAACGCTGCAGTCCGTGAGAAGTTACGAACCCGCCTGGTCAATGAACGTGCGGTATTATGTTGCCTTCGCTGTAAAAATGTTCGACGGTTCAGAGTCGCTCGTTTCAAGGAAATCGATGGCATCAAAAAGTGCACAAAGTGTTCGGGCACCATGTTAGCTTGCGCTCGTGAGGGGATGCAAGCGATGCTCGAAGGATGGGTGGCGTCTGAAGATGAAAAGGACCAGGGGCGGATGATGAAAAACGCCGACTTGGTTCAAAGCAGAGGCTACGAGGCTGTCTTGTGCTTGATGGGGCGAGGGGTTGGTGAAGCAACCGCCCAGCGCCTGTTGAGACGGACTCAACGCAACAACACAGAAGGTCTGCTTGAAGCGATTCATAATGCAGAGATTGAATACGCACGAACCCGTAGATTCTGGGCTTAATTTGGCGATTCTAAGGCATTGATGGCAACCGAAGCGGCGACAACATCGCCATCTTCCCACCAGTCAACAGCGATGAAGGTCGGACGCTTTCCATGCTGAATCCAGCACTCAGTGGCTCGCTCAACCAAGAAGTCAACGTTGTTTGCCTCATCCCCTCTGCCCGGATCCGAAAGACCGAGTGGACCCCGGAGCCAGTTGTTCATGTGATAGACCTCTTGTTCTGGATCGCCACGAAGTGGATCGCAGTTCATGTCTTCAGTGTTCTCTTCAGCAAAATTTGTGGTCCAACTGTGGGTCAAGAAATCATGCACCCAAGGATGTGCAGGATCTGCTGATTGTTCCCAAAACACAACCAGTGGAGTGCGGTCTTCTAGCATGGTTGCAAGGGTGGGCCATGGTTCATTCATGGTGTGATAAAACACCAAATCGTACAGCCCTGACTGTTCAATCACTGCTTTTAGATGGTCGGCTTGAACATAATTTTCCACCAACAAGGTCACCACATCGTTCGGTGCGTCTTGCATGAGAGCGTTGAGTTGGGAAAGCCAGGTCACTGCGTTGACGGTTCCATACGTACAGGGGCTGAACCCTCGATCATCGTCACCGTGGCAAAGGCGGACCGTTTCGACCCGTTCGTCACCTAGAACTTCGTAGTGCGTGTCAATCATGAACGCACGGATTCCAGCGTTCCATTGGGCCAAAAGGCCAGTCTGGTGGTTTGCCGCTGGATAGTAAATCCCGTCTTCATGTGTGGAAAACGCATTGTGCGTTTCGGGGAATGTGACATCATCATAGGTGCGGTCACACAAAAGAACCATTCCATTGCATTCGGTTCCATCCGGGATTTGTGCCTCTTCGTTCACAGTGGTGCGGGGTACCGTCGGGGCTACGCACCCCGAAAGAAGCATGAGCACGATGAGGCCGCCTGCGACAACCCCTCCTCTCATGGGACTCCCTTCGTGTAAGGGTGCATGAAACCCTCGGTTGGGTTCACTCAGGTTGAGGGTCTACGGTGCGAACCAGAACGCCTGCTTCCTTTAGCATGCCATTTGAAGTCTCAAAATCTTCCAACCAACGCTCCGGTATTTCTTGTGGTGTGGGATACACGACCTCCCGGATGCCAGCTTGAATCAGCGAACGAGCGCAACGCGAGCATGGTGGCCATGTGACAAAGGCGGTGTTGCCTTTGAGCGAAACACCAATCCGTGCAGCATGCATGATTGCGTTTTCTTCAGCATGACAAATCAGTGGGTATTTTTTTGCCCGGTCTGTCAGGCGTTCGTTGTCGTCGCTGATGCCACGTGGAAAGCCATTGAATCCAGTTGAACGAATCTCTCTGTCTTCGCCAACAACCACGCAACCCACCTTTGTCGAGGGGTCTTTGCTCCATCCAGAAAGATGGAAGGCGAGGTCAATAAATCGCTGATCCCACTTGTCACTCATTCGCTCACCGCTCCGCACACCAAGCAGCGTGCTATCATCCCTTCGCCAGCAGCGACAGGTGACCATCACCGTCTAAGCCGAGTGCTTCGAGGAGATTCCCCTGTAAATACAGCGAACCAAGGCTGACCACTAAACCAACCGACGATGCAGGATGTTGGAGGAGGGTCTGGACGGCATCATTGGGTAATTTGATCGTGGCTTGAACCGAGCACTGCCATGGATATTGGGCTAACACATCACTGTCTACGCCAGGATACCGACCGCCCTGAGGCTCACTCAACACCACCATGTGTGGAGGATGTCGCTTGCACAAATCGAGTAAGGGGGCACAAAATGCATCCAAATCATCCTGTGGCGATGTACCAAACAGAAGACTCCAGCCGCCTTCCTCACCCTCACATGCTGCTTGAATGATCTGTTCTAACTCAGGCAAAACGCGCTGCAACCCTGACGGGTTGTGAGCTGCATCCAAAAGGTAGGGGTGGTGGCCAGTTGCTTGAACAGAAAGGTGCTGCATGCGCGCTGGCCACCGCACCGTTTTGTTTGCCAACTGAAGGTGCTCCTTTGGCAATTCAACGGCTGTGAACAAGGCCTCGGCCAAGATCATCGCTTCTTGACGAACAGAAGATTCACCCGGAATCTCAACCCACTGAGTTCTTGCCGGCACTCTTGATTCGCCCAGTGAAGGTTGACCGGCCATATTGGCTTCTTCGAGCATTGCCTCTTTCACTGCAGCATCGCTTGGCTTACGAATCAACAATCGTCCACCAGGGCGGGCTATTGCTGCTTTTTCCTTGGCGATGAGAGGAAGAGAGGATCCAAGCACATCCTTGTGTTCGGCGCTTAGGGATGTCACGAGGCAAATGGTTGCCGGGCCTGAGCGTGTGGCGTCTTTCCTTCCGCCAAGACCAGTTTCTAGAATCAGCACCTCTACACCTGCATCGCTGGCACACTGCATCGCAACAAGGTAGGTCACTTCGAAGAAGGTGAGAGGGATTTCTGGTTCTTGCTTCGAAGCGCTACGAACCTTGCTCACGGCTCGATTAAACGTGGGAGCATCAACTGGAATCCCATTGAAGCGTATGCGCTCTTCGACCCTCACGAGATGGGGGGATGAAAAGAACAGATTTGAAACTCCAGAAAGCGTCAAAGATCCAGCCATTAAGGCGCAAACTGTGCCTTTGCCGTTGCTTCCTGCGACGTGGATGATGTGCTCGGGTTGATGAGGCAGGCTAAGTCGGTCCAGTGCAGCCTTTGTGTGGTTCAAACCGAGGGCCATACCTCTGTTTTTCGTGCTGTCTAACCACGCTCGAACATCGTCCAAAAAAAGCCCCCTCCGGTCGTTGGATAGCCCCTTGGTGAATAGCCTCTTGCCTTTCGACATCAACACTGTTGTATCGCCCCCGTAGGGGGCGTATGGAATCACCATGCTGATATGGGAACGCACGCTCCGATAGGGCATGAGCAACGACAACACGGCCTCGTCCGGTGGAAAAAAGGCCTCGGGCAAAGAGTCCAAGGCGTTCAAGGCCGTCGAAGCTGAACTTCGTGCTGAAGACAGTCTGCTTCACATGATGAGAGAACAAATGACCTCGATGTTGGGCATGATGGGCATGTTCATCCTCACCATCGTGATTGGACTTTACATTCGACCGTGGTACGATGTTGCAGGATTGCATGCTTTCGGTGAATCCGGAGCAACTCAGGTTCGGTATATTTTGCTTGAATTGGTGATGATTTTTATCTTTACAGCGTTCATTCTTGCCCTTGCAAAGTACAAGAAAGACTGGATTATCAAATACGGAATCATGGGCGTGTTGTGCCTTGCTTTGATGTATTCCACTGTGCCTTTGGCGCACATGGTGATGATCGATTTGGATTCAGAACCCTATGAAATCGAAGCAACCACGGAATACGAAAGTGCCTACATAGGCCACAGCGGCTATGATGGTCATTTCATGAGTGAAGTGACTGGGGGCGAGGGCACCTGGGGTGAAAACATCAGTTTCTACAAGGGCCACTCAATGGTGGAAGGAGAGCCAACATGGACCAACCAACATGTTCGCTACCCGCACAGCGATGAGTTTACCCTTCACGTGAGCGTGGATGAAGATGTGTTCACTTTTGCCAATGGGGCTTGGGTGTGGTACGTCAACGCTGAAACCGGTGAAACAATCGATTCCTACAGCTGCATGCAAACCACCACCGTTGATGGTGAAGAAGAGTTCACGGGTTACCTTGCAGCGCTCGGAACTGGTTGCATGGTTGGATTCCATACAAACGATGCAATGTACATTGTTGATGAAGGAAACTTCCTCCACCGTTTCAACACATTCGAAGAAAACCCTGGGCTCATGGTGACGCAGGCCAAGTGGCGACTTCCAGTTGGACTTGATGCCCACCTAGGCACCCTCCATACCGAAGTGATTGCCGAAGACAAGGTCCTGATTGCAACCCCGACCATGGTGGCTGTCATCTTGCTGGAAGAAACCGCCCCTGCCTTTGACCCAAACCTGCCTGAAATCAACAACATGGCAACGGTTCTGTTCCAGCACAACGCTACAAGCAAGTTGAGCTCAGCCGACTTCGGGCCTTCTCCCTGGTCCACAACTCCATACGACCTTGCCTCAAACCAAGAAGGATTGATCTTGTTGGGTGAAGAAAACGGTGACGTGATTGGGTTTGAATGGAATGCGACCCAGGACACGGAATTCACCCAACAAACCAACATGAACCTCGAAGGGTTTGGCGAAACCATCCAATCAGTGCGCCTGACAGATCGAGATTTTTCAGGGTACAGTGACATGTTGATCACAACCGAGAGCCAAGCCCACTGGCTTTGGACAACATCCCTTCTCAACAAAATCAGTTTGGACATTGACGAAGGGTTCGAAACGGGTTGGTTTGCGAGCACAACGGGCAATCAAACACACTTCCATGCGCTGTACAGCACGGAATCAACCACAATCAACTCTGGACTCATCACTGAGGACATGGACGTCGTCAGCGGCCTGCAACTCTATGATGTGCCTCTCATTCTCGGTGTCATCGTAGCGTTGGTGCTCATGGTGCTGCTCTATGTGCACAGTGAATGGTATGTTGTCAATACGGTTGGCGTGCTGGTTGGTTCGGGTGTTGTGGTGATGCTCGGAGTGGCGTTTGTCCCAACCCTCATCATCGTGTTCATGATTGCAGCCGCAATTTACGATGCGTGGGCCGTGTACAAATCCAAGCACATGCTGGATCTGGCAGATACCATGATCAATTTGCGATTGCCAATCCTTCTGGTTGCACCGCAAGAAAAAGGCTACTCTTTCGTTGAAGAAACTTCATCGATGAAAGATCGTGATGCACCTGCTCCTACACCTTCCAAGGGCGCACCCAAGAAACAGAAAGGAAAGGATGCCATGTTCATGGGACTCGGCGACGTGATTTTCCCAGGCATGTTGGTTCTATCGGCCGCCCAATGGTTGGACTCAAGTGGAGCGTTTGCCGTGGCCATCTCGACACTGATTGGAGGTTTAGTTGGTTACTTCGCATTGATGACCTATGTCGCACGAGGAAGGGCTCAAGCAGGATTGCCTTTGCTGAACGGCGGTTCCATCTTAGGCTACGTGATTGGAGGCTACATCTTCATTGGATCAGCCATCTTTGACTTTGGAATTTCAATTTGAGGTGATTCAACATGCTCGACATCAATCTGTTTAGAACAACACCTGAAGTGATTCGTAAGGATCACGACAAGCGAGGGATTCCACACGACAACATCGACCGTGTGATTGAACTGGACCAGACATGGATTAACCTCCAACACGAGACAAATCAACTGCGTGCGACAAAAAACGCTGCTGCACGTGGCATTGGAGCCGCAAAGAAATCTGGCGACGAAGCCGCAGCTCAACGCATTCTAGCAGAGGTTGCAGACCTTGGGGCTCAAATTTCTGAACTCGAACGCAAGACTGACGAAGCCGTTGAAGAACGCGACCGACTGCGAATGCGGATTCCAAACATCCTTCATGACGATGTACCAAAAGGTGCTGATGAAACTGGCAATACAGTGCACAGCGTTCATGGCGTCAAACCAGAATTCACCTTTGATGCTCGTACTCACAACGAGTTGATTGAGATGAATAAATGGGTCGACTTGAAGCGTGCAGCGAAGATCGTTGGGAGCCGCTTCTTCTTCCTTAAGGGCGATTTAGCCAGATTAGAATTCGCCCTACAGCAGTATGCAGTGGACTTCATTCGCCAAAGAGGCTACACCTTTGTTCAACCGCCAGTGATGATGAATCGAGAGGCCTACGAAGGCGTGACTGATCTTTCAGATTTTGAAACCGTCATGTATGGGATTGAACCGGACAAGTACTACATGATTGCAACTGCGGAACATCCGCTCACAGCCATGTTCATGGGTGAAACAATTCCAGAAGCCGATTTACCATTACGAATGGTTGGTGTATCTCCGTGCTTTCGACGTGAAGTTGGATCTCACGGACAATCAGACCTCGGCATTTGGCGGGTTCATCAATTCACTAAGATTGAACAAATCATCATTGCAAGCCCTGAGCAGTCGTGGGAATTGCAAGAAGAATTGTTGCAAAACTGCATTGATTTGTGGGACGCACTTGGCATGCACTACGAAGTGGTGAACATCTGCACAGGTGACATGGGCACCGTTGCAGCAAGAAAGTACGACCTTGAGGCTTGGATCCCCGGTGCAGACCAATACAAAGAGATTGTATCCTGCTCGAACTGCACTGATTATCAAGCGAACCGACTTCAAATCAGGTACGGTCAACCGGGCCATTCCGGCCAGCCCATCGCACATACGCTCAATTCAACCGCTGTCGCCACCTCTCGAGCCCTCGTAGCGATCATGGAACAGAACCAGTTGGAAGACGGACGGGTGCGCATCCCTGAAGTGCTTCAACCATTGATGGGTGGACAAGACATCCTCGAGCCTTGCCAATGGGGCTGAACGGTATCCTTGGTCGAAGGGTCCACTGCTGAGGCGTCAGTTGCACGGTCACAGACTTTCCTTTCCCAAAATGCAAGGTTCGGTTGAAATAGGGTTGAACTGATGGCTCGGTCATGAGCGAAGAAGAGCGAGTCTTGTATTTTGGATACGGGTCAAACTTGGACACAAAAGATTGGATGCAGTGGTGTGAACAGCGCAGTGCTGACCCGTCAGGGAGGACCGAGTTGGAGCCATGTTGGTTGCCTGATCATCGATTGACGTTCCATTATCATTCACGCTCAAGAGAAGGGGGAGCTGCCGATGTGACCCCCGCAGGGTGCGGTCACACCGTCCCAGGAGTGTTGTTTTCACTTAACGCAAACGCTCTTGCCAATATGGATCGCAAGGAAGGCCATCCTACCGTCTATCGGCGGACAATGGTCAATGTGGTCAAGGCCGATGGTTCCTCTGTGGAAGCGATGACGTATCGGGTCACACAAGAGAAGATTTCCGATTATGTATCACCCACTTCATCGTATGTTGACCTCATCCAACGAAACCTCTTGAGGCATAAACTTCCAATTGAAGATTTAAAAAACGCAATTGAAAATTCAGACACTTCCTATCCGGTTCGTCATCTGTTCGTCTATGGGACGCTCATGAAAGGGCAAAGCCGGCACAGCACCATCACCCACCACATTGCCAATCAAGGCATCAAGGCGTCCACCAAAGGAGCGCTGTACAATCTTGGCGATTATCCAGGTATGCGCTGTTCAGATACCGGCACGGTTCACGGGGAATTGTATGAAATGGATGAAGTCTTTCTGACGCTTCAATCCCTAGACAGAGTGGAAGGGTTCTATGGGTTCCAGTCTCAAGATTCACTGTTTCGCCGAACGCTGATCCACGTTGAAGTGAACGGTGAAATGGTATGGGCGTGGTCCTATTTCTATGCGCAAGAACCTGAGTTGAATGACCGGATTGTATCTGGAGATTGGCGAAAGTGGAACTCATGAGTCTTCAAGCGACAACAACTCAACACCTTGCTCAACCTGGTCATCGGCATTGAAGTGCACAGCTGTAACAATTCCATCGGATGCTGCGACAATTCGGTGTTCCATCTTCATCGCCTCCAACACCATCAACGTCGTTCCAGCCTCAACAGATTGGCCGACTTCGACCAGCACCTGCAGCACCTTGCCCGGCATAGGAGCGGTTAACCCACCACCGTCATCGGTGTCAGTCGCACCCGGTTCAATGCGTTCGAGTTTGAACGTGTGACCTTGATGGTGAACCCACCATACGTCACCCACCTTGGCCAAATGTGCGAAGTTGACCGAACCATCAGGTCCAACCATTCGCAAACGACCATCCGCCATTGGGTTGGCCTCGATGTCGCCTAGACGCCATACGCCTCCGTCCCTGGCAATTGTCACTTCAATTGGGCCTTCTGGGCTCTTGAATTGGTGATGCATCAAGGGAACCTCCTGTTAAGCGTGGAGAATGGGCTGGCTGGCCCTTCTGGACCCTTTGAGGCTTGATGCTGTGTACGGTGAAGGCCGGCACTTTCACCAACGGCCGCTGCCATGAGGGCTGCATCTTCAATGGAACGCGGTACTGATGGAGTCCAGCCATGAGGCCAAAGGCGATCGATTGTGGTTGTGTCAGTTCGACCGGAAATCACTTCTGCTTCATCGCACAATTCACGCAAGAAACGGATGTTCGTGGTGGTGCCCAAAACAATGAATTCATCGAGCGCTCTTCGCATTCGCTGGAGAGCTTCATCCCTCGATGGGGCCCATACGATGAGCTTGGCAAGCATTGGATCATAATTCGGCGTCACTTCGTCGCCCTCACGGACCCCTGTGTCAAGGCGTACACCGGGCCCTTCCGGAGGCCTAAAGACGGCCAGAGGGCCAATGGCGGGAAGGAAATTATTGGCAGCATCCTCGGCGTAAAGACGCACTTCAATTGCGTGTCCTCGCATCATAAGGGGCCCACACGACATTGGCTCGCCCGCAGCAATACGCAGTTGTTCACGAACCAAATCAACGCCGGTTACCAATTCGGTTACCGGGTGCTCAACCTGGATTCTCGTGTTCATTTCAAGGAAGAAAAATTCACCTGAAGGAGCAAGCAAAAATTCGACGGTTCCCGCACCCTCGTAATCGACAGCCTCTGCTGCGGCGACGGCTGCCTGACCCATTGCTTCACGCAATTCAGGAGTCATGGTTGCACAAGGCGCTTCTTCGAACACCTTTTGATGACGGCGTTGAACGCTGCATTCTCGCTCTCCAAGGTGAATGGTTCGGCCATGGCGATCAGCCAACACCTGAATTTCAACGTGCTTCGAGCCCGTGAGTAATCGTTCGACATAGACTCGGCCATCGCCAAAGGCAGCGATTGCTTCACGGCGAGCACCCATTGCAGCCTCAATTAATTGGTCTGGGGAATGAACAGCACGCATGCCCTTCCCTCCACCACCTGAAGACGCTTTGAGGAGCATGGGGTAGCCCACACGATGGGATGCAGATTCGATGGCTTCTAGGGCATCAGTTTCGTCTTCATGCTCAATTTCTTCGCCAGGGATCACCGGAACACCAGCAGCCCGCATGGTGATTCGAGCGGTCATTTTGTCGCCCATCTTTTCGATGGCCTCTGGGCTTGGTCCGACCCATTGAATCTTGGCCTGGGTCACCGCCCGAGCGAAATCCGCTCGTTCTGAAAGAAAACCGAAACCAGGATGAATGGCGTCAGCTCCAGTCTGGTTGGCAATGGAAAGAATCTGTTGTTGGTCGAGATAGGTCTCACCGATGGTGTTGCCGGTAAGCAAAACGGCTTCATCAGCCAATTCAATGAACATTGAATCAGCGTCGTTTTGGGCGTAGATTGCAACTGTTGCTAAGCCTGCTTCGTGGCATGCCCTGAGGATACGGCACGCGATTTCCCCACGGTTTGCGACCAAGACTTTACTGACCATTGGAACCATCCTCATCATTCTGGTTTCCAATTGGCAGATCGCTTCTCAAGGAACGATGAGAGGCCTTCCTGACCTTCATTCGAACCTCGCATTTGACTGGTGAAATCAAGGGTCCAATCGCGCAATGCTTCGTCTGATTCTGTCCAACGGTCAAAATTCAAGGTGAGTTCCTTAGCCAGTGTAACGGCGCATGGGCCCGTTGTGAGGACTTCATCAAGCAGGGATTGTACGCTGGCTTCGAGAGCTTCTTGGTCATCAACAACCTGTTCGATAAATCCGGTTCTCAATGCTTCGTCTGCCTCAATCCGACTGGCTTGCATAGCGAGGCGGCGAAAGCATGCTGACCCTAGGCGACGGTAGACGTAAGGGCCGATCACCGCAGGCAGAATGCCGAGTTTTCCTTCCGAAAGGGCGATTTTGATGTTTTTTGTCCCAATGACATGGTCAAGGCATGCCACCAAACCTGCACCGCCTCCTAAAGCAACGCCTTGAATGGCCCCGACTGTGAAACAAGGATGCGACCAAAGCCCGTTGAACAAGCGATCGAGACGCTTTGAGTCGGCCCGGTTTTCCTCAGGAGTGTTGGCCCCAGCATCCCTCATCATGTTGATGTCCGCACCTGCACAAAAGTGTCGGCCTGCTCCAGAAAGAACAAGACTGCGTAGGTAAGGCTGGCCGTTGTTATCGTGAAGGGCATCAAGACGCCCAGCACTGCGTTCAGCTGTCCAATCCAAAAGATCGCACAGTTCTGTGATCAGTTGGACATTGAGAGCGTTAAATTTCTCTTCCCTGTTCAAATGAATGTTTGCTCTTGAGCCTTCAATGGTTAATTTGACCAAATCGGTCGAAGGGGGTTGTTCCATGCTTATCATCGTAAAATCTCCAATTGCATTTTTGATTTCTCAATTGACATATATCACATTCGGAAAACGCCGAATCGGTCGTTGGGGAGAGGGGCGTTTCTGGCCGCGGCAATGCAAAGCCCGAGCACATCCCGTGTATCACGTGGATCGATAATGCCGTCATCCCACAAACGAGCGGTCGAGTAATATGGACTGCCTTCGGTTTCATACTGCTCCAAAATAGGAGCACGGAATGCTTCCAGTTCTTCACCCTCCATTGGTTGAAGTCCCTCTCGAGCACGTTGATCCTGCTTGACAGTCGTCAACACATCTGCTGCTTGGGGTCCGCCCATGACGGAGATTCTGCTGTTTGGCCACATGAAGAGGAACCGAGGGTCGTAGGCTCTGCCGCACATCCCGTAGTTCCCAGCACCATGTGAGCCACCGATGATGACTGTGAATTTGGGCACATTGACACAGGAAACTGCGGTCACAAGTTTGGCGCCATCCTTGGCGATACCGCCTGCCTCGTAGGCCTTGCCCACCATGAACCCGGTGATGTTCTGCAAGAACACGAGCGGAATGCCACGCTGCCCACACAATTCGACGAAGTGTGCGCCTTTGAGGGAAGATTCTGAAAACAGGATTCCATTGTTTGCAACAATGCCTACTTTGTGCCCATGGATGTGTGCAAATCCACAGACGAGTGTTGTCCCATAGCGTGCTTTGAATTCATGGAACCTCGAGCCGTCAACGATTCTTGCAATGATTTCCTTGATGTCGACGGGTGTGCGGTTGTCGCTCGGTATGAGGCCAAGGAGATCTTCAATGTCGTAGGCTGGCGCTTCTGCTGGAGCACTTGCGGCTGGAGCCAGTGTGCGGGGGCCGATGTTTTCAACGACGTTTCGAACCATCCTCAATGCTTCAGGCTCATCTTCTGCATAATGGTCTGCGACTCCTGATTGAACCGTATGGACTTCGGCACCGCCGAGTTCCTCGGCTGAAACTTCTTCCCCTGTTGCGGCTTTGACCAAAGGTGGGCCAGCCAAAAAGATGGTACCGTTGCCTTTGACGATGATTGATTCGTCAGACATGGCAGGTACATAGGCGCCCCCTGCAGTGCATGAGCCAAGCACCGCTGCAATCTGAGGAATTTTATCGCCAGACATACGGGCTTGATTTCTGAAAATACGACCAAAGTGGCCGATATCCGGGAACACTTCATCCTGCATAGGAAGGAACGCACCTCCCGAATCAACGAGGTAGATACAAGGAAGGTTGTTTTCATGGGCAACCGTTTGAGCCCGGATGTGCTTTTTCACGGTCATTGGGTAATAACTCCCACCTTTGACGGTTGCATCGTTGGCCACAAACAGGCATTCACGCCCATGAACCATGCCAATTCCAGTCACAATACCAGCGGAATGAGCGCGTCCATCGTACAGCTCAAAAGCTGCAAGTGGCGAGAGTTCCAAAAATGCCGTGCCAGGGTCAATGATCTGTTCGATTCGCTCGCGGGCCAGAAGTTTGCCCCTGCTGCGATGACGGTCGACGTATTTCCCGCCACCACCCATCGATGCAACGTTGAGGCGTTCCCTCAATGCATCAATCAACTGGGCATTGAAGGCCTTGCGTTCTGCAAAGTCAGGGTCCGCACGATTCACTCTTGTTGGTAATCGGTCCATTTCCACCCCTCAATTGAAGGGAGGTGGACGGGACATTTAACCCTATTACAACACAGTGAACGAAGGCTTCACACACCAAGCGTCAAACGTCCGATGTCTCTTAGGCCCGGTGCAAGCCCAACAATCAGCACTGCAAGAACGATGAGAAGGCGCAAATGCCGTTGTCGGTGCTCCACTTTCATCTCAGCAAACAACCAAACAATTGTACCAATTAAGACCGCTTTGACCAACGTGAAAAGCCATGCACCTTCGCCGAATTCTATACCAATCGATTCATTGAGGCGCCCGCCCAACTTGATCACTTCGTTGCTGACGGGGTGCTTTTCGCCATAACCAAATGAATCAATGCCAACCATGGTCGCAAATCCATCGCACAACTGCCCATAGACCATGGCCAAAACCATCGGGGTGGCGAGCAGACCCTTCTTTGATAGCAAACCTACGGGATGTGAATTGACTAAATCGCCAGCATCATCCCAAGCATCGAGTTGCACACCTTCCGGTAACACTCCAGCTTCGAACCCAGACAACTTGAGTTGCCGCAGGTCTTCGATTCCCATTCTGTAAAGGAAGACACACACAACCGCAGGTATGCCAAGAACAACAAACAACGGCCAGATTGGGGTTGTCTCCAACACCCTTGCACTTTCTTGCTCCCAGGGCGTTGCCAGAAATTGGGCCCAGTGAGCGACACCCATGACCACTGCTGCTGAACCAAAGGCCAGCATTCCACGGGTGATTGCAGGCCAATGTTGGGTCTTCAACATAATGCCAATCAAAACGGCAAATGAGGCAATGATGCCCGTAAGCACCCAGAACATGCCCATTTCTTCGTGTTCGAGGTATGCAGGCTGATAGAGCAGCCCCCAGTGTAAAAGCAATGCAATCAGCAAGATTGGCATCAATGCTCGTCGGACTTTAGCCTCATCGCGATCGCTCGTGGCTTGATCCCACTGGCCAGCGACCCACTGCGACGTTGCGGCAATGCCGATCAGCCAGGCTGCAAGATGCAGATGAATCAATGGAGAGATGAAAAGCACATCCATGTCTTGAGTAAAGAAATCGGCATCCTCGAGGACACGCATCGCTGGAGCGAGACAGACCCAAGCGATCAGAGCCAATGTCATCCGGTCATCACAGGGAAAGTCTGCCCGGCGAAACAACGCTTGGAGAATGACCACACAAACCAGCATCGAACCGGTGTAAATGGCTGTGTTCTGAGGCGAATAGCCAGCATCACCTGCAACACCTGCGTCTTTGGTCACCGGGTCCCAAATAATCGGCTTTAGGCCTTCATCCCAAACCACATCATTAGCCAAGACAAAACCGCTGAGCAAGACTGCAATGAGAGCAAGCACAGCCCAAATCGCAACTTTCTCCCAAATTGAATACTCGGAATCTGGCAAAGCAGGCTTGTGCTGTTCGAGATGTTGGTCGAGGGCGGTCCTTGACATCGTTAGGCCTCAAACTTGGGTCGGAATTGTCCACAATATGCTTTGGGGCTTCTTGTGGCGGCGTGTGAGCCTTTTCTTCACTCTTCTTCTTGCGAGAGACGAGCGATAAGATCGGCCTTTTTGCCACCAACTGGTAGACCAGCGGCCTTGCAGCGTTCCTTAAGTTGAGCAACGGAAAGCGAGGAAAGGTCTTCTCCTTCGTCGCTGTCATCTTCTTCATCTTGAGCACCGAATCCTCGAGGTTCGTGAACTTCGATAAAGGAGACCTTACCGCATTCAACTGCATCTCGGATGGTGGTGACCAAACGGAATTTGAGCATGGCTGCGTTGGTGTCAAAGAGCATGGTTTGAGGCAGGACGATCATGAGGTCGTCACCGTCAAAACTGACTTCAAAACCACTGTGTCCTGTGTTTGCTTGGAGCAAGGCGACCACTTGGTCTTCCTTTCCTTCGACAACGGCCACGACGTTGAATGAGTACTTGAGCGACTTACCAGCCATTGGGTGGTTGTAGTCGATTCGTGCTCGGCCTGCTGCAAGGTATGAAAGGTGGCCTTGGCGGTTGCCGATGGTGACTGGAGCGCCAATGTAAAGGGAGTTTGGATCTTGAACAGCACGGATCAATTTGTCGATGCTGATGGTTTCGATTTGGGAAGCGTCTTTCTCACCGTAAGCGTCTGCTGGAGCGATCACGACTTCGGTTTCCTTGCCCTTCTTTGCTTCACCGAGTGCTTCTTCGAAGCCTGGGATGAGTTGGCCTCCACCGACGACACAGACCATAGGTTCGTAGGTGCGGTTCTCTTGATGAGCATCGTGTTCTTTTGCGACTGCTTCACGGGTGGTCTCAATGAGGTCACCTGTTTCATTGTTGTAGAGTTCATAATCAACGTGGACAATTGTTCCATCTTCCATGGTATTACCTCCCTTTCGGGTAGTCCGGCGACCGTCGCCCCCTTCATAATTCCATTGGCGAAGCCTTGCGTCACTCTTCGCCTTCAAATTCGACATCGTTGGAACGCAGGCCCTTGTTTTTGTTTGCATCCCCGGCCACGACAATCGCCATTCCCATCAGCATGGTCGCCCAGCCGAGCCACACCGAATGAGAAGCAGGAAGGTCGTAGACAGTCACACGGACAGTTTGCACTGATGATTCGCCACCATCCAT
>DAPR01000051.1:0-14601 GCA_002502605.1 Euryarchaeota archaeon UBA258
TACATCCGGACAGCCATGGACAAGGTCATCAAGGCATACGGGATGAAGATCAACAAGAAATCAAAATCCAAGATTTTCTACTACCTGCGCCGTGATCTGATTGGCTACGGTGAAATGGACGTGCTGATGAACGACATCAACGTGGAAGATATTTCTCTTGATGGAACCAATGTACCTATTTTTGCCTATCACCGAAAGTTCGAATCTGTTGAAACAACCTGCGTTTGGAAAACCGATGAAGAACTCGAATCCTACGTCATCAAGCTGGCACAGCGATGTGGAAAGCACATTTCGGTTGCAGACCCGTTGCTTGACGCAACGCTGATGGATGGTTCAAGAATCGTCATGAAACTTGGACGTGAAGTCTCAACCCGTGGTTCAGCGTTTTGTATTCGACGGTTCAAGGACGATCCGTTCTCTCCTGCGGACATCGTAGCGTTCCGAACCATGTCGTCGCTCATGGTCGCTTACCTCTGGATTGCGTTCCAGAATGAAGTGCCAATGCTGTTCGTCGGCGGTACGGCTTCGGGCAAAACAACCACCCTCAACGCCATGTGCATCTTTATCCCGTGGCAAATGAAAATTGTTTCAATCGAATCCACACGTGAAGTCAACATCCCTCAGCCAAATTGGGTTCCGGGTTTGACGCGGCAAGGATTCGGTGGTGAATCAAAGGATGGTGTCATCGGTGAGTTCGAACTGCTCAAGGCTGCTCTTCGTGAACGGCCAGAATACATCATTGTCGGTGAGATTCGTGGTGCAGAAGCCTATGTTCTGTTCCAGGCAATGGCCACAGGCCACTGTGCGTATTCAACAGTCCACGCAGACTCAGTTGCATCGCTCGTTCACCGTCTTGAGAACAAACCAATTGACATCCCGCGTGTCCTGTTGCCTGCATTGGAAGCATGCGTCATTCAGATTCAAACCCGTATTAATGGAAAACGTGTCCGAAGAAGCAAACAACTCGTGGAAATTGTTGGAATCGACCCGAATTCATTGGAAATCATCACCAACGAAGTGTTCCGCTGGGATGTCACATCCGACGATTTCATCTTTAGCGGCAAATCGTATGTTCTTGAGAAAATCATGGTCAAGATCAACTTCTCACAAGACGATATGCGCCGAGAATTGAGAACACGAAAGCGAATCCTTGAATGGATGGTCCTCAATGACATTCGAAAAGCAGACCAGGTGTCTCAAATCGTCACGGAATACTACGTTCGGCCAAATGAGATCCTCGCTCGAGTTGACGGATTGCGTTGAGACACAGAGAAGGAGGGAGCATCGATGGACTTGACCGCATGGCAAAGGATTTGCAATAGAATCCTAGGTCGCGCCGTCAAAAAGCGTGCTCGGGGCGACAAAGAACTGGCTGACAACCTCGTTAAAGGATCAATGAAGATGATGCCAGAAGTTTACTTGGCAACCGCAATTATGACGACGATGGCCATCACACTCATCTGCTGGGGGTTCGTCTCACTGTTCTTCATCCCCGACATTGGCATTATCGCCTACTGGGAGTCGATTCAAGATCCGGCAACCCTCGATTACTGCTTCGAGTGGGAATATTGGAACCAAGACCTCGTCGATCCGACTCAACCAGGAAATGGCTGTGATGAATTTGCCTACCAAGTGTTCCCTGCTTCATTCAAAGCAATCATCGTGGCTCTCGGAGGCGTCATCATTCCATTTGGTGCATACAAGTACAACAAAGGCGGAGCAAAGCGAGAAGCTGACCGTCGAGGAGCTATGATTGAGAAGTACTTGCCTTACGCTGCGTCCTACACCGCCGCCATGTCTGCAGCAAACGCAACCCCGTCGAAAATCTTCAGGTCACTTGCCATGAACAAAGAAATCTATGGCGACGTGGCGGATGACGCTGCAATGGTCTATCGTGATGTCACCTTGCTCGGTTATGACCTGATTACAGCGATGAAAATGAGCGTCGATCGTGCTGCCTCAGTCTGGTTGACCGAGTTCTTCCAAGGCATGGTTGGAACGCTTACTGCTGGTGGTCAATTGAAACTCTTCTTCCTGAACCGAGCCGAGCACTACATGCGTGAGAACCGAACACGGCTCCAGATGTTCTTGGAATCGATCGCTTTGCTGGCAGAATCTTACATTGTGGTTGCTGTCGCTATGCCCCTGTTTCTCATCGTCATGCTTGTCATTATGTTCTGGGTTTCAGGTTCTGGCGCCCAAATGTCTGAAGGCATGTTGTACGGAATCGTCCTTGGTTTCATTCCAATGATTCACATTGCATACGCCATTCTGGTATGGACAAGCAGCAAAGAGCAAGACATGTGAGGGGGGGAGAGAGAATGGCAAAGAAAAAGAAGAACAAAATCGTTGTCGAACTTGATTTGCCCAAGGACGATTCAACGCTCACAAAGTTGTACGCCATCCTGTTTGTTTCTATTCTTCTTGGATTGTGCACGGCCATTGTCTGGTCGACAAATTCTGGATTCATTCCCACAACCAACGGCGAGCCGATGTTCACCAATGTGTATTGCGGCGCAACTGCCAAAGACAGTCAAGGCAACAGCATGGGGGCTCAATTCCAGACCAATCAGAAGCCTTCCTACGCAGCAAATGAATCCTGTGCAATCCTCAAAGACGAACCTGATGTGGTTGAGTGGGTCGATGAGGAATGGACCTCTGTTTCAAAACGAGGGAAGAACTTCGATGTGCCAGGAATCGATTCGTCGCAGACCGGTGGCGTTGCCGTCGCTCAGCCGTTGTGGGCCAATTGCAGCGTGAGTGCAGACATACCCACTGAGTACACCATTGCCATTCGATCGCAAGCCGGTGACATCATCGATTACCACAACGGTACGACCGACAACGACAACAACCCCGACAACGACAATTGTTACATGATGATTGAAAACATTCCAGCCGACACGCGGTATGAATTCCTCGTGTTCTCCAACGAAGAGGGCAAGCAACTGTCGAAGGTGACCTTCGATGTCACCGTCCACTACTTCGATGGCATCCCTGCCAACATGAACAACAAATCATACTGGATCGGTCCTGAGGCCTCCCTTGGACCCAAGGACTTCCGCCCGTTTATCTTCCTCAACTTCTTCGGAATGAGTTTCTTCTTCTTCCTTTATCCTGCGTCCTGGTATTGGGAACGGGTTGAGTTTGCCAAGAACGAATTGGAAGAAAAGTTCCCTGACTTCTTGCGAGATCTTGCCGAATATTGGAAAGGTGGTCTTTCCATGACGGTAGCTGTCCAAACCCTTGCGACTTCAGAATATGGTGCACTGAATGACGAAGTCAAGAAAATGTCAGACCAACTCAGTTGGGGCATCAAATTCAGCGACGTAATTCGACAATTCGCAGAGCGAGTTGGAACACCATTGGTCCAACGAGCGATTGCCCTCATTGCAGAAGCGGACAGAGCGGGTGGAAAAATCTCCGATATTCTCGTGACGGCTGCGAATGACTCGAGAGAATTGAAGTTCCTTGAGGGAGAGCGACGGCGGGCAATTGGATCTTACATTGCGGTCATCTGGACCTCGTACTTCGTTTTCCTTGGCGTGATTGTCACGCTTGCTGTCGTCTTTATTCCTGCCATTGCAGGATCCAACTCCGGTGGTGAAGACGGCGGAGACAGTGGAGGTCAAACGATTGGAAACATGACCATCCGTAACATTGACCCGCTGTTTTTCTTGACCGTTTTCTATTACGGAGTGACGATGCAAGCGGTTGGTAATGGAACCATGGCGGGTTTGATGTCGACCGGTCGTTTCTCAACCGGATTCAAGCACTCCGGGCGCATGATCATCGTATCCCTGCTGGTCTTCAACTTCCTCGCGTTCACACCGAACCTGATTGGAATCACTGAGGTGCCAGGCCTGAACCCATCCTCAGGTGCCTTCGTACCTTCCGGACTGTATTTCGGTGGTTGAATGAAGCGCGATGAAGAAGCACAGGTGCACATCCTTGAGATGTTGACGTTGTTTTGGTTGTTCTTCATGTCCGCAACCTTCCTTATTCGGGTTCACGTTCCCGATGCACCCTCGGTCGCACATGATTCGTCATTGGAGATTGCAGGCGATGATGCGATTCGTTACGCACTTGGACTTGAGGCGGTCACTGAAGGTGAAAACCGGCTGGAAGAGGTGCTTGGAAACGGAGAACTCGACGCTGCATGCACCCTGCTCCAAGAAAGCATTGCTGTCGGTAAAGAAGCCAATTGCTGGCTCACCCAAAACAGTGGGGTTGCAACGCCCTATGGGCCAACAGGCACCCCTGCAGGCGGGACTGTTACTGTTCACCACCTCGTTGTTGTTGGTGCTGACGCATGGACGGTTACCCTCGATGTGTGGGCGCGTGGAGGTGCTGCTTGATGCGCACGAGTGAACTCAACCGCTCCAACGACCGTGATGCGGCACAAATGCTGTTGGCCACGGGTGTAGTGCTGCTCATGTCTTTGCTCTCGATGGCTATTTTTGGAGTCAAGGTTGCAGGACTTACCCTGCCACACGACACCGCCTCAGACGGTGTGATCGTGACCGCCCAGGAAGTGGCCAATGGTCTTCCCGAACTTTCTGAATCTCGAACCCAACTTTGGATTGATGGAGGCCTTGAACCACTCGAAGCGGCTGAAACGGCCATGGACGGCGTGCACAACGATATGTTGCACCATGGTGAAGTGCGTGGCATCGAAGTCAAAATGATCAACATCGTCATTTCAGAAGTGGATTCAAACACGATTAACGTCACTGGAGAATTAGGCGTTTCTGACGGCGATGCAATGTTCACCACTATGATCAATTTTGATATCACGCACGAATGATTAGCGCTTCTTATGCTCGTTCCAAGCCACATCCATCAGATGCTTGATTCGATCTGTGTCGCTGCTCACCATCGAAAGATCTACGATTGGCCATGAGGCAATCTTCGCTCTGTCCATAAGGCCGTTCTGAATGGCTCGAATACGTGAGAATCCCGCAAGGTATCGATCCGCTCTGCGGAAGGAGTGGGCGTCTCTTGAACGAAGCATGCCTTTGTGACGCTCTTCTTCACTGACCGCCATGACCACGCCAACGGCAATACCACCCGCTTCACGCCAACTTCGAAGCAATCGTTCGCTCGGGTTGATGTGAACGCCTTCAATCAACAAATCAATGCCTTCTCTTCGAGCCCGGTCAATGGTTGCGACAACACCTCGCTCAACCGCTTGGCAGGTGTCAAGCCAATCGATGACAGGCTCCCCTGAATCGCCACGAGAGAACGAGGAACGGTGGAGATTCGCTTGGGTCCGATCTTCATCGCACGCTCGCATAATTTCTCGAATCGCATCCGTCGAAAGCAAGCGTGCGAAGCCAGAATCAGCAGCAAGTTGGACTGAAGCGGTCGATTTGCCAGTGCCGGTTGCTCCGGCAATGACTAGCAGGCGAGGCGCCCTGTCGGCAAGGGTGCGGGCGGCATCTTGCCCCAAACCAACCTTACGAGCCATGAGGATGTGTGGGGATGGTGCCTTGATGAGTCTTTGCGCACAAGTTTGCTAAGATGAACGGATTTGGCCCGACTCAATGACAACCGAATACCTTTGAGGGGACAGCACTTGGCGTCAAACATGAGCGCAGAACAGATGTGGATTGCCGGTGAATGGTGTGACGCAGAAGATGGAGCAACAGCAGATATTCTTAATCCCGCAACGGGCGAGGTTATGGCCACAACCCCAAAGGCAACCCTGAGCGATGTCGAACGCTGTGTTGCAGCATCCCGAACCGCCCTCAACGACGCCTCTTGGAAGGCGATGGACCCTGCACAGCGTGGACGGATCCTCAACAAAATGGCCCAAGCCACCTATGCGAACGCAAAGGCACTTGCCGCTATTGAATCCAACAACAACGGCAAGACCTTCCGTGAAGCATTGTCAGAGATTCGCTACGGTGCATGGACCCTCGAATACTTCGCTGGTTTGTCGGATAAAATCGAAGGAACCACCATCCCTGTCCCCGGTAACCGGCTCAATTACACGCTTCGTCAACCCCTTGGCGTCACTGCACACATCGTCCCGTGGAACTTCCCGTTGCAGTTGGCCCTCCGCTCAATCGCTCCAGCACTCGCTTCTGGGTGCACCGTGATTGCAAAGCCAGCATCATGGACCCCACTTTCGCTCATTGCATGGGCCAAAGCCATGGAAGAAGCAAACGTCGGTCTACCGTCTGGTGTGCTTCAAGTGATCACCGGATCCGGTGGACTGATTGGTGATGCTCTTGCTGGACACACCGGCGTTGACGGTGTGGTCTTGACCGGCGGTGTGCCAACGGGGCAAGCCGTCATGGCAAAGGCGAGTGAGAACCTCACCCCCGTCACCCTTGAACTCGGTGGTAAAGGTGCGAATATCATCTTCCCCGATGCGAACCTTCGCTATGCTGCTAAAGCCATCTGCTTTGGTATCTTCATGAACGCCGGACAAATGTGCTGGGCGGGATCTCGACTTATTGTCCACGAAGACGTGCACGACGAACTCGTCGAGGCCGTTGTTGCTGAAGTGGGCAAATGGAAGGTTGGACCGGGCATGTCAGAAGGCGTGCGCATTGGCAGCCTTGTTCACCAATCGCACCGTGCTGAAGTGCTTGAGAAACTCGAGGCAGGACTCGCCATGGGTGGAACTGTCGTCTGTGGTGGTAAAGCGATTGAAGGCGAGGGGGCCTTCATGGAAGCCACTGTGGTGACGGGCGTTGACAAAGACAACCTGCTGTTCAATGATGAATTGTTTGGACCTGTCTTGGCCGTCACCAAGTTCAGCGATGATGCTGAAGCGCTTGCTTTGGCCAACGACTCGCCGTTTGGATTGCTCAACGGCATTTGGACCAACAACCTCAGCCGAGCTCACTCGATGGCTCGCGATTTGGAAAGCGGCATGGTTTCAATCAACGAATACCCGATCACCTTCCCACAGACAGCCTTCACAGGCTGGAAGCAGTCTGGTATTGGTGTTGAACAAAGCCAGGACGCCATGCGATTCTACACCAAGGTGAAGAACGTCAACGTCAAACTCTGAGGTGGAACCATGACCGTACAAATCGAAGACCGAGACAACGGCGTTCGAATTGTGCGCCTTACCGGGGCTGCAGCGAGCAAGTCCTTTTCTCGTGAATCATTGCCAATCATTGCCGAAGCGATCGATAGCGGCTTGAAAGACCACAGCGTCAAAGCCATGATCATCACCGGTGATGGCAAATTCTTCTCCGCTGGAGCAGACATTCACGCCTTCCAAGAAGCGATTGATGCTGACGATGCGCCGCAACTGATTCGAGATTTGACAAACATCCTCCATCCACTCTTGGTACGGATGCGCCAATCTTCGACCGTCGTTGTTGCAGCGGTCAACGGTGCTGCTGCTGGTGGCGGGCTCGGCCTTGCGCTGGCTTGTGACGTCCGCATCGGCTCGCCAAAAGCAAAGCTTGCTGCATCTTACGCAAGCATTGGACTTTCCCCTGACGGTGGCACCACCTGGCTGCTGCCTCGTTTGGTTGGCGAGCAAGTGAGCCGCAGATTCTTTTTCGAGAACCAAATTTGGTCAGCTGAGCAAGCGCTCGGTGCCGGGGCCCTCGATGAAGTGGTTGAGGCAGATGGGCTCATCACCAGATCAATTGAAATCGCCACAGATTGGAGTCAGTGGGGCAACCATTTCCGAGAAGCAACCAAACATCTTCTCCACGTACAAACACTCAACGATTTCGAAACGCACCTCAAGCATGAGCAAACGCTGATCGAAGCCGCCGGAACGACGCCTGAATTCAAATCAGGCGTTTCGAAGTTCCTCAACTGAACGGAATGGATTTGTCCGTTGAATCCTCAGACCCCAATAATGCCACCATAGGGCATCACCATGAGATGGTAGGGCGATTCGTAGTTGCGAACCCATCCTTTGTATTCATCTCTAAATTGAATCAACGGGGCGAAACTTGCGTCCATGAACCGCCATTGCTGGACGAGCATGCCAAACTTTTCTCGCAGGCCAAACATCCGCTGCATGGTGAATTGGTGACGTGAGACGAGAATCAGTTCTTCTGTCCTCATTCCACGCATGTGTTTTCGGATTCTGCTCCGGATTTTTCGAATGATGTCTTCTAATTCGATGTCAGGGTGATCGACAAAAATCACCAGTCGTGGATTGAACGGCCCAGGTACGCCGCCGGGAAACACATTGCATCCACCATCGGGACCGTATTCTGAGGCAATACGGTCAACATCTCTATCGTCGAAGGGACGGGGTTCTTCCCAATGCACATCACAAGTTTGGGTTTGGCCGCAACTCGGGCACGGGTCGGTTGGTACCTGATGGTCCGATGTTACTTTTTCACCGTGCCACAATGGTCCTTGTTCTGCGCAATATCCTCTTAATACAAACATGAGGGTTAAACAACTTCGACAGTAATTAAACAATGATGAATTGTTCACCTCATTCTTCCACACGTTCATGGATAGCATCATGGAACTTCTCAGCGACTGAAGTTCCAAGGCCCAATGCAGTGAGGTCGAACAGCGACATTCGCCTTGCTTCTCCAACTGTGGCATAACCAGCCTCGATGAGTGGAGCTCTTTTTGCAGGCCCAAACCCGGTCAATTTCATTTTTGAAACGAGGGCTTCGTCGCCGATCGCATACGCCGCATCCGGACCAGATACCGCTGCTGGAGTCGCTTCTTCACTTTCCCCAGTGGTTTCTGCATCAATGCCTGCAAGCTGTAATGCGTGGCGTAGATTTTCTCCAACTGGTGCGAATTTGATGGTCTCAATCAATTTCTTCAACTTTTGGTCGACTTCATAGGCCTGCTTTTCGACCATCGCATGATGATTTCTGAACACGATCAAGGCTTCAGCTATTTTCGAATTGGCGGATTGTAACGGTGCGATGTTATCATTGTACCATCGAATGAACAACAAATATGGCGAAAGGGTGCTCAATCGAACGAAAAACACTGATTCTTTCTTTGCATCGGCTCGCTTCTTACGGTACTTCGCCTCCTCGTCGTCGGGGTAAGCAATGATCGCAAAGGGTGTTGTTTTAGTTCCATCAGCGTATGACCGGCCGATGTATTTCTTGATTTCATTGAGCACGGCCGTTGGCTGCTTGTTGACTTTACTGTCGATTGGGAGGTAAATGATGCCCCCGTCTTCAGTGGTGCCAATCACGGATGCAAAGTCCATGCTTTTTTTGTCAGCAAGCGATACATCTTGTTCTAAGATGCCAGCGTCAATGAGGTCGCTGGTGACTGAAGCAACGAGTTGTTCCCCCGCTTCACCCTTCTTTTGAGAAATGTTCAATTTGCTGAGAACGCCATCATTGGCATCCTCCAAGTCAGACACTTTTTTCATGATGAGCAGAAGAACAATCAGTAAAAAGATCGTCAAGAGAAGGAAGCCTCCCCCTATTGCATACATCATTGTCAATTCGCTTCCGGCCATGCAACGCCTACGCATTCCGTTGCTTTAGTTCCTATGAACGTCACCATTCAAAGAAGCCTTGGCCAGATTTCTGTCCAAGGTTGCCTTTGGCGACCATCTCTTCGAGCAGTGGATGTGGTGCATAGCGGTCGTCGTTGAACGAACGCTGTAGATTAAGCAGAATGTCTCGACGGACGTCCAGTCCAACGAGGTCGGTCAGTTTCAGCGGGCCCATTGGATGCTTGTAGCCAAGCACCATCGCGGTATCGATGTCTTCAGCGCTCGCCACGCCGTCAGCGAGCATCCGAATCGCTTCGTTGCCAAGCACAACACCAAGTCTGCTTGTTGCAAACCCAGGCACATCCTTGACCAAGATGGTCGTCTTGCCCATAGCAACACCTGCCGCTTCAGCAGCAGCCACAGTAGCGTCACTGGTTGAATCGTGGCGTACGAGTTCAAGCAGTTTCATAATTGGAACGGGATTGAAGAAATGCATGCCAATGACCTGTTCGGGCCGGCTCGTTGCGCCAGCGATGTCAGCAATGGAAAGTGAAGACGTGTTGGTGCCAAGAATGGCATGTGCAGGTGCTAAGCGATCGAGGTCGGCAAAGATGCTCTGTTTCAAATCAGGAATTTCTGGCACGGCTTCAATCACCATGTCAGCGGTGCCGACTGCTGCGGCCATATCGCCAACAGCATGCAGGCGAGCGCTCCATTCTGCTTTTTGTTCAGGAGTGGTCTTGCCACGAGCGATGCCTTTGTCCCAGAACGCATCGATTCGAGCCATACCGCGTTCAAGACCTTCAGGAAAGGCATCAAAGAGATTCGTTTTCCAACCAGCTTGAGCGCAAACTTGGGCAATACCAGCGCCCATGGTTCCCGCACCGATAACGGCGACTTCTCGAATCTCCATGCTTCATGCGAAGGGGGCGAACTTCATGATGCTTCCTCGTTCGTTGCCTGATGACTTTGAGCGAGGGCCACCCCACCAACAATCAATACGAACGAAATCAAAAGAGGAACACCGAGTTTCTCATCGAGCAGTAACCATCCGCTAAAGATACCGAATGGAGGCACCAAATAGACATACAGTGCGCTTTTCCCAGCACCGATGGTTCGAATTCCATCAGCGAACCACACATACGAGATGACGGTCGAAAAGACGGCTAAGAACACCAACGAGATCCAACCGTTGAGGTTCGGGTCAGGCAACCCGACGTACCATGTTTCAACCGCCACGACCGGAGTCAAGAGGAGAAAACCAACCACGGAAGACCAAACGGTCAGTTGGAGCGGAGAGAGCGATTCAGTCGCATCGGGTGCAGGGCTGGTCATGGCCTTCTTCATCAGAATGCTGTTGCAAGCCCATGACAAGGCCGCTGCGGCAATTAGCACATCACCCAAAGCACGCTCGTTAAACGGAATGTCCACGTTCGGGGAATACAGAAACAGGATGGTGACGCCAATAATTCCAAATCCCAAACCGGTACCGAGCCTCCAGTTCATGCGTTCATTGAGAAAAACAATGGCCAACAAGGCGGTGAAGAAGGGGTTGAAGGTGATCATCAACGAGGCATCACCAGCTGCGGTGTATTGCATTCCAAACATGAAAAACGCCTGATAGACAACCGTTGAGAAAAAACCGATCAGAGCAATGCGCTTCCATTCACCACGTGTTGGAATCACCCAGTTATTGGTGAATTGAAGAAGAATTATGAAGCACACAATGGCCACAACATACCGCGTCCATGCGGCTGCAAAAGGTGCCATTTCTTCGGCCAAGACCCTGCCTGCCGGCCAACCAAACCCCCAGATTGCTGCAACGAAGAAGAGTTTGAGATGAATCAAAAAATGATTCATTCAAACCGCTCCAAACCAAGTTGGAGCATGCGTGAGCGGGGAAGACCAATTTCGGGGAGTCCTGCTGCTGGAGCGTACAGTTTCAACCCCTCTAGGCGTGACACATAAAGCCCGTAAGAGGCTATATCGTGAGGACGGTAGGGTGTGGGAATACCCATTCGTGTGAGGGTTGCGCATGCTGCTTCAGAATAGATGGGGAAGAGGTTGGTGCTAAAATGCATCCATTCAGAGACCCGCTGAGCGTCGATGTTGTCGAGGGTGAGCAGATGCTCAAGCATTGAAACATCTGGGTATGTTGTCGTTCGCAGGGTCATCTCAACTTCATTGCTGATGTCTTCGGGCCACGCAAACGGTTGGTGCGATGCCCATTGATCGGCGATTCGGATGTGCTCCAAGGACGCTTCGGTTTCAATTGAGAACAGGGCCTTTTGGTAAGGCTCGTCGTCAACAGTGTCCGCTACGAGTCCTGGAAGGGCGGTGTAGAAGGCGTCAGCCATCTCAACGTTCACACCATACAATGACACCGGGATCATCGATGAAGCCCCCGAGAATCAAGCCTTAGCGCCAATGCCGGAAGCAATTTGGCGAGCAGACATTGGCTTGTTGGCAACCCAATCCTGCTTGAAGAGTTCCTTGAGGTTCTCTTCGTCCTCAGCGGTTGGTAGGATGGATTGGAGGTAAGCAGCGTAGGCAGCATCGTCGCCTTCGAACACTTCACCGTCAACGGTGCAGTTGGTCTTCTTGAACGCCCCAATGTCGCGGTTGAAATTCTCATGCGGCACGTAGAGTCGCTGAGCGTCTTCTGGAAGGTATCCGTTGAGTTTTTCCACTTCAGCGGCGATCTCTGTGTGGTAATGTCCACGGGCTTCTTCGTTGAGGGTTTCCTTGTCAACTTCAACGCCAGCTTCGAGTTTCTTACGCTCATCCCAGCGGCCTTTAACGCCCCAAACATAGGACCAGTGCGCTGATGAGGATGCGTCAACACCGAACAGGTCGTGAGCAGTAGCAACCCACTTGTTGATGTAACGCTGGAGCATGTCAAGAGGAATGATTCCCGCTTTGATGACCCGTCGCAATCCGTTTGATCCTGTTCCTAGGTGGAACGACTCTTCCTTGAGCATGGGTCCCATAGAGGCTGCGAGTGGCTTGAAGGCAGAGGTCGAAAGCATGCCAAGTTGGAATTTTCCATCTCGATCTACAAACATCGTGTAGCAGAAGAAGTCCAGCCAGTGAGGCATTGGGCGGTTGAATGCACCGAGCAATCGGTCGCCGTCTTGTGCGTTGCGTTCAAGCAATTTTTGTGCCTCACGTCGACCTTGTTGTCCAAAGTAGGTCATGAGCAAGTGAGCCATTTGCCATCCGTGGCGTTGTTCTTCAGCCATGATTCGAGCCGCTGCATAGCGGTCGTAGTCTGTTGGCGCAGTTGCTAACAGATGGCGTTGTTGCTCGACTGAGGCGAATTCTGTATCGCCCTGAACGGTGATCATGGCCACGAGTGCGTCGCGCATGCTTTGGTGAGGGACTTGGAGCGAACGTTCCCACTTTGGGCGTCCGGCGTAGTCTCCGAATTCAATGACATCGCCAGCTCGATCCCAATCGTATTGCACTGAGAGATCGAAATCGCCCATCCACTCGCGATTAAATCCAACGCGGTCTTGCCATTCACTGAAGTTCGCAATCCATTCGTCCCATGTGTTCGGTAGGTTGTCCATGTCATGCCCTACACGGCGACTACCTTATTGCCTTTGCGAACATGTTCGTGCGAACATGTTAGGGGCTTCGCTTGCGAACTTCATCGGCGAAGGCGTGAATCACGGTCGATTCAATCCGCTGGAGTTGAGCAGAGAGTGTGGATTTTGCAACATCGAGTTTGACAGCAAGAGCGGTGAGGGAGATCCTCCGCGGTACATCGTAGAATCCTTCCTGAGTTGCAGCATCAAACACCTGACGTTGACGAGGCGTGAGCATGCGAGAGGATACGCCTCGTGTTGAGAGTAAGCGGTATGGAATTTTTTCTTCATCGAACCCCGCAATCAGGTGTCGAACCTTTCCCTGAGCGCATGCAATCGTCCAGTCTACCCAACCGTCGCGAACCTCGAACGGCGTCTGAGGGATGACACCAACCTTGAGCAGGGGCTTGAGAAACCCTCCACCTCCAGCGATAATATCCACAGCAAATTGATGCTTGTCGAAGGCGCGAACCTCTTCGATGCCAGGATGGAGACCTACAGTCTGAGCAATGTCTTCACTGCACGAGGCTTTTGCTGTCCCCCTGCCCTTTTGCAACGGCATGTGCTCGTCGATTCGAAGCACTGCAGAAGGGTGACTGCGGGTCACATCGCCAGCCCAGTGCCCTTCCGGCAACCTGACTTCGATGCGAATTTGCTGCACGCCCATAGAATCAGGTCGCTGAGGTTCCTCTTGAAGGTACTCGCACGAATTCAAATCTTGCGTGTGGTTTCGATTCTACGAACCGTACCGGATGCAACATCGATGACTTCGCTGAAGGTCGTGGTCGTGGTCTCACCCAAAACAACACCTGGAAGGTATCCATCGCAAACGCCAGCAGCTGCAAAAATTGCGTCTTCGCTTTTGCAGAGGTCGTGGGCTTGCCAAAGTCGGGTCAAATCATCACCAACCATGTTTCCAGCCCGTGCCTGCTCTTCGTCAGAACGGAAGACTAAGCGGCCTTCAAAGACGCCACCGAGGCCACGGATTGCGGTTGCAGAAATAACCCCTTCAGGTGCTGCACCGATGCCCATCAAGAGGTCGAACGGCCCATCCGACCGTGCTGCCCAAATTGCTCCCGACACATCGCCATCGCCCATCAACTCAAGTTGAGCACCTGAGGCTCGTATCTCTTTGAACAGGTCCGCATGACGATCGCGGTCGAGCGCCACAACTCGGACATCGCTGACCGCCTTGTCGAGGGCTGCAGCAGTTTGCTCGAGGTTGTACGCAACGCCACCATCGAGGCTGATTTCACCAACCAATTCTGGGCCGCCTGCGATTTTGTCCATGTAACAATCGGGTGCGTGCAAGAGCGCACCGCGAGGTGCCGCAGCAAGCACTGCAATGGAATTTGGAGAATTTGAGGCACAGTTGTTTGTGCATTCAAGTGGATCGACTGCGATGTCAATTCTAGCCGCACCGGCAACACCAACCATGTTTCCAATTTCTTCACCGATGAACAGCATCGGTGCTTCATCTCGTTCGCCCTCACCAATGGCCACTCGCCCGTCAAAAGGAACGTTGTCGAAGGTTCGTCGCATTGCTTCCACAGCGGCCTCATCAGCCTTGTCTTTCTCGCCAAGACCTCGCCATGC
>DAPR01000051.1:14739-19061 GCA_002502605.1 Euryarchaeota archaeon UBA258
GCAGTGGTAGCGCCGGGAAAGCAGTTTTTCATAGCAAGTGAATGTCTTTTTCGACAATCCAGTCGTACATTGATTGAATGGCGGGTGCGAGTGAGGATGCCTCATTGGTGAGCGTGTATTGAACCGTTGCTGGGGCGGTGTTGATCACATCTCGAATGACCAAACCATTCTGTTCCAGTTCGATCAAACGTCGATTCACCGTCGTGGAGGATGAGTCAACCCGCTTTTTAATTTCAGAAAAGCGCATTGGAGTTGTTTGGTTGTTCATGACCATCAAGATGTGGAGTAATTTGGATTTGTGGAGGAGCGAAATCAATTTGTCAACACGAGCAAAAACAGGGTCGCACTTATGTTCCATGGCTGTCACTGGACTTCCTAGCGTTTCAGCGCGTCTATAACTCCTCGCTCTAGGTGCTATTGCCCTTTGAATTTCTCAACAACCGTGATGTTGCTGATTGATGTGTTAGGGTACTGCCCATCTTCGTCCTTTTCAAGTGATTTAACCATGTCAAGAGCACACAATAAGCCCGCAGCAACGCCGGTTAATGCTTCCATTTCTATGCCTGTTTTGTAATGAGCAGACACATGAACAGTGCACCGCAAAGCGTGGCCTTCCCACGACCACTTTATTTTACATCCCTCGAGAGGAATTGGGTGGCAGTGAGGGACAATCCGTGGCGTTTCTTTGACCGCTTGGATCGCCGCAATTGTCGAAGCCTCCAACACATCTCCTTTCTTGACCATCTTGTTTTGAATCGCTTCAACAGAGGCGGCGGATAAGTTCAGTACACCCGTTGCTGTTGCTCGACGTTCCACGACGGCTTTGGCTCCAATCTCGACGATTCCTTCAATTTCTTTATCCATACGATCAACCCAAACCTGCCTTCCACGTCTCCCCCAGCGTGGTGACTTCTTTTTTCCACAAGGGGGCTTGCTTCTTGAGTTCGTCGATGAGCCATTCACACGCCAAAAATGCCTCTTTTCGATGTGGGCTACCAACATGAATTGCAACGATTGGCTCTTGAGGTCCAACCGCTCCAGTTCGGTGAGCCATCGCGACGGCCAACACTCCAAATTGAGAAATGGCCTGTTCGGCTAATTGGTGGAGAACCGGTGTCAATTGTTCTTGCCATGCATCAAATTCCAAACGGAGTACATCTGCCTCGCCTTCACGGCCTCGAGTGATCCCCAAAAAAGAGACAACAGCCCCGCAGCCATCGAGTTCCAATTTGGCTTTCAAGGCCGTTTCATCCAATGCAAGTGGGGCTTCCTCGATGTGAATCTGCCCCGCCATAAACACACGAGAAGAGCGCATCATTCAAACCTCACGCCTGCATGGACTATGCCATGGGCGAGGAGGCGGCTATCCACATCATGGGAGCCGGCCTGTCAGGTCTTGCCGCTGCTACGATTCTGGCCAAAGCCGGCAAGGAAGTCCATGTTCATGATGTCCGAGCCGATTCAGGAGCCCGATTTGACGGTGATTTCCAAGCCTTAGAAAACTGGAGCATGGACGCTGATTTCTTCGAACAGTTGGCCGAATGGGGCTTTGACGCATCGACCTTCAAGGCAACTGAGTTTGATGTTGTTGATTTGATTCACCCCGACGATGTGATCACCCAAGCGACCACACCGAGCGTTGCGTATCGAATTGTAGAACGGGGAACTTCCGACCATACCATCGACCAGGGGTTCAAGCGCCAAGCCTTGGAAGCGGGGGCGCAGATTCATTACAAATCAAGGGTCAAAGAAGAGGACTGCACCATCATCGCCTGTGGTCCGAAGGGCACCTCAGCTGTGGCCTATGGCGAGATTTTCCACACCGACCACCCGAACCACATCGGATTTCAACTCAACGACAAACTCGCACCTGGATCGTATTCCTACCTCATCATCATTGACGGAGTCGGTTTGATCTGCACGTGTCTTTGGCGAAAGCAGAAGAAAAGCGAGCGGTTTCTCAATGAAACAATCGCTTGGTATGACGCACATTATCCAAATCTAAACCGAACACCCATCAAGAGGGTTGGCGGCAAAGGGGATTTCACCATCAATCGAAATTACAAGCAGGACGGCCGTTACTATGTTGGCGAATCTGGCGGCTTGCAGGATTTCATGTGGGGGTTCGGCATGCGAATGGCGGTTTGGTCGGGCGTGCTTGCAGCCAATGACATCCTCGGTAAAGGCGACTACGAACAAGAAGTTCGCAACCAATTGATGCCCTATGTGCGCACGAGCGTTGCCAACCGTTGGCTCATGAACCGTGTGGGCGACCGCACCTTCAAACGAATGTGCAAAGCGTGGATGAAAGATCAATCGAAGCGAGGCGATGGGCTTGTCTGGATTGGCGATTTGTTCAGGCCTAAGTGGTACAAATCCCTGCTGTACCGAATGGTCAGCCCATTCATGCTGGAGAGCGATCCCAAAGCCATGGGGCGGGGCGTGAGGCGCATGCCGTTCCGCAAAGCCCTCAAGCGCGATGTTTGGGAGCAGTCTGAAGCAGCAAAGGCTGTTGGAGACCAGTGGGATGTTGCTCGGCGCAAAGGTGGAAAAACTTCGTTCGCAAATGATGCGGAGACCAGCAAAGACGAGCAATCCGAGCATGCGATTTCTTCTTAATACGAGTCCGTGTGGCTTGACGCATGGACGACCTCCACGGATTGACCCTTGAACCCATGCCTAACCGACTTGTGAACTACGGTGTCACGAACAACGGTATCGCCGTGATTGAACTCACCTCTGATTCAGCAGGTGCTCCAATCGAAGGCACAAACGACCGCTCCCCAAACACCTACACCCACGGTATGATGCGGGATATTGACGAAGCAATTGTCAAGGCAAGGTTCGATGACAGTGTGACCTGCATCGTCCTGACTGGAAACGGTGCCTCCTTCTTTTCCGCTGGTGCATCCATTCAGATGCTCAACAGCGTGACACCTGGCTTCAAGTACAATTTCTGCCTTCACGCCAACGAAACTCTTTCTCGCCTCGAGCAAACATCGAAACTCGTGGTGTGTGCAATCAACGGACACGCTGTCGGTGGCGGACTTGAAATCGCCATGGCTGCAGACATTCGAATCGCACGCAAGAACGCCGGAAAAGTCGGCCTACCAGAAATTAACCTCGGTGTGCTTGCAGGAACCGGTGGAACCGCTCGTTTGACCCGCTTGATTGGCAAGGCAAAAGCCCTTGAAATGATGGTGACCGGGGAATTGATGTCCTTCGAGGACGCACACGGATGCAACCTCATCAACCACATCTGGGAAGGATCCGCAGAAGACTTCCGCCGAGATATTCTCGACTGGTGTGGCCAATTCACACTTCCGAACAAGGCTGTCAAGGCAGTTGGTAACATCAAGCGTTCGTGCCAGACTGGACCGGAGATTCCATTCGAATACCACTTGGCGCTTGAGCGTGAACTTCAAGCATCGCTGTTCAACAGCGCTGATGCCAAGGAAGGAATCGCTGCCTACGTCGAAAAGCGTGTGGCAAATTTCACCGGACAGTGAGGCCACAATTAACGGCCTAACGCTCACCGTCAAGGCGGTGGATGAACGAGATTGACGCACAGTGTGAATTGATTTTTTCACAGCCCTTGGCATTACGAGCGGAAACGGCTTCCGCAGTCTTGAAGTTCCCTTGACCTCTCGGGCAAATACAGGTGAGCCAATGGCGAAGTACAATGTCCCAGCAGACGTCCCTAACGACTTGATTGAAACCTATGAAGCAAACATGGATGCAGCGACTGCAGGCACTGGGAAAATGAACCTCTTCGCATGCGACCAAAAGATCGAACATCTCAACGATGACTTCTACGACGGTGGAGCAAAAATCCCCCTCACCTCAAACGATCCAGGCCATCTCTTTGAGATTGGACAGCGATGTCACGACGCTGGAACCATTGGTGTTCTTGCTGGACAACTCGGCCTTATTTCCCAATACGCTCGAGATTATCCTGACTTACCTTACCTCGTCAAACTCAACTCTAAATCACACATGGTGAAGACCGCTCAACGCGACCCAATTTCACAAGCCATGTGGGACATGGACGATGTGATGTCGCTTTCCCACAACGGCATCAACGTCGTCGGCATTGGTTACACCATCTACATCGGCAGTGAATTCGAACATGAGATGCTTTCCGAAGCTGCACAATTCATCCGCCAAGCCCACGAACTTGGAATGATTGCTGTTGTTTGGATGTATCCAAGAGGTCAAGCAGTGTCCAATGAAAAGGACCCGCAATTGATTTCTGGTGCTGCAGGTGTGGCAGCCTGCATTGGTGCCGATTTCGCCAAAGTCAACTACCCCACTGCATTTGA
>DAPR01000051.1:19136-21507 GCA_002502605.1 Euryarchaeota archaeon UBA258
GCAGATGAGTTCCTACAGCGACTTCACGATCAAATGACCGTAGGCAACTGCATGGGCGCTGCAACAGGACGTAACATTCACCAACGCCCCACTGAGGAAGCCGTGCGAATGACTGAAGCTTGCCATGCAATTATTTGCAAGGGTGCATCGGTTGCAGACGCAATGGCAATTTTCCAAGGCAACTAAGACTGCACCCCGCCAAACCAAAATGAGGCTATGGCAAAGCCCATTGAGGGTCTCTTGTTTGAGCGAAAAATTAGACGGTTTGTGCATTGACCATTTGATTGAATGCTCAACGGACCGGATTAAATATTGACACGACTGAGGATTTATTCTTTCCAACTCATCCATCAACCAGTCATATCGGAAACGATAATAGGAAGCGTTCCGAGGAAAATACATGCCAGTTGAGCCAGTTTTGGGAACTCCACGCAAAGTGGGATTGTATACTCGCTTCAAAAACCGGCTTTTGTCACTTACAGAGGCAAAGCACTCTCCGATGTCAGTCACTCACAAAGAAGCGATGAAGTGGTTTAAACACCGAAAAGCAGGTTACGAAGAGTTAGTTTCAGCAGTCACTCCGTATCTTGATCAAGATTCAATTATTTTTGATGTGGGGGCAAACGTTGGTTACTTCTCCTTTTTATTGGCGAAGAAGATTGACTTCAAAGGGTCAATATACCTTTTTGAACCCCTTCCCAACCTCGCAAACCTTTGTGAGGAAACATTTCGAGACGCTTCCTATGAGGCTAAAGTCTTCAATTACGGACTGAGTGATGAAGATTCGGAACAAGATATTTTTGTCTCCACCAATGGCAACATAGGCTGGAATACAATTGTCCAATCGAAGGCATCAGAAGATATGGAAAAGGTCCGCATACAACTCAAAGAATTTGAGAATTGTCAATTCGATGCCATACCGACATTCATCAAAATCGATGTCGAGGGGGCAGAGTATCTGGTCCTTCGTGGGATGCTTGATTCATTCAGGAAGTGGGATAACCTCCCCGTGATCCTATGTGAGGTTGGCTGGGGTAATTCTCACCCCAAGTGGGATGAAGAGATTGAAGTTTTCAAACAACTAAGGAACATCGGCTACTCAATTTGTGATTTGAACGGTCTGGAGATCGATGAAACATCCATAACAAGCACAACTGATGTTCTCATGATTCCAAAAAAGCCTTGACTTGGATATTTAGTCACTTCATCAGAGAAGCCTTTTGCCCGCCCTCATGGCAAACGCTAGGCAATGACAAAGCCCACTGCGAGCCCATTGATTTGGCAAAACCTGAGCAATGGGTATTCGGATACACCCTTTGCGTTTATCTGAGTCGATTGGTTAATTCTTGAGTTAGAAATTATGCAGTATGACATTTTTAATAGAAGCATACTCACAGCCTAAGTATGAGAAGTGTCAAACTCGTCTCACTTTTGTCTGTTATAATTTTGTTATCTTCTGCTGGTGCACAGGATACCGATGGTGATGGATATGATGACGAATATGATCATAGAGACGATGTAGATGCCACATTAATGTTGAAGCTTCACCAGTTCAATACCTCTGAATCAGAAGAATGGGATTCTTCTAATGGCGCACCTGACATATGGTTCAAGGTATGTGTCGATGCTGACCAAGAGCGCGTTGACTGTTATGACAGTGAGGTTTGGGGCGACACATACACGCTTGGTAATGATTGGAATCTTTCAATCAATATTCCAGACGACTCGTCACTAATCACATTCACAATTCAGTGTAGAGATGATGATGTGGCAAACGACGATGAATGTGATATGAACTCGGATGTAGAAGAATGGCAATTAGTATTTGTTTTCGAATGGCTAAACGAATATTCCATGGAATACAATGGTTCAGGGTTCGCTGATAATGACACAAATTGGAAGAACGCTGTATCTCATTGGGAAGTTATCTCACCAACTACAACTACTATAGATTCAGATGGAGATGGATATGAAGACGGTGTTGATGACTTTCACAATGATGAAACCCAGCATCTAGATTCTGATGGAGATGGTTATGGAGATAACGCATCTGGAAACAATCCTGATATGTTCCCCCAAGATTCAACTCAATGGGTTGATGCTGATGGCGATGGTTATGGAGACAATCCTTCAGGAACAAATGGAGACAAGTTCCCTCAAGATTCAACTCAATGGGCTGATTCTGATGGAGATGGTTATGGAGATAACGCATCTGGAAACAATCCTGATATGTTTTCCCAAGATTCAACTCAATGGGTTGATGCTGATGGCGATGGTTATGGAGACAATCCTTCAGGAACAAATGGAGACAAGTTCCCTCAAGATTCAACTCAATGGGCTGATTCTGATGGAGATGGTTATGGAGATAATC
>DAPR01000001.1:0-11658 GCA_002502605.1 Euryarchaeota archaeon UBA258
ATTGTAAGCATCCATTCTTGAAATACCAATGCGTTTCCCTACCTCACTTGCTTTTGATGGTGGGTGTGTTGCCAAATCCATCACAATGGTTGCGTGTTTCTCATCGAGCCCGCATTCTACGAGCCGCGCAATAATATCCAATTGTGAATCTTTCGTCATCTTAGTTCATACCTAATTATGCCCTTTTTCGCTTCCTGTCCCGTTCCTTTTGGAGGATAGAACAACGACGAATTTGGTCCCGTGCACGGGCGACTTCGTCAGGCTGCAAGCCACGTGGAATCGATTGTTCAAAGCATTTGATGGCGTCAGGGTATCGTTCCATCTCAGCGTATGCACTTCCCATGTTGTAGAGTGTTTTACCCCGCACCTCTGCTGGTCGTATCAGCATGGCTTGATGGTAGGCTTCCACACATTTCGGATACTGTTCGAGATAGTAGTATGCATTTCCTTTTCCATTAAGGATGCGAATTAACATATCATCATCATGGGCAAAGGAGGGCATTGCACGATCAAAGGATGAGAGTGCCTTGTCATACTTACCGTCTTCAATTAACTGAACACCTTGATTGTACCAAGCGATGTCCTGGTTCGCAATGGACATGGAATTGACTTCGCCTTGTGTTTGGACACTCACTCGAGCAGCAGCGTCGAGTGCGGCCTTGGCTAAATCCACTTCAGGTTGAACTTCTGGTTGCCGAACCGGTTGTTGGGGCGGTAGGGGCTGCATGAGAGGGTCATTTGCGGGGTCGTATGCTGGCGTTGGTTCTGGAGCAGCAACTGGAGGTGCGAATTCTGTGGCCTGCGGCTCAGTGTTCAATCCCAAGGCGCCCATGTAGTAATCTGCGGCGGCATCATCAGGGTGAGGTGGTTGTGCAACTGGTGTTTGGGCCTCAACTGTTGCCGGTGCTGATGCTGGTGCCGGTGCCGGTGCTGGTGCAGCATGCTCTAACCCGTTTGCTTTAGCATGACACTTCTGTGCAGTCTCTAAATCTCCGGCGTTTTCCAGTGCTTTGGCAAGACCACGCCAATTGAGATGGTTTTCACCATCCGTTTGAATCAGAGTTTTCCAAAGGGTGACGGCTTGAACGTGATCGTTTGCAGCAGAGTAAGCCCTTGCGTGGAGTGCGGTTGACCCCTCGCCCAACAATTGCAATGCTTCGTTCGCCATGTGCGGGCCTTCAGGCAGGGTTGGTGGGAGCCCTTGTGCCGCTTCTATGACCGTGGCTTCCCCCTCTGCTAATCCAATGAGGACTTCGATGTACTGGTGCTTAATTTCGTTGGCAGGATCGATTGAAAGCACCGTTTTTGTAGCAGTGAGGTATTGTTCGATATCACCAATTTCATAACACAACAAGCTGCTTTTGAGGGCTGCTTTGAGATAATCGGGTTTCGCAGAGATGGCTTTTGAGTATGCATCAATGGCCTGTGCATTCAATCCTTTCCTCTGATAAATTGAGCCAAGGTTGAACCATCCGCTGGCTTGGTTTGGGTCCAAGGACTGAGCATGGGTAAGAGCCGCTATTGCATGGTCCTCAAGGTCTAAACGAGCCATGGCGCCGCCGGCAATTCGCCATGCGCCTGCGTGTTGCGCTCCGATGGTTTTCAAGTGAGGCTTGAGCAGTCCCAATGCTTCAGCTGGTGCTCCATTGCGAATGAGATCTGTTGCTTGCTCGACCAGTGCATCCAAATCGATTCCTGGTTCTTCTACGGCCTGAGGTATGGGCGTTGGCACAGGTGCTTCAGTTGGAAGTGCAGCAACTGCCGTTGGTTCAATGGGCGCCACTGCGGGCGCAGCAACTGGAAGTTCTGCAACAGGTGCTGGTTCGCTTGACACCGGTTCGGGCGTTATGGTTGGAAGTTCAGCAACCTCGTCGTGAAGAAGACTAGGCTGACCCTGAATCGTCACTTCTGCAACTTCTGTTGCTGCAACGACTTCCGCAGCGGACATAAGTTCACTGAATTCCAAATTTTCATTGCCATCGTCATGGTGAATAGCTTCAGCCAACACTGCTTCTCGGCTGGTAGCCCCAGTTTCCTCCATCACCTTCTGAACCTGTGCTTCGCTGAAGGATTGCGTTGGTTCAATAACCGGCATGGATTCCATTTCTACGGATTCAGTGCTCCCCTTGCATCGCTCCATTAATTCGGAGAGGGTTGGATGGCCTGGAAAGAAGGCGAGGGCCCGCTTAGCCATGTCGTAGGCACCAGATTCATCGCCGATTCGTTCCAAGAGAATCGCTAAGTTTGCAGTTGCGGGAGCGTGTTCCTCGTTAAGATCTAAACAGATTTGGAAGGCCTGTCGCGCACCACGTGCATCTTGTTGTGCTTCAAGCAACACGCCCCGGTTAAACCATGCCATGTCGCATGAAGGGTCAAGAGAAATTGCCTTGTTGAATGCAGCGAGCGCTGATTTAGCATCGTCTCGCCGTGAACTTTCTTCACCCTGTTGCAAAAGCGCATTGACCTCTTCCTCAATGGATAATTCTTCACTTGTTGGCTCGGATTCATTCATGTGGAGCCATGCTTCTGCGGCATCCACCAATTCTTGTTTGTTGAGGTACCCATTGTCATCCCCGTCCATGCTTCGAGCAAATTCGATGTACCCCTCACGATCTGAGACGCCCATAGTTTCCATCACCTGAAGAATCACTTCATCTGAATAGCGCTTTTCAGGGGTTGGTTGTGGCGCATCAGGGGAAAGAGAAATACCTGCAGATTCAAGTGCTGCTGCCATTGAATCCAAGACCGAATCGGAGACAGTATCATCTCCTTGATTCGCAGATGAGGCGTTGTTTTGGTTCTCATCGGTGTCCATTACGGCTTCCCCGCTTCAAAGGGGCAAAGGAAGAGGGATAAGGATTCCTTCTGTATGTGTTGAGTTCTCGACCTTAAATTGAAATGCCTTGGCGTCGAGGCAATGGTATGAGCGAAACGAACCTCCGCATTCTTGGCCTGTCAGGCGAGTACCGTCCATCTTCCAAAAGTGGCATGATGGTCAATCATGCATTGGCTTTAGCTGAAGGGTTGGGTGCGGAAGTGTTTTTCTGGGATTGCAACGAAAAACCCTTGCCTTTCGTGGGTGAAGACGGGTGTTGGGACAATGCCAATGTCAAAGAATTTCAAGCCTTAGCAGCCTCTTGTGATGGTTTCTTGGTGTGCTCCCCCGAATACCACGGGACAATGTCCGGTGTTATGAAAAACACATTTGACTGGCTCTACGACAAACATGTTGGTGGGAAGGCCTTTGGTCTCATGTGCACTTTGGGGGGGATCGAAAATTCGAACACCCTCAACCACATGCGCATTATGCTGCGCTGGCTTCATGCATGGCCCGTACCCGAACAACTTGCCGTCGGTCATGTGAAAGAAGCATTCGATGAACATGGTGATTTGGCACACGAAGCCACCATTGAACGACTTGAAGGCCTTGTGACCTCAGTTGTTCGCACTGCCACCTTGCTCAAAAGCAGCCAGTGAGAAACATGTCCTCAACACGCCCTTCGTTTGATGACGCATTCGGCGGCCGTTACATTTTGGTCGAACCCGGCGCCTATATGATGGGGGATACTGCTTTGCGTGGCAACAAAAATGAGCGTCCAGGGCATGAGGTGCAAATCGAACAACCCTTTTTCTTTGGTGAACGTCCAGTCACTCAGGCTCACTGGCAAGCGATCATGGAGGTCAACCCCTCCAAATTCCAAGAAGGTTGGGCGGCGGGTTTGAGGCCAGTTGAGAGCGTTTCATGGGATGATGTTCATGTGTTCATTGCCCGCCTAAATTCCTCAGAGGAAGGAACCGTTCGACTCGGGTTTACCGGTTCATGGCGGCTGCCAACCGAATCAGAATGGGAATATGCAGCCCGTGCAGGCACAGATTCCCGTTGGGCCTTTGGCGATCGAGACTCAGAGCTTAATGACTACGGATGGCATGCTGGCAATGCCGGAGCAACGACACGAGAAGTCGGGCAAAAGAAAGCCAATCCATGGGGTTTTCTTGACCTGTATGGTCAAACTGGTGAATGGTGTCAAGATGATTACAGCAAAAATTATGCAAACCACGCCGGTTCACAAGCCCCTCACACTTCGGATGGAAGCGAACGCAAGGTGCACCGAGGCGGCTCTTGGTTTACAGAATCGGACTCCACCCGCAGCAGGGCTCGCGCATCTGCAAACAGAACAACTCGAAGCGATGGAATTGGGGTGAGGCTCGTTTGGGCACCCCAAAAGGCCAATGTAGAACCTGAAGGTGCCTAGAGCAATGACGACCTTGTATCACAACCCTAGGTGCTCAAAATCACGTGCTGCACTTGCCATGTGTCAGGCATCAAATCAAGAAATCAATGTTCGGTTGTACCTCAATGAGCCGCTTACAATAGAGGAATTGACCGGTATTCTATCGCGGCTTAACGGACCGATTTCCAGAATCATTCGCACGAAGGATTCGAAATTCAAATCGGTTGATTCGACAATGTTGAACCTTGAACAGGTTGAGTCAATTGCCGAATTCCTATCCTTGCACGGACATCTCATGGAGCGTCCTTTGCTTGATGATGGAACAACTGCCGTCATTGGCCGGCCAGTGGAGAATTTGAATCAACTTCTATGAATTCGCCATCGCCTTCAATCGGTTGTGAATCAATCTTGAATTCCTGACCCAATTCGCCTAATGTTTGGTGGGGTGGCACTTGGCCGGGTTGGATGCACCATTTTTGGCTGAATTCCTCATTCAATGTCGTCATTAAATTTCGACGTTTGAGCGCATCGATGCCAGCAGCGGTCCGATCGACGACGGGTGCAATGTCTTCTTGGAAGGCAGCGTTCATGTGCTCGCATACTTCCTCAAATGTTCGTTGGCCATTGGACAACTCCCATAGCATGCTGTTCATCTGATCAAGTGGTCTTCGGACTTCCCTTGGGGCTCTAAACAGCCGAGCCAATAATCGTTCAAGTCGCGAGAATTTTTTTGGGATTCGCAAAATGACCCTTCGTCCTGTCACCCCGGGGACATCTGGGTGTTTTGCCGCTTCACCATAGCGACCCCACCACACTGGTACTCGACACGGATAGGTCCCCGAATAGGTATGTTTTCCTTTGTCGGCGACCTCCACATCAACACCTCAAAATTCTATGAGCGTCCAAAGAAGCAAGGTGAGCATCGATGCAACACCGAGCAGGGCAGATAACCGTGTGGCCTCCACCCGTTTCGAGAAGTTTCGCAAATACCACGTTGTTACACCAAACACCATGACCAACACCCAAAGCGCATACCAAGATGCAGGATAGGTGGTCATGTGCCTCGCTGGAGAGGTTCATGTATCATGGTTGTCCTTGGTTTCGGTCAAGGTATTGCTGGCCATAGTGCACCCATTGTTCCATTGTCCAACCTGTTGGCAAACCACCTTCAGGTAGAGGTGGATGGGAGGGTTCAGTTGTTTGTTCGGGTTCAACCGGGACAACAGTCGCCTGTTCTCCGCTGGTGGATACAGGCGGGCCGCTTGAGGTGGGAGGGCCAGATTGAATTGCTTCTGGAATTTCCTTTTCTAAGGTGAAATCCACTTCCTCACTCGAACGCGATCGCAACAGAAGCACCATGAGCAGGGAGAAGGCGAGCAAGACCGCTATCCCGCCTGCGACCACTTCAACGGTCATGCTTGCTTCGTCCACCGGACGTTCTTCAAACTGGTACACCTGCGCACCTTCCCAGGTGGTTTTGCCATCATGCGATGCGATCATGAATGTAATTTTACCGTCCAATGGACCGCTTAATCTGTGAAGCGTGCATGGGACATCTTGCAATTGTGGGGTGATGTGTCCAGCACTAAATGTGAGGTTTTGCCCATTCGCATCCATCAACACTCCATTGCAAACGAGTTGCCAACCGTCGGGGACATTCGCCATGAACAGCACGTGTTCTGATTGGCTAGAAACGCTCGTCATGTTGACGTAGAGTGGTGCACCCGTGCCGGTGGTATGGCTCATGGAACTCGGGGCGCTGAGTTCAGCCTCGACGTGCCGTTGCTGATCCACAACAACCAACGCCTCATGTTGCAATTCATACGGTTGCATTTCTGCATTCATACCAGCAATCACTTGGAAGGTAACGACGATTCTTGTGTTGAGGATCATGTCTTTGGGAAGAATCAGGTCGACGATGAGCAGGGTGGATTGATTTGCTAACAATGTGATTGTCAGTGGTTCATTGACAGCCTTTGAACTGCTGCTTAACCCGGTGGAGAAAAACGCGACCATATCGGGAATGGGTGGGGACGCAGATACACTTGCCAATACGATGATCTCATCATCTGCTGCGTTACCGATGTTGGTTAATGTGGCATTGATGCTGACCGTTCCTCCAACGATGGCCGATGTAGATCCAAGTCCCCCTTCCAATGAAGGTATTCGAACAGATGCCGTAATGGTGTCAAAAGTCACACTGTTGTCATCAGGGTTCAAATCTTCGAGACCGAGGGCGTTTTCGGTGCTGATTGTAATGGTGTGGACTTCACTTGCTGCTTCTTCACTCGGCACCAAGACCCATAATTCAACGGTGGCGTTGTTCTCTAAATCATAAGGTGCAGACAGTGCAATGGTTCCATCATGTTGAGCGCCATCCACAGTCACCCATGTGCTCCAAGCGTTCGGGAGACCAATTGTGCCGACGCTAGCCTCAATAGGCCCATTGCCATTATTGACCACTTCAAGGAGGATACGATTGGCAGTGCCGGGTCTCAATTTTGAAGGTGATTCTAACAGTTCAAGTGAAAGATCACTGATCGTTCGTACCACGATAGAATCAAAGTCATCGCCTGCGATTGTCATCCCGCTTCGTTCAGAAGTAATCTGGGGTGTGATCGTTGGTGCTTTATCGCCTGCCTGGCCGGTTTCGGGAGCGGTAATTTTTGCAGTGAAGGTTGTGGTTGCTCCCGGATTGATGACTGCGTCGGGGCGCGTTGGTTGTTCAATGACCCATAGCGATGATGTATCATGAAGGATTTCCATTGAAAAAATATCTTGGCGGGAGGCATTATTCCAAATTGTAAATTCTATGGTTTTGGTTTCACCAGCATCGACCATCCAATCCTTTGATGCTTGGTTGTGGGTCATGCCCACCTCGGCTTCGCTGATCATTGATGCGGCAACATCGATGACTAATCCATGTGATTTGGCTGAATTGTTTTGTGATTGGGCGATCATGGTGAACGAAACCACTGTGTCTGGGGTTGCTGTTGAGGGAACTGTCATTGTGAGGCCAACCATTACTGGGGTGTCAGGGCGAACGAGGATCGATTCTGATTGAGTCCACGACAACTGAACCATCCATTGCTCTGGTAAGCCTAAATGATCCAGCGAGAGATCAAACACATCGGTTGCGTCTCCAATGTTCCTTACTTCTATTTCGAAGGGGCAAGTGTAGCCCGGCGGGCATGATGGGCGTGTTTCGGGCTGCACGACCAATGGCTCACGGTCCGGTAACACTTGGTACTGAACCGGTAATGTCGTGTTGATGGATTGATATTGACTTGATGTTCCTATGAACGTCATTTGTTCAAAACCGGTTGTTGCATTTTCATCCGGCTTTATTTTTACATCAATGGTTTTGCTCTCACCCGGTGCAAGCAAGACCCCGGTCTGTTCGTTGATCGAAACACCTGTTGGATGAGCGTAATACACCTCCCAATCGGCCGGCAATTGTTCGACAGAAGGAAGCACATAATCCGAAATGTTACCTTCATTGGTTAAACTCACGCTTACCGTTCCCCATTCATTTGGCAAGGAACCCATTGTGGATACACCTGTCGATGAAAGTGCATATTCGAGGGGCTTGACTTTTTGGTCGTACACAATGACAATGTCATCCAGCCAAAAGCCCACATCATTGACTGATGCGTCAGTTGTAAGAATAAATCTAAATTTTGTTGAGGGCGAAAATCCACTCTGTGGGGCAGGAATCAGCGGTGATGATGTGCCCTGATTGTTGACAGAAAATGTTTGCCATGATGCACCATCGATGAACACTTGGTCTATGGTTCCGGAGATCGTAGCAAGTTCTGTGTTGGTTCCAGCGTTGTTTTGAACATAGACTTTCAGTTCATCACCAGGTTGTGAACTTCCAGTGTAAAAGAATGAGAGTCCATTGGTCTGAAGAGGGGCTATGACCGCGTCAGACATATCGAAGGCTGGTGTTTCAAGAACACTTGATGTTGATGCAGAATACGTCGACGCTTCACCATTGCCAGCGTGACAAGCAGTTCCTTGAGACAACGATGTGTCGGTGCTCATTCCCCATTCATTTGTGGTGGTCCACTGTGTGAGATCATTGCAATTGAAGTAATGAGAAGCCACTGTAAAATGACGGTTTCTTTGGTTATTTGAAGGGACATCATCGAGGATTGTAGAAGTGCCAATGACCTGGATCGAGTGGTTTCCTGAATAAGTAGGAGTAAAGGTGAACCCAATCGAATTTGACGCACCACCAGACAATCCTGCCATTTGTTGAGTGATGTTGATCATCTCGAAGAGCTGGTATTCATTGTGAAGAACCTTCAAGTTCACATCAATGGTCCCGGATGGACTTGTTCCTCGGTTTTCTAACGTCACTTCAGCATAGATGGGGACATTGACAACTGCGTCGATGACATACAATTCAGCAGGCCGGTTGAATGCGGGAATGGGGTGGTTTGAAGAGAACATCCGGTATTTTCCTTCATCCGCACTCGATGTGTATGAAAAGGATGTGTTCGATACTGTGACGTCGACACCTGTGGCTTTCGCATTGCTCTGGAGAGGTGATCCTTCTTCAGGCGCCAATTGCGTTATTGGACTTGCAGTGCTCAGGACGAACAGAAGAACCAACAAAATTGCGGGGGCTCTTTTCATGGCGCTCGCTTTGCTACACCGCTTCAAGGTATATGAGGAGAGTGGCTCATTCCTTTTCCGAAATGGATTCACGCCCTAGAGCATTTTCAATGTCGTCTTCAGACTCTTTGAGTTTGACAGCATCTCGCTTTTCCTTGGCATTGGCTGCCCAATACACCGTAAAAGATGGGACTAAAACCATGGAGAAACATCCCGCAACGGCAGCTAAGGCCCACAAAAATTCTGTGGCGGCATCAACAGAAAACGGTTCTATGGTTGCGAAGGCTTCATTCACGGTCATAATGCTCATTGCGGGTGCGGTTGTTCGGTTGCCACGTTCAATAATCTCAACCCTAAGAAGCGAGGGTGAGTGCTCATATTCAATCGCTTCTTCAGCCTTAACTTGTGCATCTTCAATGGTTTGAGCATAGACAGTACCGTTTGATCGTCGGGCTGGATCTGTGCTTGTCAGGGCATTTATTCGCACATCGCCTCCATCCTCGGCAATGTAGGAGTGAGAGTTGTTCTTTTGGCAAGATTCTCTGCAGCTAAATCCATCAGCATCTGCAGTCCCTAAAAGGGGATGGCTGAACAAGCCCGCGCCGTTGATTAACCGGACCTCGGCACCATTCGATACTTCTGCTGCGGTCAAATTCACCCAGGTCAAATTTGCTCCATTTGCCGGCACTGACCACGTCCAAGTCGTCATATTCTGATCCTCTTGGTAGATTCGTGTGGGTTCAATCCCATCGTGAACGGTGGTTTCAGCATCTGTATCGTAGAGGTAATAGGAAGGGGAGACAGTAGCACCGTAAACGGCGTATGAGAGCATGAAAATAAGGGTGAAAGAGAGTCCTAATAGGGTTCGCAACAGGTTCGGGTTTTGAGCCAAAGCCTTCCTCATCAGGGTAAGCAAGGACACGCCCTTCATCAACCCTTGTCTGCCCCATGCATCTGGTGAGAAAACGCCACACGGCGTGAGTTGTTGGACACCTTAGCACCCGCTCTCTTCATATAGGGGCGTAAGGTCGGCAAATTGCTTGGTGTATTGTCATGACGACTCTCTATGATATCCCCGCAGAACTCTTGAACCCTGCACTTGCTGCGCGTTTGGCCGCTGAAAAGGCTGTTGAAACCCCAGATTGGGCAGAATTTGTCAAAACTGGCGTCTCCCGTGAACGCCCTCCAAGTCAGGACAATTGGTGGTTCCTACGGTCTGCCGCACTCATGCGAAAACTCGCACGTGAAGGTCCAATCGGTGTGACCCATCTTTCTCAAGCCTATGGCGGGCGCAAGGACAATGGCGCTGCACCCAACACCCCCGGTGTCGCTTCCCGCCACATCATTCGAACCGCTCTTCAACAACTCGAAGCCTCTGGCCTCGTCGAAAAGGTGCCAACCCGAACCGTTGACACCGAGGACGGGCCTGTTCAACTTTACGCCGGACGTCGGATCACCGCAGCCGGTCAAAAGATGATTGATTCCGTCGCTCATGAATGCCGCCCAGCGGCAGAAGAGCAATTCCCAGGACTATCCAAGTACTGAAGAGGACGTGAAGAGGGTGGCCAGCATGTCGACATCACACGATGATGAATTGAACATGCTCCGAGAACAACGCCGGGCTGCACTCCAACAACAACTTGAGGCTCAAGCAGCACAGCAAGCTGATGCAGAAGTGCAGGCACAACAAGCACAAGTGCAAGCAGCACAACTCGATGGCGCAATGCGAACGCTTCTCTCCAATGAGGCCCGTTCTCGTCTAGCAACCGTTGCATTGGCAACACCTGCTCGTGCCGCATCCATCAAACAGAACATCGTTCAACTCCATTCACAAGGTAAATTCCAAGCCCCAATGTCCGACGATCAACTCAAACAGTTGCTCGCATCACACTCCAAGAGCCGCCGTAGTGCGTCCATCCGAAGAATCTGAGAAGGTGCTCGAACATGTCAAGAAATAAACCAGCAGCAAAAAAAATCCGCCTCATGAAGGCAGGCAAGCAGAATCGGCGTGTCCCAGTTTGGGTCATGCTCAAGACCGACCGAAACACTGTGTCGCATCCAAAGCGACACCACTGGCGCCGTAGTAAGCTCCAACGCTGAGGTGAAGAAGTATGGTACGACCTAATGAATCTGAACTCATTGTCCCACTCCGAAAGGCCTGGGCCATCACCCGCTACAAGCGAGCTCCAAGAGCAATGCAAATCATCCGCGAACACGTGATCCAGCATCTCAGTGTCAGGGAAGACGAAGAAGTGTGGATTGACCCGTCGGTCAACGAGCACATTTGGGCTCGTGGCATTGAAAATCCACCTCGCAAAATCAAGCTTCATGTGACACGTCACGACGAGCCTGATATTCCAATCGAAGTCAAACTATCAACGGAGTGATCAATAATGGGAAATATTCGACCAAGTTTTATCAAAATCCGAGCCATACACCTTGTTGAAGATCACGGAGAAAAGTTCACCGATGATTTCGAACACAACAAACAGATGGTACAACAACTCACTGATGTTGAGTCCAAGAAACTCCGCAACTGGATCGCAGGATACGTCACGCGATACCGACAACGCCGAGTCGACTGAGCAGGTGCTTCGAAGTGGCTCTGCGGGTCAACTGGGACCGCACTCCCGTTTCTGTGCATCACGAAAGCAAAGCATTGCTTGAGTTGTTGATTCTCCACCTCAAGAACAAACACGGATTGCGCAAGCGATCCATTGTTATGGAGGACCGAGAAGAGGGTCCTGGTTTCCTCTTTTTCTTGTATCAAGCGTGTGACCCACGCTGGATTTCTGAATTCGAT
>DAPR01000001.1:11745-17643 GCA_002502605.1 Euryarchaeota archaeon UBA258
CCTGGAAATTGTGTTGATTGGAGTGTCCCACCCAGGGAATCTGGGTGCTGTTTGTCGGAGCATGTTGAATTATGGATTTACCAACCTGAGGCTGGTGAATCCCCGATGTGAACCGGATAACATCGAAGCGAGGAACCGAGCCAAGCATGCAGGTCGTGTCCTTGACCACTGCACCACATACGATTCCCTCGACGCAGCAACCGAAGATGCATCGATCATTATTGGCACATCAGGCAAGCGAGAAATTGGTTCAAAAACTAATTTTAGGCACTTCGTCTATCCGTGGGAACTTTCAGAACGCTTGGAAAATTTCACCGGCAAAGTTTGTCTCGTCTTTGGCGAAGAAGGAAAAGGCATGTCCACGGAAGACTTAGCGAAATGCGACTACCTCGTCACACTCCCTACATGGGAAGGCTATCCAATTGCCAACCTCTCTCATGCAGTGAATGCCTGTGTCTATGAGTTGCATCGGAACCGGGTGATTGCCAGACAGGGCAAGGAAGAAGGCTTACCCGATGTGGTACCGCTTGAGCGATCGCTCAATCCGGAGTTGAAACAGATTCTTCATCAAACGGTGCGGGAATTAGCCAACGCCCTACCCGGCAACAATGAGCGTCGCCAAAGCTTTGGACAATCCCTGACCCGTTCCATCATGCGTTCAATGCCGACTCAGGGAGAGGCGACGAGGATGATTGGAGGTCTTCTTGATGCGACAACTGCAATCCAATACGTCGAAGGGAACGAAGCGTGGCGCAGCCAACGAAGGCGCAAGATCAGTCCTGAGGAAGAATGAATCTTCTCAAGCGTGCCAAGAAGCGACGCTTTTGGGTGTTTCTCGAACATGCATGGCCACCAAACGAAGCCTGTTCCCATAGGCAGATTTGATGTGTGGCTCAACTTGCTCGAAAGCCCACTTTGCAAGATTTTCTGCTGTTGGGACAAATGGGACCACTACAGTCCTGTGGTCTGAGTCCATCATTTTGAGGGCGGAACGTGCTTGCTCATCATGCTCGTAGACCACGAAGGCGTGATCGACCACATCATGGACGTAAAGGGTAAGAATCTCACTCACATCTGAAAAATCCATCAACATTCCCTCGTCCGAAACGCCGGGATCTTGAACAACATCTCCCTCGATTTCTGCCTCAAATCGGTAACGGTGACCGTGCATGTGCCGACATTTGCTCTTGTGGTTTGGCACACGATGGCCAGTATCAGTCTCAATGTATCTTCGTATTCGTGTGGTCATTGTTCCAACTCCTCAAATTCCAACGAGGCTGAATTGATGCAATATCTCATTCCGCCGTGTTCTCTTGGTCCGTCGTTGAAAATGTGACCAAGATGTGCGTCGCATTTCGAACATCGAACCTCTGTTCGAATCATGCCATGCGCACGGTCTTCTATTTGATCAATGGACGCCCTTGCATGCTCGCTGTGGAAGGATGGCCATCCACAACCGGAATCGAATTTCATGGCAGATGTGAAGAGGTGATGGCCGCAACAGATACAACTGTAATTCCCTGGTCTTTTCTCATCCCAATACGTACCTGTGAACGCACGCTCAGTCCCACTTTCTCGCGTGACATGATATTGCAGTTGCGTTAATTTCTCTTTGTAATATGCGTCTTTGTGTTTCCGTTCTGTTTCCAAGGCTGCAGCGAGGACGGTATCCCACGGTTCAGTGTATTCTATTGGGTCGACCAAGTCAAGTGCGTTGAAAGCTAGAATTCGTTCCACATCAGAGCCACTACGCCCTGAACTTCTCCCTTCTTGATCAGGGTTGTACGACGTGATGGTGTTTTCAAACACACGGTCAAAATTCAAGCCAGTCTTGTCGCATGAAGCCAAGGCGTCTTTCAAAATGGTTACCTTGTCTCCGTCAATGTATGGTAGATGGAACGAAACTGTGTGACTGTCCCAGTTCCCCACTGCAAAAGCATGCTCTAGGGCTTGGTAAAATTCTGGTCGGCAATCGGGATAGATCGCATGATCTCCTGAGTGCACCCCCAAGGCAATTTCGACATTGGTCTTTTCTCGTTTGCCCACTGACAGGGCGTATCCGTAGAGGATTGATGCGAAAATGGCGTTCCTATTTGGAACGACCGTTGATTTCATCTGATCTTCTTCATAATGGCCTTCGGGAACCACGCTGCCTTTGTTTATCAGAGAAGATTCAAACAAGTTCATCGCTGAAGTCAAATCCACAATGTGATGCTCGATACTGTGTCCTTTGTCTTGCAAGTATGCAATGTTGTTTGATGCTCTTGTCAACTCAACGCTGTGTTTTTGACCGTAATTATAGGAGATGCAACTGACCTTTTTTCCTGCCGCTAGGGCGTTCAGGAGCAGTGAAGTAGAATCCATTCCCCCAGAGAGAGCCATGACTGTACGCCCGGACATTAATCAACACCCATCCATTTGTGAGTTTGAAGGCTCAGGCGCCATTGTGGATTCTGTTTGACAATTGCTTCTGTCTCAGCGAAATTTTTTCCATTCCACTCCACAGATTCTAACTCCATGTAGCAAGGTTGGAGGAAGGTGTGTTTGAACCCTTGTCGCAATTCATCGTACATCGAAAGATCTTGACCTATGAACACGCACTTCAATTCATCTCCCGTACGTTGGCGTAATTTCACATCTGGATACATTTGATCCTTAGGTGACACACAAATCCAATCCAAGAGCCCTTCAGGGACCTCTATGGTTCCGTTCGTTTCGACCGATAAGGTGTAGCCTCTTGCCTTGAGCAAACGATGCAAGGGCCAAAGATCTTGCATCATTGGTTCTCCACCGGTGAAGATGATTCGCTTACAATCAAAGGTTGATATTTCTCCAAGCAAGTCAATCGCATTCATAGTTTTGAATGTTAGGAAATCTGTATCGCACCATTCGCAACGTAAGTTACAGTTTCCAAAACGAACAAAAACATGAGGAATACCGGCATGGTAGCCTTCCCCTTGAACTGAATGGAACACTTCGACGATTGGATATTCTGAAGCCAAATCAGTCGGATTGTCAACAGGCGAGTCACCAGCACGAACACAGGATTCGTCAACACTCATCATCTCACCTCAAAGGGGCCGTGAATGAATCAATTGCATGAGTTCTTGCCGTGCTTCTGGTCGTTCGAAAAACACCCCACGCATAGCCGATGTGGTCATGATTGAATTTTGCTTCTTGACACCTCTGCATCGCATGCATCCATGCGTTGCTTCAATGATGACTGCTGCTCCCAATGGCGCTAAATTGGCTTCTAAATCATCTGCAATGCCCTTGGTGATGCGTTCCTGATTTTGCAAGCGACGAGCATGGAGATCGATAATTCGTGCAAGCTTACTGATGCCCACAATCCGTTCGACAGGAATGTATGCAACGTGAGCGCGTCCATTAAACGGTTGTAAGTGGTGTTCACATGTGGAATGAAATTCAATATCCCTCAACAGGACAATACCATCGTACCCTTCTCCATTGAAGGTGGAATCAAGAAGTTCAGCGGCATCCATTTGGTAGCCACCAAAAATTTCGTCCCAAGAATCAATCACACGCTTCGGTGTCTTTGCTAAGCCCTCTCGGTTTGGGTCTGGTTCAAGGTACCCAAGGAGGGTATGCACTGCATCTTCTGCTTCTTCTCGCGTTACCATTTCAATCGCCTCCGCGCCCGTGTCGTGCGTCAATTTCATCCAATTGGTCAAGCAATTTTCTGCAGGCTGTTCGGACTGCATCAGCCAGACTGACAAATTTATGCTCGTCCCCAACGTGTTTGCGGAGATCCTCTACGAGCTCCGCCGGCATGTCAAGGGAAATTTTGGGCATGTTTCGGCCACCTTCCTATGGCATATAAGTATTCGTAGAGTAATACCTTGCGAATACACCGACTTCCATTATTGACCTCCATTTCCATGATTTTTCATTCAATGCTAAGCCAATGTTCAAGGCATTCCGTAACCGACGATGTTATGATGACAGTCATGCTATCACCGCATCAGGCCCTCGAACACCTCCATGCTCTGCGTTCAAAGACTGGAACGATGGACACGGTTGGGCTTCCTGACGAAGTCATTGACCGCTTTTGCACACTTGATCCAAAACTCGTCAAAGCCATTCATGAAGCAAGCATTCGATTTCAAGAAATTGAATCTGAATTTGGCTCGGATATGTTACAACATGATGAAGCGAACCTTGTGAAGGTCCTTCAGCACGATTTCGTTAATTTCTATGCACCAGCAACCGTCAATCCATACATTGCGCTTTCCGGGCGAGGTCCATGGATCGTTACCGCCTACGGTGCAGTTCTTCACGACAATGGAGGCTATGGCATGCTTGGCGCAGGTCACGGGCCCGAGGAAGTCATTCAAGCAATGTCGGGGAACTGGGTAATGGCCAATGTCATGACGCCTTCCTTTAGTCAAAAGCGACTCGCCGAGCGACTGGAGAGAGAACTTGGTCACACCCGTGGCTCTTGCCCATTCACGCGCTTCATTTGCATGAACAGTGGTTCTGAGTCGGTTACAGTGAGCCTCAGAATCGCCGATGTGAACGCTAGAAAACACACTGGCCCTGGTGGTCGGCATGAAGGAAAAGAAATCAAATTGCTTGCGATTGAGAAAGCCTTCCATGGCCGTACAGACCGCCCAGCACAGATTTCTCACTCCTGCAAAGGCTCCTATGACAAGAATTTGGCAACATTCCGGGACAGGGATAACCTCCTGCTCGTCCCGGCAAATGACATCGCCTCTCTTGAAGCGATGTTCAAGCGCGCAGAAGAAGAAGATTGGTTCATTGAATTAATGGCCATTGAACCAGTACAGGGAGAAGGGAACCCTGGTGCTTGCGTTCAGCGTGATTTCTACGACGCTGCTCGAAGGCTCACCTTGGAGCACGGCTCAATGCTTCTGGTCGATTCGATTCAGGCTGGAATTAGGGGCCAAGGCTGCCTATCCATCATTGATTATGATGGATTTCAAGACGCCGAAGTGCCTGATTTGGAAACATGGTCAAAGGCATTGAACGCCGGCCAATATCCTCTTTCTGTGCTCGGCATGAACGATCGAGCTGCAGAGAACTACGTGGTTGGAATTTATGGGAACACGATGACGACGAACCCACGAGCTTTGGAAACGGCATGCGCAGTCCTTGACAGCATGACGCCAGAACTTCGTTCCAACATCAAAGACCGGGGTGATGAATTTGTCGATAAGTTGAAAATATTACGAGAAGAATTCCCCGGTATCATCACCAAAGTACAGGGCACTGGGCTTTTGCTCAGCGCTGAATTGGAACCCACTCGTTTCCCGGTTGTAGGGTTTGACGCCGTTGAGCCATGGTGCCGCCGACAAGGACTGGGTGTCATTCATGGTGGTGTGAACGCACTACGATTTACACCACACTTCGGCATCACTTCAGAAGAAATTGATTTGATCATCGAAGTGGTTCGCGCCTCACTGATCGAATTCAACCAGCGCTCATGAGAGACTTGTTACGATGTCTTCTCGGCTGAATTGTCGGCTAGCATAGTAGGCTGCTAATCCAGCATACACGATGCTAGAAAAGGCCCACACGAAGATGTGTTCGGGGATGACCCTGTTCATCAACAATTCACGTAAGGCCAACAAGATGTTGACGACTGGAACCGCAAACCAAAATGATTCGATTCCATCGAGNNAATGCTGGGAAGACAATTAACAAAAGCATCGGGGCAAGGATAGAACCGGCTTCCTTGACGCTGTGCGAACGCATAGCCAAAGCAAGTTCAATGGCAACGACCATGATGGCGAACAGGAGAATTGCTCCAACGATCAACGCCACCGTTGTGATCGATAACTCTGGAAGACCAATCACACTGGAAGAGGCGAGGTAGCCGATGGCAAAGAGGAGGCCAAAAATCTGGAGGATTACCCC
>DAPR01000001.1:17711-23608 GCA_002502605.1 Euryarchaeota archaeon UBA258
GGTAGGCAGAGAAGCGCCTCAAGGGTTCCACGTTCTCGCTCTCCTGCCGTCATGTCGATCGATGGTTGTAATGCGCTTGAGTAGGTCCATATTGCTAAGACCAGCGGTATGAACAGCGACAACACCATACCCGCTTGTTCTCCACTTGTGGCCACATCACTCTGTGCCACATCGCCATCCCAACGGAGAGGATTCAGCGTCGAATTGACGTCCATGCCAGAATCTGAAATTCGCCGTTCAACCTCTTCGCTCTCCCATGTGTTCAATGCATCCAACAAACGATTCCAGGCTTCATTGGAACGTTCGGATGTCGACAATCGTAAAATGGCATAATCCCATGTTGAATTGTCCTTCTCGACTCGTAAAATAGCGTCAACCGACCCATTCCGAACCCTTTCCAAATCCTCACCGGGTTCGGAAAGTTGTGATTGATTGTCCAATGGCTCCATCACGATGTCAATTCCAGCACCAACAATGGCCTGTTCCATCGATTCCTCAAGCGAATTCGATTGCACAATCACTGTAAGTTCGAGCGCATCCAATTCTGCAGCTTCGGATTCAAGTAAGATCGGAAATAGGATGAACAAAAGTGGGAACATTAAGAGTGGAATGACAATGATGGCCATTATTGTGCGCCAATCGCGAACAAATTCAACCACTTCTTTCTTAGCGATGGCCCGAATCCTATGCGTGGAAAATTTACTCACCTTCCTCGACCCCCCTAGAGGCTAGCATCGGTGGTTTAGGTGTGAAAAAGCGCCTCCACCAACCGGTAAACCGCCCTTCACCTTCATCGTCTTCTTGCCTTGGTCGCGCCGCATCTTTTGTCAGCGCAACATAGGCTTCCTCCAATGATGTCGTCTGAGTTTGCTCCAGCAGAAGATCGGGCGAACCATCGGCTCGAATGTCTCCATTGTGGACAATGACAATCCGGTCGCACACTTGTTGCGCCTCTGAAAGTTGATGGGTTGAGTAGATGACTGTCCCCCCCTCCCGTTTCAGTTGGTTGACGAGTCGCCTTACTGTTCGTGCACTTGTAATGTCCAAACCTGCAGTCGGTTCATCCAATAAGAGGATCGAAGGCCCATGGGCTAAGGCCCTGAGCAGGGCTGTTTTTTGACGCATACCGCGGCTGAATCCCTTTGTATGACGCCCAAGAGAATCCATCATGTCGAGGTGCTGTGCAAACTTTGCAGTCCTTGCCCAAGCATCCTCATCCGAAACTCCGTGCATCCGAGAATGATAGCGAATGTTTTCCCATGCGGTGAGTCTTGAATAAAGGCCAGTGGATTCCGGGACCACACCGAGCACTTGACGCATATCGCTCACAGGTTTTCCATCCGCAAGGAGGACTTTTCCTGATGTCGGAGTGTACACGCCCGCCATTAACCGAAGAAGGGTGGTTTTTCCCGCGCCATTGCTCCCTACCAAACCGATGATTTCACCAGAGTTGATCTGCAGATCTATTTCAGTCAAAGCATGTAAATCTCCAAACGATTTCGACACACGCTTCAATGTAAGGAGTGGTTGCATAACGCCCACCTTTCATGAAGCTCGACCGGATTCTACCGCAGAATCTAGACCAGGGTGTTTTTCTTCCAGTCGGCAGGCGCGAGTGAGTTGTTCTTTCAATTGGCTGAAAATTTCTTTTTGTGGAACACCCATTTCAACGAGGTTACCAATCATGTTAAACGCACCTTGAATGGCACCCGCATCGAGGTATGCATCGTTGGAAATTTGCCCGGTTTGCCGTAGGACATCGAGTCGATCTGCGATGAATTGTGCTTCATTTCTGACGCTTGGTCCATCGACATGAGCGAGGGCGATCAATGTATCCACGCAGGTTCGCATGACAATTCACCTGATGCGGACGATTAAGATGGTTTGCCTTTGGTGGCATGAAAAAAGGCTCAGTGACTCGATTCAGTGAGTTCTACCAAGACACCGCCGGTGGATTTAGGATGGACAAATGCAATTCGTTTGCCACCTGCCCCCTTCCTCGGTTCGTTGTCAATCATTCGGATTCCATTTTCCACAAGATGTGAGATAAGGCCTTCAAGATCCCCGACCCTGAAACATATTTGTTGAACACCAGGTCCACGTTTCTCAAGGAAACGCCCAATGGGGGTGTCTTCTCCCGTTGGTTCTAGCAGTTCAACCATTGGAGGGTGGGCGTCAAGAGAGCGTTGAGCGGTTGAGGTGGAAAAGAAACGCGTTTTTACCCCTTGATCTTCAACAACCTCATCATCCATTGATTGAGATAGGCCAATCAACTTCCAAAACAAAGACGCATCATCTAAACTCGGGGTGGCAATTCCGATGTGATCGATATGTATTGGTCCAAAACTCATTTCCTCACCTCAAAATCCACTTGGTGCCATCCAAGTTCCAAACTCATCTTTCATGGCTTGCATTATTTCTCCTAATGTACAACCAGTTTTAACGGCCACAAGAACATGCGGGAATAGGTTTTGGCCACCATTTGCGGCATTCCTGATCGTCTCTAAGTTAGACTGGCAGGCATCATTGTCCCGATGTTTTCGGAGACTCTGGAGTTTCTTGCATTGGGCCTCGCCAACGGTGGGGTCGAGTTTCAATACCTCTGGTGCAGAATCTTCATCCATTACGCCGTGGTTGACTCCAACAATCTTTCTCGAACCAGCTTCCACATCGTTCAAATGAGCGTAGGCCGCATTGTGAATTTCCCGTTGCTGCCATCCTTGTTCGATGGCCTTCATTGCACCGCCAAGTGATTCGATTTGGGTGATTTGCTCTAGCGCTTGATCATGGATTCTTTTGGTCAACTGTTCCACGTGGTATGATCCCCCCAACGGGTCCACAACATCTGCTGCACCACTTTCTTCAGCGATAATTTGCTGTGTTCGCAGGGCAACGGTCGCTGATTTTTCTGTGGGCAAACCCAAGGCCTCATCGTAGGAATTTGTGTGGAGGCTCTGTGTGCCACCACAAACCGCAGCCAGTGCTTGGATGGTGACCCGTGCCACATTGTTGAGAGGTTGTTGCGCTGTGAGACTCACGCCTGCAACTTGTGTGTGGAAGCGTAACATTGCCGATTTAGGATTTTTTGGACTGTACCTTTCTGTGATCAACTCGTACCAAAGAGTCCGTGCTGCTCTAAATTTAGAAGCTTCTTCAAAGAAGTCATTATGGCAATTGAAGAAGAAGGACAGCCTTGGTCCAAAAGTGTCTATGTCAAGCCCAGATTCGATTGCTGCATCCACATATTGCAATGCATTGGCCAACGTAAAAGCCACTTCTTGAACTGCGGTTGAACCAGCCTCTCGAATGTGATATCCTGAAATTGAAATTGTATTCCACTTTGGGACCTTGTCCGCACAATACTCGAAGATATCCGTGATCAGGCGCATGCTCGGCTCGGGTGGAAACACATAGGTGCCACGGGCAATGTATTCCTTCAGGATATCATTTTGAATGGTTCCAAGAACTTGTTCTGAAGGAACTCCTTGTTCCTCAGCTACTGCGATGTACATGGCTAAAAGGACCATGGCAGGGGCGTTAATGGTCATTGAAGTGCTGACCTTGTCGAGTGGAATACCATCAAGCAGTTCACGCATGTCATCAAGTTGCGAGATAGAAACGCCGACTTTGCCAACCTCTCCATACGACATCTCGTCGTCTGCATCTAATCCCAATTGAGTGGGCAAATCAAAAGCGACCGAAAGTCCTTTTTGGCCACGTTCGAGAAGAAGTTTGAATCGTTCATTTGTAGCCGCGGCACTGGAAAATCCAGCGTATTGCCGCATGGTCCACAAACGCGATCGGTACATTGTCGAATGAATACCGCGAGTGTATGGGGGGGAGCCAGCATCTCCCAAGCCTGAAGCGTCTATGCCTTGTTGGCTCAATGATTCAGGAGTGCTTTGAAGCGGTAAATCCAACCCACTCAGGGTCTTCCACTCGTCCTTTCTTTGAGTGACCATGCACCGCCCAGTACGGCCGGCTTCATCAAGACTCGCTTGAATCAGTGGTGGTGTCCACCGGGTCCATGGACGTGTCCGTGGTCCAACTCTTCTGGAGTAGCTGGGCGTAATTCAACAATTTCGACAGCAAATGTCAGCGATTGTCCTGCAAGAGCGTGGTTGAAATCTGCTGTGACCATGTCATCGGTTAGATTTGTGATGGTGAATGGGGATGGTCCGTGTGGCATCTGTGCCACAAGTTGCATTCCGGTTTCCAATGAATTTTCTGCTTCAAGTTGGGCGAATTGCTCTCGTGGAATTTCCATGACTGCAGAATCGTCCCGATCACCGTAGGCTTGGTCTGATTCCAGTGTGAACTCCTTGCGGTCTCCTACCTTTGCACCCATGATTTCTTTTTCAAACCCTGGAATCATTTGCTTTTGGCCAACGATGAAGGTTAACGGTTCGCGCCCTTCACTGCTGTCAAAAACTTCACCGTTCTCTGGGAGAGTCCCAGTATAATGCACGCTTGCAACCATGTTGTCGCTGACTGTATGTTCTGCCATATAATTCACCTTCTTGTTGTCATTTTGTTGACTAAGTCTCGTAGTTTTTGAGCTGCATTCTCTGGAAGAATTTCCTCCATCACTTTTTGCTCAATAAACTCAATCGAATCGGACACACCCATTCGTTCTCCTTTGGCCCAAACTTGGCCTAGGATGTTGGATCTGTGTTCTTCGGGAATGTTTGGATTATCCAAAATATCCCTTGCAGCATACTTGTACTCGAGGTACTTTTGCCGGTTCAATTTTTTCTCTTGCTTTTGCCGACCGCCACCTTTCTTATCGTGTCGTCGGCGTTTTCTGCGTCGGTCACCAGATGGTTTTGCCACAGCGGTTTGAATGGTTTTGAACACATTGTTCGAACCTTGCTTTGCTTCCGGTTGGGATGCTTGTGATGAAACAGTTTCAACGTTGACATTGGCAGTTTCAATGTTCGGTTCCATGGTCGTGTCTTGATCCGCTGAAACCGCAACGGGTTCTGCTTGAACAACAGCGGCAACTTCGGCCGGCTTCGCCTTTGCCTTCGCATTTTGGCGCGATAGTTCGGACTTTCTGCGAAGTTCTGCAAGGCGGTCTTCATGGGACACTTGTGGTTTAGCTGGTGCAGGTTTGGCAACCGAACTTGTGATGGTCGGGGTCGAATTTCCCGGTGTAGGCTCGGGCTTGGAAGTGGATGGTTTTGAGGCCCCACCTTGTTGGCGCTTCATCCGCTCCATTGCCTCTTTTTGCTTCTTTGCCAATTCGGTCATGCCTGAATTGGCTTCGACTTGAGGGGTTGTAGGACGTGCCGGTGCTGGCCGGCGTTCTACGTTTTTGCGTTCGGTTTGACGCTTGTTGCGTTGAGCGGAAGCATTTGGGGCGAACGGATTGAACGGCTCGTCCCGTTTTTTTCTTCCGTTCCGGTCTGCGATGCGAGAGGCCCCCACGCTGTTCCCGCTTGTGACCGTATAAAAACAATGAGTGTACCTTGCCGTGTTTAAACCGGCCATGTGACTGGTGTTTGGTCGGTCCGGAGGTATTGATCAACGGCGCTTTGTGCATAGGACGTTGTTCGCCCATGGTCGAGTTCGATTTTTCCAAGAAGCGCAATCATCGAGCCGTTGTCAATGCAGAACATCCGTGGTGGAGCATGAGAGGTTGCCTCTCGCTCTTCAGCCATGAGCGTGCACATTTCTCTTAACCGATTGTTGCACGCAACACCGCCACCCAACAGGACTTCTGACTTGCCGGTGTGTGCTAACGCTCGCTCGGCAATTTCCACACAGGCTGCAAACGAGTGCTCTTGCAGCGACCAACACACAGCGCCCAGTTCCGCACCATTGTCCAGGAGTCGTTGTGCAGCAGTCATGACGCCGGAAAAGGCAAGGTCCATGCCACGTACGGCAAAAGGCAA
>DAPR01000001.1:23673-23942 GCA_002502605.1 Euryarchaeota archaeon UBA258
GGGATGCCTTGGCCGCGAGCAAACTTATCGAGCATGTTCCCAATACCGATGTCTAATGTCTCACCGAGGACTCTGTATCGACCATCGAGGTGGGCAATGACTTGCGTGTTTCCACCTGATACATAGAGAAGAATAGGATCGTTGCACCCACACTGCTGGCGTCCTATCTCAATGTGAGCCACACAGTGATTGACTCCAATGAGGGGCGCTTCTAATTTACTCGCCATACCGCGGGCAATCGCAGCTCCAACCCTCAAACACGGTCCCAA
>DAPR01000001.1:24020-25520 GCA_002502605.1 Euryarchaeota archaeon UBA258
CGTTCGAGCAAGCCAAATGCAGCATCTTTGTGATGGTCTGCTGCCTCACGAGGGTGAATTCCGCCTTCGTCAGGTTGGACGGTCGATGAACTGGCTGGCGTGGGGACTCCGTTTTGATCCACCAAACCAAAAGAAAGGGTGTGAGCGGTCGATTCGATACCCAAGGTCCACTGGCCCGGCATGGTAAGGGGTTAGAGCCATTGTTCTTCAACCCTCAGCCTCAGCAGGCAACCATGCGGACCGTTCTATTGGACATCGGGCCCATGGCGCACCTTGGTGGGAAGGGTCCTCTTTCTGGACTTTCGGCCACCGATTATGATTTACTCACATACGCTGCTGGAAAGGGGATTGTTGTAACTGATGATGTAATAGAGAAAATCGGGGAATCATCCGAACTGCGCTCTGAGTATGGTTCGCCAAAGGATTCAACCCAAGATACCGCTATTCATTCCATGGAAGGATGCGCAGTCGTGCCCGGGTTGGTGGATGGGCATAACCATTTGATTTGGGCCGGTGATCGTTCCAACGAGATCACGATGAAGCAACGAGGTATGACATATCAACAAATAGCATCCACGGGTGGCGGTATTCAACACACCGTCAGAGAAACTTCACAGGCCACATACGAGGAATTGGTCAAACTTGGTTACCAACGTATGCGCCATGCTCTTGTTCATGGCACGACACACCTAGAAAGCAAGAGTGGATATGGATTGTCGACGGAGTCTGAACTGAAACTTCTGAATGTTGCACACGATCTAAGCCAAATGAATCACCTCCCAACGATGGAGTTGACATGGCTTGGTGCTCATGACACACCTAAAGGTGTCAAACGTTCGGACTATGTTGAGGAAATCCTTAGCGATCAACTTCCTAAAGTTCTTGACCAAGGCTATGCCAATGCCGCTGATGTCTTTTGCGAACCTGGTTGGTTCACTGTAGAAGAAAGCGAATCCATCCTATTGGCCGCCGGAAAGGGCGGACTTCGCAAACGAATCCACATTGATGAATTTGAGGATGGTGGTGGTGGGGAATTAGCAGCTTCAATGGGGGTCATCACGGCAGATCATGCCCATTATACCGCACATGAAACGCGGTCGAGGATGGAATCTGCCGGTGTCAATACGGGGTTTTTGCCTGGGACTCCCTACACTATGGGTGCCGATTGGCCTTCGTTTTCAGATGCGACAGAGCAAGGGATTAGGTGGACGGTTGCAACCGACTTCAATCCAAACTGCAACATTCTCAGCATGCCACTCATTGGTTCGATGCTTGTTCATCGCAACCAAGTGGATCCACTGCTCACATTGGTGGCCTCGACCAGAAATGCAGCAGAAACAACACCACATCCAACTGGAAGGCCACACGGGCGAATCGAGGTTGGCGCAGTAGCCAACCTCAACATCCTCGATGGAACTCAGTGGCAATCATGGTGCAACCGTCCAGGCACCACGCCATTCAAATCCACAATGCTGAATGGAACCTTAGTCCATCACTGAA
>DAPR01000062.1 GCA_002502605.1 Euryarchaeota archaeon UBA258
ATCAAGAATTTCTCAGGTGACAGCACAACGAATGTCAACGACCCAACGCTCCCAATCAACCCAGCTGCGCCGCCCAACACGTTGGTTGCTATTGCTGCAACGGAATCGATTGACCGTCTCGAATACAAATCAACCTTCATGCGCGGTGGCTATGAATCAGACCGCTCGTCGCTTGAACTCGTCATCGATAACGTTCCCAAGGTGATTATTGTTGAAGGAAGTTTTGAGATTCCAGAAAGTGGATTAAGTCGCGTCAATTTCGACAATCCGAGCCTCAACACCATTGCTCAATTGTTTGACAACGCCCTCCTCACCATTATCGAGGTGATCCTTGATGTGGGTGACATCGTCAACGGGCTGCCTGAATCCATTGTTGGCACTGCTGGTTCTGAGGGTGGCGTGGTTGCTTTGCACTGTCGCAATCAAGTGCGACAGACGTTGCCGGACTCGGTTCGCGAACCAATGCCGATTGGACAGGTGACGTTCTCCATCTCATCAAGCGACAACCCGTGGTTGCCAGAACTCGATCATATTCTTCTCTCAGAGGATACGGAAATCGCCATGGTGGACGGGCGACTTGGTCCAATCGATCCTCTTGTGCCGGTGGCGATGAGCGCACGAATAGGCGGCATCACTGATGTTGAGCACTCATACGATCCAATCAACGACATTCGACAAATGGAGTTGCGCGGGTTGGAAGCAGGTGCCCTGCTCATTGGCCACATGCGTCATACGGACGGCGACTTGGAAACGGCCAACCGTCAGTCAGCGACCGTTTCAAATCGACCAAGCACGTTCAATCTGACTCAAACTTCTGAGGCGATGACCTACTCGGCAAGCGGCCCAATTGGAACCATCACCTACGGAGGAGAGTCCTCCGAACAACGCAACGCAATTCGGTTGAAGGGCCTACCATCGTCCTTCTCGATTGTCTTGGGCGACACGGTTGGTTATGTTGCAAACGAACCGATGGAGTCGATTCAAATTCAGATGACCAATGCGAGCGAACCATTGACCATGGATGGAGATCACTTCCGTTTCTGGGTGGATGAAGACGCCCGTGAGGCCAGCCTAAGCGTTGCGATTTCTCATGTTACGAGCGTCCAAAGGCTCTCTCCACTCGATCCAGGATCCACTGGCCCAGAAGGAAATTCAAGAATTGAGTTGACCCGTGCGGAATCAGCACCCTTCAACATCTTGCTTGAAGATGAGACCGATTACGTTGATGAATTCAAAGGGATGAACGGCCGCATCGCAATCAATCCATTGCCCGCAGACATCACCGTTGCCTACCCAAGCGCGGTTGATTCAACCGGTCTAGAATTGCCCACGTTCGATGACGGCGACGGGGTCGAAGCACTCTCTTTCTTCCTTGGCGATCTTGTTGATTTCGGAAGTGTGGTCAACGATTTGATCTACGGAATGACCGTTGATTTGGGTGGCGTTTCAACCGATGAAAACAACATGTCCCTCGGAGTGAACCTCGTGACAGGTGAGGCGTTTAACCTCACGGCCGACGTCAAGAAAGGGTCCAATGTCAACGAAGACCCAGTGTGGGTTCACGGTGCTTCAGCGAACTTCAATGAGGCCTCACTCGTGTCGTTTAATTACAGCCGGATGCCAACCTTCACTCTTTCAGGGCGAACCATCGTCGACACAATCCTTGCTGATTACAAGGTCAGTCCTGAGGAAGCACCTCTGTTCATCGAGGCGTTGCAAAACGCCAACATCTCGTACCCAGAACTCGCTGCAGCCATCCTCCAAGATGGCGTTGTGCTTGACAGTGAATTGGAAGGGGTCAACACCTCAGTATGGGCCGGTCAAGGCATCTCTGTTGAATTGCGTCGCTCTTGGCATCTGAAAACATGGATGCCAAGCCTACCTTCTGGTCGCATCTTCATCGAGTATGACTTCAAGATGGTCAATGATGTCCCGGTCTATGAAATCGATTTGGCCATGGATGGATGGCAACCCCTTCGTGAACAATTCAGTTTAATCCTCAACGGTCTAGAGGGCAGGGACGCCCAATTGGTCATCGATGGCTTGGATACCACTCAGCCAAACAATGTTGTCGCCAATGCTGTGTTTTCCACACAGGACAATTTGACCGTGCCTCGCGTTTCGATTGACATGACGTACGACCTCGGAACGAGGTTGGAATCCGCCCACGCCGTCTTCATCGATCGCAGAGCGCTAACGAGGGTCGAAGCCTTGTTGATTGGCGTGCCACAATCCACTGATTTCTCCGCTACCGTGGGTGATATCTTCCTGATCAACGTCACCGTTCCATCTCAATACCAAACGCCCGGTGGGTATTCAGCTGATTCATTGATGATTCAACAAATGCGCTATGTCGATGATCAATGGTGGCCTGCTACCGCGTTCATGCGCAACCTGCCTGGTGAGATGCGGCTTGCTGCTCAGCCCGAGAAGGAATTCGACATCCGTGCCGACATTGCGTTCCAAGGCATGATGACGCTTGACTACCAATCCAACACTGAAAACATGGACCTGTACCTCGAAGCCAGCGGCCGTGCAGTTGACACCAAGGGTGATGTGTTGATGTTGGCCGAGGGACTTCCGAAAACCTTCGTCATGGAAGCAACCGATGATTGGGGTATGCGCATCGCATCAGACGGACAAGGCGTGGAACGGGTGTACATCAAACAAACCAATGTTCCATCGGCTCCAGGTGTGATCATCGAGCGCGTCGAAGTGATCGGTGAGAACCTCAAGTCTGCCACAATCCACGTCTACACGGGGCCTATGCAATACCCGATTATTGTCTTAGATGACATCACGGATGGACGAATTATCGCAAGCGCTGAGGTGAGCGTTGAGCCCGGATACTATGTTCCAATTCTTGGCGATTGGCAACTCGAAGGCCGTGGGGTGTTGCTCGACACCCAATTCACCGGTGTTGTTCCAACCGCTTCCTCGATTGGCGTCAACGGTATGGTGACGGACTTGTCGCTCATTGGGACCTTGTCAGGCGGCGCTGTTGAAACGCGCCACGTTCTGTTGGTCGAACCAGTCACATCCATCATTGCAAGTGGGTTGGCAATGATTTTCTGAGGTGATCGCATGAATGGTGAACGCAAACACATCCCTGTTGGCGAAGACGGCGAGATGCTGGTTCACGAAGATGACATCAGCGGGGGTAATCCTGCAGGTTTACTCGACCTTGCTGCGCTTGATGCAAGTCAAGACTTGGCTGAAACCATGGAGGATGTGCGGCGGGCAAAAGAAGCGGTTGACTCACTTGGACAGAAAATATCCTCCCGTCAAGTCGCTCTCGCAGGCATTGTTCTCTTGATGTTCATGGGGGTCCTTCTCAGCGGATGGTATTGGGTTCTTCCAAGGGATAGCGTTGATGTTGAAACACAATACATGCAACGCGGTGGCCACCTTTTGATGTCGGAAATCCACAACACGGGGAGCAGGGAAATCACCGATGTCGTCGTTCAAGTCCATTTCCAATCTGTCAACGGCAGTGAGATCTATCAAACGATGCGAATTGAGGTTGATTCCATTGACGCACACTCATCGATTGCAGGCGATGATCTTGAGATGATTGTCGTAGGCTATACGGTCTGGGATCAATACCTCATCACCATTGAACTTGAATGGACGGATTACAACAACGTCGAGCAGCGTCAAACTTGGGATCATGAAGTTGGCTATTGGGCCACCGAGTTCTTCATGGACAAAGCTGACCGAACAATCTGGCCGGCGAATTAGGGCTGGAGTTAAGCAAACGCTGTTCAGCAGACCCCAAGCGATAAAGCACGCCGGCGTGAGGCCAATCCATGCAAGCACGCCGTACGGCGCTAGGGGCGTGGTTTCTCGTCGCTTTATTTGTCTTGCAAACGACGTGTTCAGTCATCGATTTCGGCCCACCAGTCGCCGATGAAACGCTCCAAAACAGCGACGGCGTTGAATGGGTTCAGTTCGATTTAGTCGACGGAGTTTACGCTGATGCAGTCGGTGTATCAAATCAAGAAAGCACGGAAGAATCACGCCCGTTGACGGCTGACAGTCGAATTGGAATGTTCGATGCGGATGGCCTGCATCTTGACCGGCCATTGTCGAGCGTGTGGCTTCAAGGTCGCGCAGACCTACGTTTGGTGCTCATTGACACAACCCTTGAGATGCAACAAGTCCGCAATGGTTTGGATGATGTGGCAGGTGTGACGGTTCGTGAATTCATTTCTCCTTCAGGCCTGATGCTTCAAGGCACCCCCGCTGGCCTCAATGAAGCGGTTGCGCACGAAGGCGTGATGGTCCAGCACGCCGTTCCATTGGGAATGCTTGTCGATGATGCTGTGCTCGATGTGCTCTTGCTTGAACAAGGAATTGAGGACCTACAAGGGGAACTCATGCGCATCGAAGGGTGGCGCGATGAACTTGGCCCAACCGATGGCGTGAAATTCAGCGACTCCACCGGTGGCACACTGATTCAGAACCTTGCTGAAGTGGTACCTTTGGTGTTTGAAGACCAACACAAGTGGGACGAGGGCCGCTACGAGGGAACCCTTGCGACAACTGAACTTCTCGCATTAATGGCCCAACCGTCGCTTCGATCTTTGCAGTTCAATCCTTCATTCACTGCATACAACAACAACGCTCGCAGCCACATGCGCACATCAGAGATGACCACTTACTTCACCACCGACCTCGACGGTTCAGGCCAAATCGTAGCGGTTGCGGACTCCGGTTTAGATGAAGACCATGGTGATTTTGGCACCAGAGTGGTTGGCAACAACGACGTGATTGGTGATGGTTCTACCGCAGACAAGCACTCAGGTCACGGCACACACGTGTCCTGCACCGTTCTTGGCGATGGGGCACAGGGTGGCTATGCGGGAGTTGCACCGGAAGCGGAGTTGTATTTTCAAGCGATGGAGAACGATAACACTGGCAATTTCCAATCCCCTTCGCTCAATTATCTGCTCAATTCTGCTTACTCAGCAGGCGCCCGAACCCACACCAACTCCTGGGGTTCCTCGCAAACAAGCGACCACGGTAAGTACACTTCATCGGCTGAAGACATTGACGATCGCTCCAATTATTATGATCGATATTACAACGGCCGAGAGGGCTTGACGATTCTTTTTGCAGCTGGCAACGACGGTCCGAACACCGGCACAGTTGGTGCACCTGCGACAGCAAAGAACACCATCGCAGTTGGCAACCACCAAAACCGATACTCCGGGGCTCCTGATACCATCATGTCAGGCTCTTCACGTGGGCCAACCGATGATGGTCGAATTAAGCCAGACGTGATTGCTCCTGGGGGTTATGTGCGGTCGTGCAAGGCCCAAGAAGCAGCGGACACTGGCAGTTCAACATGGTCAAGCACCTATTACCTCGAATACACCGGTACCTCGATGGCCACTCCGAACGCCGCCGGTGCAGCCGCCATGATACGTGAATACCTCGAAGAAATTGCTCAACGCCCTTCACCACAAGGCGCCCTTGTCAAAGCACTGATGGTGTTGGGAGCGACCGATCTCGGCAGCAGAGACATTCCGAACGACAGTGAAGGGTGGGGCAAAGTCAACCTTAGGGAAACCCTTGCTCCGACTTCAGGTCAAGGCATTTGGGTCGACGATCGTTCAGTTCTTTCAGGAACCGGGAATTCCAAAACATACACCTTCAACATCACGCAATCAAACGGGGGCCTCAAGACGGTTCTTGCGTGGTCGGATGAGCGCGGTTCTACCTTTTCATCAAAGCAATTGGTCAACAACTTAGATTTAGAAATCACCTCCCCCTCTGGTCTTGTCTACCTTGGCAATGATTTTGCGAATGGGCGCTCCACCACTGGGGGCTCAGGCGACACCACGAACAACCTCGAAGTTGTCCTTCTCGACTCGGCAGAAGTCGGTATTTGGACGGTCAAAGTCAAGGACACTTTCCACGGCGGGAGCACGGCCCAACCCTATTCCATTGCAGTGCGCGGCCATGGGGTGAACGACCTGCGACCAGATCCTGAGTTCCTCATGGATGAATTCGAGATGTCGGTGTCAATTCCGCAAGTTGGCGATCAACTCCAACTGACCACCAAGGTGTTCAATGTCGGTAACGTCAAGGCCAATTTCTTCGACATTGAATTCCGAGTTGACAACACACTCATCGACACCAAAACCATCGAAGTCGGTGCGGGTTCAACAAAAACTCAAGTGTGGTACTGGACGCCACAAGATTCAGGAGAAACAACGCTCTCTTTCATCATCGACCCTGACGATGACATCGAAGAGATCCTTGAGAACAACAACCGCCATGATGTGATCGTTGACGTAACGGCACCCGGAGTGAAATTATTCGCTCAGCCTCAGCAGCAAGTGCTGCTCAACACAAGTGCATCCACGACATCTTGGGTGGTTTCATTGACCAACACTGCATTAATTTCAACCAACGCCAGCATGAGCACCGATGGCATCACAAATCTTGATACTGGACAAACTGAATCGTGGTATGTTGGGGCAACTGAATCCAACTTCAGTTTGGAGGGGCAAGACTCAGCGAACATAACCGTCACGCTCGTCCATCCAACACCTCCGAATCCCGGCACCTATCGAATCGACTTGACTGGAATTGATGTGGACAACGGCGTCACCTATCCATACCATTTGGATTTCATTGTCCCAGAACTGGCCAATCTCCGCCTAGAATACGACTACCAAATTGTTCCAGTTTCACCAACCGATCCAACCTCGATGGACATCCGATTGTTCAACATTGGCAATGATGACATTGGTTACGATCTCTTCCTTCAAGCACCAGCAGGCTGGTCGGCAGGCTTTGACGACCTTGCGAGTGACCCGGGTGCAACCTCTGGTTCGACGGGCCTTATCGACCAAGACAGCCATCGAACGATTGGGATGACCTTCACCCCGCCTCAAGTCATGACCGGGGCTGGTGCTGAACGAATCGTCCAACTCACGGCCATCTCACAAACTGAAATTCAAGACAGCTGGGTGTTCCAAATTCCAATCAAGGTTGAGGAGATTCGCACCATCGACGTAGATTTGGAAACCAATCTTGGCGTTCTTCGCCCCGATTCCACGTTCAGCATGATGTTCTCGGTTGAACACAGAGGCAACATCGATCTCAACCTCACCCCCTCATTCGAACTTCCGAAAGGGTGGAGCACAACGTCTGGCATGGATGTCCTACACCTGAACTGGGCGTCGACAGAAAACCTTCTCATCGGCATCGAAGGCGACGGGACTGGACGCTCTGGCGAAGTGAAGTTCCATCTCGATTCGGGAACAGAACGCTCCACTTGGGTTGGTCAATTTGAAGTTGAAGTTTTGCCACAACCCTCGCTGCAGTTCGTCAGTTTGGTGCTCGAAGATGGAACGAGTTGGTCCAATCCATTGGGCCCAGGATCCCATCCCTCAGGCCAACCACTGGTGTTCACTTGGCTTGTCAGCAATGCCGCCGATGTGGAATGGTCCCCCGAAGTCTCAATTTCCCTTGACTCGGGTTTGTTTGGTGAATGCACAACCGTCGACCCAATTGGGTTCAATGCAGTGACTCCGCTCTCCTGCACCGTTCTGATTCCAGCCACCATGGCACCGATGAGCGAACCTTCATTCAGGATTACATTGGCTGGGAGTGGTGTTGAGCTCACTGAACAGGTTGGTTTGTATGTGGCAAGTGTGACCGAAGCTTCTTGGGTTCAAGAGCGAACAACGCCCTTCGATACAGGCAAGGAGTCCATGCTTGAAGTTACATTGACAAACACTGGAAACATTGTCTTCTCTCACAAACTCGAGGTCCAAGCGAGCAAAAACTGGGACGCGACCATCGATGGAAATGATGTTGCTAATTTGCAGCCCGGCCAGTCGATGACAATTCGCCTTTTGGTCGAGGCAACCCGTCCAGGTTCCGGAACGATTGAACTTTCTTTGGTCGAACCGGCCAACATTCTGACTCCAAGCATCGTTCTTGAGGTCACGGCAGAAGGCGAACCAACCGCAACTTCTGGGGGCACATTGCCGATCATTGTTCTTGGTCCAATCGTGTTTTTGTTGCTCGCCGGAATCATGGCGTTCCTCCTGTTACGTACGTCGAAAGAAAAACCCGCTCTTCAATCTGGAATGAACGTATTGCCTCTGCCCACCAAGGTCGCACCACCTGTCACGCAGGCGGCGTCTGGCCCGATGTGCTGGTCGTGTAGACAACCCATCACGGGGCCAATGCAAGGATGCCCGGGTTGTGGTGCACGCTACCATCGGGCAGGTCATGTTGGGTGTCAATCTGGTGAATTGAAGTCCTGTGCAAATTGCTCAGCAGACCCTTCGACATTCGTCATGGCATAGAGTTGATACGAGTCGCTACACATCATTGGGGAGCCTTTTGATACTAAGGCTTCCACCGGGGGTCATGGACCCCCGTCAAGAAACGACCAAGCACGCCTCCAGCCGTGCCCTTTTCCTCGTGGGTCTTCTGATGCTTTCAGTGATTCCAGCACTTGCCACTCCGGTGGCTGCTGATGGTGCCAGAGATGCGAGCATCACCATCCAAACTTCACCGTCAAACGGATTGGAAGTGAACCCCGGTGAATCAGGTGAATACACCGTTCGAATTTACAACACCGGGTCGAACCCGATTACGGTCAGTCTTTCGACCAATGAAGAGCAAACGCAAGAGTGTGGCGCTTATTCCTCCGCCATCGTCCAAATCCCAGGTCCCATTGAAGCAGGTCAATATGAAGAAACGACCATGAACGTGACACTCACCACCACAGCAGAAGGCACTTGTGATACAACCATCACGGCAACAGCAACTGAACAAGCCACGCCACCTGACACACCCGGGCAACCTGCTACGGAGACCAAGACGGTCACCACAACAGCAGGGGATGGATCTGGCAGCGCCGTTTTTGGCGTTGATGTGACGATGCCTGTCAAGTCGAAAAACTGGGGCGGTCAATCGGTCATTGAATACGATGTTGAGGTTGAAAACACAGGCCAAACCAATGAAACCATTGCGCTCTCCATCGAAGAAAGGGATGGAAGTGGGTGCCAAAACACAGACGACCTCACAGTGGAGTTGGACGAAGATTCGGTCAATCTTGACCAAAATGAGTCGGTCACCGTTATTGTTTCAATTGAAGTTCCTGACGGACAGGCCGCTGACAAGTATTGCTGGGAAGTGACCGGTGTTGTCACCAATGACCCCACTCAAAACGCCAGTGATTCAGAAGAGTTTGATCTCATAGTGCCTGAACTCCACGAGTGTGAAATGACTCTTTCGAAGACCGTCTTGACCGTTGATCCGGGTGCGGAAGGCACCCTGACCGCTACCCTGACCAACGAAGGAAACAGCGACTGGTCCGTGAGCATGTCGAAATCCTCCTCGCCTGCCAGCCGGGCAGCTTGGGTCAGTTTCGATGGCGCTTCATCAGGCTTATTGCCCTATGACGATGGAGACGGAACTCGTTCATTCGACATCAAGGTAAGCCCTGATGATTCGGTGACCGCTGGTGTTGAAACCACCATCAACATTCTCGCCAAAGATGGCTCACAAGTCAAGTGCAGCAAGGAATTGCGCGTGAAGGTTGGCCAATCCTACGGTGGCAGCATTTCCCTCTCGCAATCCCTTCTCTCTAATCTTGAGCCTGGGACAAATGGCACAACGATGCTCACCATCACCAACGACGGAAACGGTCCAGACACCCTCCGCGTCTCATCTTCAAGCGCCCCCTCTGGCTGGGCTGTCCGCCTGGACGCCTCAACCGTGAGCGTTGGTTCTAAACACGGCTCAGAAAAGAGCGCAGATGTAACGGTCACAATCGATGTGCCAATCAATGCGCTTGCCACTGAAGAAATCGATTTGACCTTCTCTGTCTTGCCGTCAAGCGGCGGGGCCTCCTACGACGAAGTGGTCTTGCGAGTTACTGTGAAAGCCGTACATGGGATGGAAGCAGAAGCGCCCGCAACCGATCAAACTGGGCGCTCAGGTAGCGAAGTGCGGTTCCCAATCACCATTGAAAACACGGGCAACGTCAAGGACAGTTTCAGGTGCTCAGTGATGCAGCAAACCGCCACACCAGCTTGGGGCGTGCACTATGAGGACGCAAACGGTGTCCAATTCGTCGATATTGAAATTGAACCTCGCTCGACTCAAGAGGTCTTCCTCGTCGTGAGCGTTGATGGAGAAGAAGAACTGGCTTACACCCGCATCACGTCAAGAATCACCAACCGTGGAGACAGCAACAACGCTGACCAGAACGGTGATGGAATTCCAGATAACCAGCGTGAATTTGAATTCCTCGCCATCCTTTCGGACCGGAAATTTGCAATGGATGTGCGCCTTGTCGACGGTGGCATTGACCAGCGATCCGGTACTGCAGTCCTCCCCCCCTCTGGCACTCAAACCTACGGCCTTTGGATTGAGAACACCGGTGATGGCGATGACGAAGCAGCCGTTGATTTATCAGGCCTCCAAGGCATTGCAACCCGCCAATTGACCCTCTACGGTCTTCCTGTCGAGGGGCCAGTTTTCGTCCCTGCTGGCTTTGGGATTTGGGACTTCGCCAATCAAACCTTCTTGCTTGATGTCAATAATAAACCAGTGACCTCGTCGACAAAGAACGGTGCTGAAACGATCATGGTTGGCCTCCCTGTCTACGCTAACCAATCACACGAAGCCCGTCCGTTCAAACTTTACATGGAACTGACCCTCACCGTCAATCCCAGTGCTTCAACAGGACAAGGTGGAGTTCTGGACCTCACGGTCACGAGCGTTTCCAACGCAGCCAATCGCTCAGGTCAGATTTCAATCACGCTTGACGTTCAAATTGTCTATGAACTCGAATTCCAAACAGAAGGCTTGGACACCGAAATGGCGCTTGAATTCCCCGAAAAACTTGAGTTCACGCTCAATCTCACCAACACAGGAAACACACGCACAGAAGCCCTCATTTTCTCCTCGGAAAGCTTCAGAGGATGGAACGTAGGTCTTGACAGTCTTGATCCAGAATCGGACTGCTCTACAAGCGGTTCGGATTTCACCTGTTGGGTGGACATTGGGGAGACAGTCACCATTGACGTCATCGTCCGACCTCCGTTTTCAGCAGAAATTGAAGACACATTCAAATTCACGATTTCCGCTCAGCCTATCGAAACGGGGGTTGTCGACCGAGAGAACATCGAGATTGAAGTCCTAGGTCAGCCCTCAAAGGGCTTCCTCGGACTTGGTCTGTCCTCGGAACAAGTCCAATCGGGCTTCCTCATCATCCTTGTTTTGCCGATGCTTTTGCTCTTTTACCGTGTTGGCATGCCCTTGGTACAGAATTCCCTTGAACTGAGTCGACGAGGCAGAAAGTAAGATCACGTTCAACACCTCATTGAAGGCGGTCATGAAAACATTACTTTGGCCACAATGAAGGTACGCCATCCTGTTCCGTTCAGGAATCCTAGCACTCAGTTTGCTTTGGCTATGCTGACGTTTGGAATATATGGGATCTACCTTCATCACCAATATTCGAATGAGATGAAGCGCTATGCGAACGTGGGTAAGGGCGGTTTCAAACTCTGGAATCTCATTTTCCTCTTCCCATTCACCATCGCAATGCCGTTTTGGATGATTGTTCGATCGTTAAGATTCTTGCGCAATACCAAAGCACTTGAGGCACAAACGGGTCACGCCACTAAACTTTCCTTAGGTTTCATCTTGATGTGGTCGCTGATTGGCATGGTTGCAGGCGGTGGAACAATGCTGATCGTTACCTTCCTCCCAAGCCTCGGTGGACTTGAATTCATCAAGACGCTGGCGCCCATCGCAGTCTACACGTGGACCGCATTCGTGCCTTGGAAGGCTTTTGAAGATTCACTGAATGCTTCTTGGACCCTCTTCTTCACACAAGATTGAGTGCTCTTTCGGGCTCTTTGGCTCAAGTCAGGGCTCCTTGGCTCGAGTGTACACGTGGGCATACGAGTGGCTTTGAAAATAGGAGTTTGTTTCTCCCCTATGACTTCCACGCAGTGGCCCTGTTCCACGCAACCGAGAAAGCCGTCGCTCACGAGTTGAATTTGGGAACGCTTATGTGGGTCCCTCAAGTCGACAAAATTGCGGAGCGTATGCTTTGCAACAGGGTGACAATATGTCCGGACTTGAATCAGTACCGAGCGCTTACCTCTCAATTGGATTTTTGACAATCCTGGGCATCATCATGCCGCTAACGAATTTCCTCATCACATGGGTCGTTCGTCCACGTGTTGACCCCGCTCGCCCACACATCACCCGCTCCTACCTTTTGGAAGGCTATGAGCGAGACCACAGCTTGTACCCACGCCGTCTTACCACCTTTGAATGTGGGAGCGAACCTGTTGGCGATGCAATGATCCAATTCCACTTTCAGTACTACTGGTACGCCATCATTTTCCTCGTTTTCGATGTGGCGTTCATGTTCATGGTGCTCGGTGGCATGGTTGCTTCTGATGCCACATCAGCAGATGCAGCAGCTGGAGCCGTTGACGAAGCCATCAACGCACTCTTGGTGCTCTCAGTCTTCTTCGCTACGATGTCTTTAGGCGTCTGGTATGTGTTCCGAAAGCGAGGTCGCATTTACATTTGAGGTGGATATTATGGCAGAAGCAGGAGAAAATTTTGCAGCATTCAACAGCCGCGCCCTCGTTGAGATGGTCGGCGGTGTAACAGACGAGGCCCTCAAGGCCACTCGAATCAAGAAGTTCCTCAGCGTGCTTGCCGGACGGTATTTCAACTGGGCTGGGCGTAAATCGCTTTTCACCCTCCACTTGGGAATCAAGTGCTGCGCTATTGAGATGGCTGCAGCGGCAACCCCGCGTTTCGACGGTGACCGATTCGGTGTGCTGTTCCGTTCTTCGCCCCGTCAGTCCGATGTGCTGTTGATCAACGGGCCAATCACCAAGAAATTCGCGGACAAAGTTGTCCGATTGTGGGAGCAAATGCCAGAGCCAAAGTATTGCATCGCTATGGGCGAATGCGCCATCTCCGGTGGGCCATACTTCCAATCCTACAACATCCTCGAAGGGGTCGACACGGTCATTCCGGTCGACGTCTACATCCCAGGTTGCCCTCCACGCCCAGAAGCACTCATCGATGGGTTTGGGTTGCTGCGCGAGAAAATCATCCGCATTGGCGGTGCACCAAGCGTGGACCGCATGAGTGAGAAGCCAGTGATCGTCGGGGAGGACTGACCATGGGTACAAGCATCACTCAAGACCAGAACACCTCTGCTGCAGAGGCGTGCCTTGAAGCCATCAACGCCCGCTTCGAAGGCACCGGTGTGAGCGCTTCAATCGAGCACCACAGCAACGCTAAGAAATACGCTTTCATTCGACTGTCCACGCCTCCACAACATTGGATTGCATTAGCAAAATGGATGCGCCATGACCTTGGCGTCAACTACTGTTCAATGGTGACAGGCACTCACTTCCCAGACGGCCCAGACGAACGAGGCTGGGAAGTTGCGTACCACTTTTTGCGACAACCGATCCAAAACCAAACTCCAAACACCCACAACGTGATGGTTGCAGAGGAACTCAAGGGAATGGACATCCCAATGGAATTCGAAGTCTTCATCCCGCTGTCACAAGGCGATTCACCAAGCGTCCCGTCCATCCAATCCATTTGGGGCGGTGCTGATTGGAATGAAAAAGAAACATGGGACCTCGTTGGCATTCGTTTCGAAGGCCACGAGAACATGCACCGAGTGTTGAACCCTCACGACAGCCCAGATGGGTTCCACCCGCTTCAGAAGCAACACAAACTTCGCTATCACGATCACAACGAAATGTACGATGACGCTCAAGGCTTCATGCGTAAACCTGCGGACGAGGGCCGTGTTAAGTGAGGGATTGTTATGGCACAAATGTGGATTACAATGGGGCCCCAGCACCCAATGACGCACGGCTTGTGGACGCTTCGTGTGAAGGTTGACGGTGAGACCGTCGTCGACACTGAAGCAGAACTCGGATACATCCACCGTGGTGTGGAGAAAATCTGTGAGGCAAGAGACTTCACTCAAGTGACTCCATACTGCGACCGATTGTGCTACGTGAGCGCAATGACTTGGGC
>DAPR01000021.1 GCA_002502605.1 Euryarchaeota archaeon UBA258
ATTCTACCCGCAAGCGAAGACCCCGTAGAGCTTTACTGCAGCCTGTCGTTGCATAGTCGCTTTCCATGTACTGTGTAGGTGGGAGACGTTGATCTCCGAGACGTCAGTCTTGGAAGTAGTCGAAAATAGAGACACCACCCTTGGAGAGTAACTATGCTAACTGTTTATCAGGACACCGATTGGTGGGCAGTTTGGGTGGGGCGCCACGCGCTCGAAAACCTAACAAGCGTGCCCAATGGTCAGCTTAAGTGGTTCAGCACTCCACTGTTAACTGTAAGGGGAAAAGCTGGCTTGACGTGGATCCGCACAATAAGGATCGACGATGCGAAAGCAGGGCCTAACGAACCTACCAGGCTTATATTTGAGGCCGGTAGATAACAGAAAAGTTACCTCGGGGATAATTGAGTTGTCACCAGCAAGAGCTCACATCGACCTGGTGGCTTGCTACTTCGATGTCGTCTCTTCCTATCCTGGGTCTGCAGCAGGACCCAAGGGTGGGGTTGTTCGCCCATTAAAAGGGATCGTGAGATGGGTTTAGACCGTCGTGAGACAGGTTTGTTGCTTGGTGGTAGAATCGCATAAGGTGTTTGATGGAAGGGGTCCTTTAGTACGAGAGGAACGAGGGCTCGGGGCCACTAGTTTACCAGTTGTCTGACAAGGCAATGCTGGGTAGCCACGCCCTGAAGGATAAGAGCTGAAAGCATCTAAGCTCGAAGCCACCCCAAAGACGAGACACCTCAGAACACTCGTAAAAGACGAGATTAATAGAATGCGGATGTAAGTATGAAGCTTCGGCGACGTATTCAGTCCAGCATCACTAACGTTCGAGCATCTTTTTTCGTATGTATCCGCACCTCGAGTGCTCTTCGTCTAATAGTTCATGCCAATTCATTTTTCATTGCGACGTTCATCGTCGCACTCAGATCCGATTCGAAGGAAGATGGGTGCACGGTCACAGCGGTAGTGTTTACCTGGTCTCATTCCGAACCCAGAAGTCAAGCCTGCCTGCGTCTCTCCCAATACTGTGGTACGAGAGTCCACGGGAAAGGAAGTCACTGTGCCCCTCTTCTTTCACCTTCGGGTCATCCTCAATTCTCACTTCGGTGGGCGCTTGGCCGGTCATTCCAAATGGAATGCCGGCCTTTTTTGCGTTCAATAGACTCTTAAAACATACCCGACAGCACCCCAAAAGAGGACACCTGTATGGCCATCGACACAGCGGACATCTTTGGCAGCGATCAAGTAGGAATTCACCTCGCAACAATAGGTGATGTGGTCTTACACCCCGCAGAATTGCCGATCCATGTCCTTGAAAAAATTCAGCATTCCCTTGAACTTGAAATGCAACCAATCTCCATTGGAGGTTCCAACCTCATCGGGGCCCTTGTAGCAGGAAACAGCCGTGGTATGGCGGTAGCAGATATTGCAACAGAGAGCGATATCGATGCTCTTACCGCCTTCGGAGACGTTGTGGTGATGGAAGGTGGTGTCAACACCGCCGGTAACCTTCTCCTCGTCAACGAACATGGTGTGATTGCTTCACCAAGCATTCCAACCGATGGCTTGGAAATCATGGCTGAAGTGATGGGTGTCCAGGTCGCTGCAACCACCATTGCAGGACAAGATGTGGTGGGTAGTCTTGGTGTGACCAACGACCAGGGTGTTCTTCTTCATCCCGATGTGACACCAGAAGAAGTTCTTCTCATCGAAGAAGTGCTTGGCGTCCCCCCCATGGTCGGAACAGTGGCCTTTGGCTCGCCTTATGTCGGTGCAGGTTCCTGTGCTTCCAACAACGGTGTCATTGCCGGTACGGAGACCACAGGCCCTGAATTGAACCGTATGGAAGACGCTCTTGGCCTCATCTGAGCCACATGAAACAACTGAAATGTTCAAGGGCCTATCTTGACGGTCATGGACCATGGCAGAGATGCTCTATCAAGGCAAAGTGAAGCAAGTATGGTCGACCGACGATCCGGATATCCTCGAATTCCGATTCACCAATCAAATATCAGTGTTCGATCAAATCATACCATCCTTGATTCCTCGCAAAGGAGAATCACTGAACAGAACAACTGCGCATTGGTTCAAACTCATTGAAGAAGAAGGAATTTGTGGCACTCACCTTGTGGAAGTCAACGCTGCGGATCGGTGTCTTGTTCGGAAGGTCGAAGTCATCAAGGAACCCGGTATGATTCCTCGTGACATGGAATGGGTTTTTGTTCCCCTCGAAATTATTTGTCGACACTACCTCTCTGGGTCTGCGTGGAGAAGGTTCCAACGCGGCGAACTCACCCCAGAACAGCTCGGTGTAGCAGCAGATTGTGAATACGGAGCAAAGTTGGAGAAACCCTTCCTCGAAGTCACGACGAAATTCGAAGCTTATGACCGAAACATCACCAACGAAGAAGCACTTGAAATCTCCAACATCACCGAAGATGAACTGAACGCTATTTTTGATGCTGTTCTTCGTGTCGATGAACTCATTGAAAGGGAAGCTGCAAAGAACGGGCTGATTCACGTTGATGGAAAGAAGGAATTTGCTCTTGGACCAAACCGTAAGATTGTCCTCGTCGATACCTTTGGTACGCTTGATGAAGACCGATGGTGGGATGCTGAAGCCTATGCAAATGGCGAATGCATTGAACTGTCAAAGGAATCAGTTAGAACCCATTACATTGAAACTGGCCATCAAACCAACCTAAAGGCGGCTCGAGACAGTGGAGCAGATGATCCTGCCATCCCTGCTCTTCCACAAGATGTGATTGATTCAACCGCCGCTTTGTACGCATCAATGTATGAGCGCTTGACTTCACTGACGTTCTAATCAAGAATGTGTACGCAGAAAAACGCCAACGTCACGACGTTCGGCGGCCCTCAGGACTGCAAGTAGATTTTTGCTGGCGTCACGCATTCCACCGTCGATCGGCTCATCCGCAGTCACGCTCCAACCTCGCCCTGCAAGGCCTCGGCGCAATTCTGCAACTTCGGCTGCTGTGAGGTACCCTCGAATATCGAGCCCTGCGCTTCCCTGATTGTATCGGTGGTGGCCCATGTGCTGGTCTGAGAGACCCGTGTTTAATTGGCTAAGCAGGGCCAGAATCTCTTCCATGCCCATTCGTTCAGTCAAGGCACGAGATTGATTGTTAGGGCGCATGTGGTCGATCATGTAGGTGATGAGTGACCCATCACCGTAAGGGAACCGTCCGACCCGTTCTCTCGCCTTACCATCGCCTAGAGGGACGGTTCGTCCTTCATTGGTGAGCATGACGGTCGATGTGAACAACAGTGTTGGATCATCCCAAGGGATGCCTTCACGCAACTCTGGTTTCTCAATTCCCTGTTCTCCTAATCGGGTTTTAAGCGCTGGGTTTGCATTCACTGCTTCCGCCCAAAGTTCATTCCTCCCCGATGCACATGCCTCGAGAGCGGGCACCAGAGTTCGAACAAGGTCGCCATCACACGCATCGAGGGTGATGAACGGGCTTGTGGAGCCGTCTAAAACATCGAGGTCCATACTCACGGCTTCCGCCAACCCATCATAAGGGCTTGCGTTCTTGATTCTCATTCATTTCCAAAGAACTTGCGCATTCGATCCTCTCGGCCCTCGGCAGAGGGGCCATTGGTTGTCATTTCATCTCGGAGGGATGCCAATCGACCAGATGGAGTTTCGTCGGCTTCGTCTGGTATTTCGATGATTTCAATTGCCTGAGCATGGGCTTGTGTCATTTCACTGGTCAATTCTTCGGCCGGCTCATCCAATTCAAATGAAAACTCATCAATTTCTTCTTCCTCGGCCGGTGTTTGTTCCACTGGCCTTGGCTTCTCTATTGGTTGAGTCTTCTTCTTTGGCGCTTCCTTAAGTGCGGCCCGAGGCTTCATTACACCAGCCAAATATGCCACAACAATAAGCAGGAACGCTACGCCAAGTGCTACAATCAGATCACTGCTTTCTACGATGGCCATTGAATTTGGGTTGTAAAAGGTGGTCGCTTCGTCATCAAGAATGTCATCATCCAAATCGTACGGTGAGTCGCATCGGACGGTCGCA
>DAPR01000027.1 GCA_002502605.1 Euryarchaeota archaeon UBA258
ATGCAGGAACACCTTCATGAAATGAAAGAAGGCTCACACCTCGCCTTACTCTCGCATCAAAGTTCGGTCACAGAACCAAATTTCACAGTTCTAAAAGATCGGCATGCCATCATGGCTAATCTTCAGTCGATGTTGAGCGAAGCAGAGAATTCAGTTTGGATGCTTCTCGGCAACTGGGGTATTTTCCATCTGCGACGTTCTGGTGCCTTTGATGCGTTGATGGATGCAGTCAACCGAGGAGTCCAAGTTCGCGTTTCCAGTTCACTCAATGAAAAAACGATAAAATTCTTTGATGACCTTGATGATCGGATTGAAGTTCGTCACCACGAGAATTTCAGTATGCAAGGCGTCTATGTCGATGAGGAAGTTGGCCTTCAGTTCATCAACATTGAAACAAATCCCACAGGGCGAGGCAAACAAGACACTGCATTGCTTATTGAATCCGGAGCATTTATGACAGCCCAGTTGGAATTAATGGACATCCAATGGGGTGCAGGGACTTCTTATTCGGCTGCAAAGGCCAGGCTCACAGAAGGTAAAATCATTGAACCACTCAAACTCACGCTCGGGGAAGGCTCTTACTACGAAAAGTTACGAACTTCATTGATGGAAAACATCGAAATGGAGCCAATACTCAATGGCGCGAACGCAGTGTTGCTCAAAGATGGGAAACCAGTGTTAACCCAATTAAATCAACAAGAAGACGCTTTTGCAAGGCTCGGTATCGATCTTGATGAGGTGCTCAATGGTGTTGGTCAACGGATTGGTCAAGAACTTGCAAGCAAGTGGAAGGGGGTCGAAAGCCACGATGAATTTTGGACGCACTTGGCCAATGAATGGAGTCAATTGGGAATGGGAGAAATCGTGACTGAAGGAATGCCACCCCGATACCTGCTGGTCCACAATGGTGGTGCATGTGGTGGACAACCAAACATTGGCGGTATGTTTTGCCATTTGGATGAAGGCATTTTACAAGGAATCATGATGGAACGTCATAATGGGGAAGTCATTTTGAAAGAACGCATTTGCACAACCGATGGTGACGATACATGTCATTTCCAAGTTGGATTTGCAAAGGACAGTGTTGAACACATAGCCTGAGCGCAGGTTCTTATGGCGTCGCCGTGTGGGGCATACATGGACTGCGGAACATGCGAGACTGCTGGACCTATTCAGGTCATGCAACCAGAAGTGGTTGATGTATCACTCTCAATTTCACAAAAAGCCCAAACTATGCTCGCTGATGCGTTTGGTGACGACCGCTCTATGGCTCTTCTCGTGGGTGTACTTTCTGGAGGATGCTCCGGGTACATGTACGATTTACAAATCGTCGAAGAAACCGACCAATCCTGCCAGGAAGTCGTTATTGAAGGGTTCAGAGTTCTTGTCCCAAATGCTTCCAGCCATCTCCTTGATGGTATTGAAATTGATTATGTGGACCGACTCATGGGTGGCGGTTTCAAGATCAACAACCCCAACGCAGAGTCTTCTTGCGGCTGCGGCGAATCCTTTGCTTGAGGCGATTGAATGCCAACTGCTCCCTACAAAGAGGGAAATTTGAGTGTCTGGCGTGGAAGGGATGTGCTCCAATTTATTGACGGTCTGTCAACAAACCATGTTCTTGACTTGAAGCAAGGTCAGTTTCGCACCACGACCTTCACCACCTCGAAAGCCAAGGTTGTTGACCGTGTGGGACTGTTTCACATGGGTGAGTTCATCGCCATGGTGAGCCATGCCCCATATTGGCCCATGCTCACAGAACATTTCTTACCACGCATTCTAGGCCAAGATGTTCAGGTAACAACAGCTACGGAAAACAATAATTTCTTCCTCCAATTCAATGTAAATGGTCCAGATTCTGGTTCATTTCATTCATCACAAGGCGTCACATCGGGTCGAACCAATGAAGGCATCACGATGCTGATCGCCGGAAAAGGGAACGATGTGCTCGTGGATGCGAGCATAGAAGAATTTCACGAATGGCGAACCAAAAACGGCGTTCCATGGCAAGGTCATGAAATCACCAACAAGTTCCATCCTTTGGCGTGTGGCCTCGAACACGACGTTCATGCCGCTAAGGGATGTTACATCGGTCAAGAAGTTCTCACCCGAATGCGCAGTCGTGGGCGGACTGGCCGCAAACTCACCACGATCACCAACGGAGAGGAAGTCAATGGCACAATCACAACCAAAGGTGAATCTGCATCATTGGCCATTGTTCGCTGTTGATCAGTAGCCGAGCAATTCCGATAGTTGTGATTTGTAGAAATTACCGGACCCTTGGAGGGAAGACAATTCTTCTTCCGACAATTCCAGTTCGAGGATCCGCTCAATACCGCCTGCACCAAGAATCACTGGAACGCCGATGTAGACATCTTCTAATCCATACTGTCCGGTGAGATGAGCTGATGCAGGGATCAATCGCTTGCGGTCGTTGAGCACTGCTTCGGCCATAATTGCAGCTGCAGACCCTGGGGCATAGAACGCAGAACCACGCTCAAGGAGTTTCACAATTTCGCCTCCACCTGATGCTGTTCGCTTGCAGATTGCATCGATGGTTTCTGCATCGAGCAAATGAGTGATGGCAATACCACCAACGGTTGTGAATCGGGGAAGAGGCACCATGGTGTCACCATGCCCGCCAAGAACCATTGCTTGGACATCTTCTTCCGAGCAACCAACAGCTTGGGCGACAAAATGCGTCATTCGAGCACTGTCGAGAACACCGGCTTGGCCGCACACTCGATTCGATGGGAAACCCGTCACTTTTTGCATGTGGTAAGTCATCAAATCCAGGGGGTTGGTCACCATGACGATGGTTGAATCTGGCGCATGGTCACGGATGCCTTCACCGACTTGTTTAACGATGCTTGCGTTCTTTGCAATGAGATCTTCACGGGTCATTCCAGGTTGGCGTGGAAACCCAGAAGTGACGACAACAACTTCAGCGCCAGCAATGTCTTCGTAATTTGAAGTGCCAGTGATGGCACCGTCATAATTGAGCACCTGTCCGTTTTGTGACATATCGAGCGCTTTTCCTTTCGCAAAACCTTCGTAAATATCGAGCAACACAATGTCTGCAATTTTCATTTGTGCAAGGACAAAAGCGCATGTTGCGCCGACATTCCCTGCTCCAATTACTGCGATTTTTCTTCGATTCCGTCCCATAGATGTCACTTCGGTAATCGAATCCATACAGAGGACCTCCATAAGGAACATGGTGGTTCATTCCTAAAAAAATAGTCCGATTTTGTCGTGAAGGGATTCGGTTTGGATTTTTGTGACAAGACGCTCAAGCGAGTTGTCTAAAAACCCCCTTCCGTTGGTTCGTTTCAACCCCAGCCTCGCGTTTGAGGCCAATGGGTATGAGGAATCAATATGAAACTCGGCGTACCAATGGAACCAGAGGGCGAAACACGCGTTGGAATCGTCCCCACAAGCATGAAAAAATTGCTCAAGGCCGGCTTTGAAGTCGTCATTGAAAAAGGGGCAGGAGTCGAAGCGAACTATCACGACAGCGCCTATGAAGATGCAGGTGCTACGATTGGATCACGAAAAGAAGTCCTCGCCTGCGAAAACATCGTTTGCATTCGCTTCCCTGGTGTCGAAGGAATTTCCAAAGGCGCCAATCTGGCTTGCGTTTCCGATCCGTTCCGAAACCCTGAACACGTGAAGGCTTGCATGGATGCAGGAATTACGTTGCTTTCCATGGACATGATTCCTCGTCGATTGTCACGGGCGCAATCAATGGACGTGAACTCTTCCCAAGACAACCTCGCTGGATACAAAGCCGTTCTTTTGGGTGCATCACATGTTCCAAAGGGTATCCCAATGATGACCACGTCAGCTGGAACCATTCGACCTGCAAAGGTCGTGATTATGGGGAGCGGTGTCGCAGGATTACAAGCAATTGCGACCGCAAAGCGCCTTGGCGCTGTTGTCTACGCATCCGATGTTCGTAAAACCGCTGCTGAACAGATAGAATCTGTTGGTGGTCGTTTCATCGAAGTGGATGGAATGGACGACTTTGAGGACGAATCAGGATATGCTAAGCCATTGACGCCCGAATTCATCCAGAAGGTCAACGACACAGTTTGTGGCGTTGCTGCTGATGCAGACATCATTGTTACAACCGCACGGATCTTCGGGCGACCTGCACCAATCACAGTTCCTTCAAGCGCTGTTGCCAATTTCAAATCAGGCGCCGTGATCGTGGACATGAACGCTGATGTCGGTGGAAACTGTGAGGACACCGTTGCAGGGGAAGTCACCACGACATCCAACGGCGTGATCATTGTTGGCACATCCAACCTGCCTGGAACAATCGCAACAACTGCAAGCATGCTCTACTCGAACAACCTGACCACCTTTATGACATCCCTCGTTGATGAAGGAGCAGTTGTTATTTCTGAAGACGACGATATTCTCGTTGGTGCTCCAGAAGACAGTGATTTCTATGTGAATGGAATGGGTGGCGTCTTGATTTGTAAAGACGGCGAAATTCATCCAAAACAAACTCGCCTTGGAGGTGTGCTCTGATGACCCCTGAATTTTTAATTGCCAACATAACATTGTTTTTGCTCGCTATCTTCCTCGGTTTTGAACTGATTACAAAGGTGCCAGCAACGCTTCACACACCTTTGATGAGTGGCGCCAATGCTATATCTGGAATCTCCATTATTGGTGCCTTAATTGGATCCAATGTGGCGTATGAAGGTGGAAGCACTGCTTTGTCAGGTCTGCTTGCTTTTGTTGCAGTGGTGTTGGCCATGATCAACGTTGTTGGTGGCTTTGCAGTAACCAATAGAATGCTTAACATGATTGCTGGAAAGAAGCGAGGAGGTGCTTGAAATGGAAGACTGGATTTCAATCGGCTATTTGTTGTCTGCTGCTTTGTTCATCTTTGGATTGAAAAAACTCGGGCATCCACGAACCGCACCATTTGGAAACCAACTTGGTGCAATGGGAATGCTCGTTGCAGTTGTGACCACTGTGGTCAGCATGCAACTCGCTGGCAACGCACAATGGGAACTGATCATCGCAGGTCTGGTCGTGGGGTCACTCATCGGATACTGGATGGCCGTCAAGGTCGAAATGACCGGTATGCCCGAACTCGTTGCTATGTTCAACGGTTTTGGCGGTGCTGCCTCAGCTCTTGTTGCGCTTTCTGAAATTCAGAAGTACATCAGCAACGCAGACCTCGTTCCTGATGGTTTGGAACTTACCGTGACAATGATTGCAGCAGGTCTCTCCGCACTCGTCGGGTGGATGACCCTTACTGGGTCGCTGCTGGCCATGTACAAACTCAAAGGCGGGATCGAAGTCTTTGGAAAATGGATTCGAACACCAACTTGGGGGCCTTCTTGGCTCAATCCGGTTAAGGTTCTGCTCCTATTGAGCGTGTTCGTGATGATTTTCCTCAGCATCGAAGAACCAACAAACCAAAATTACCTTTGGGGAATCATCGGTGTTTCTTGTCTCCTTGGTATTGTGCTTGTGTTGCCAATCGGCGGTGCGGACATGCCCGTGGTGGTTTCCTTGCTCAATTCCCTCTCCGGTATTGCTGCTGCATTCACAGGGTTCATCATTGGGAATTCCGTCCTCATCATCGCTGGTTCTCTTGTCGGTGCATCAGGCCTAATCTTGACCTTCATCATGTGCAAGGCTATGAACAGAACCTTGCTTGATGTGTTGTTCAAATCCTTCGGCGGAGATGGCGAGAAGCAAGCCCTGACTCGAACCAAGGTAGGGTCAGATCCGGATGAAGTAGCAATGATGCTTGATGGCGCTCAAAAAGTCATTATCGTTCCTGGCTACGGAATGGCTGTGTCCCAATGCCAACACGCTGTGAAGGAATTCGCAGACTTGATGAAGGAGAAATTCGATACGGAAATCAAATACGCGATTCACCCGGTTGCAGGACGAATGCCTGGACACATGAATGTGCTTTTGGCCGAAGCCAATGTGCCGTATGAGCAACTCATTGAGATGGACGAGATCAACTCCGAATTCCCAGAATGTGATGTTGCTTTGGTGATTGGAGCAAACGACACAACCAACCCCGCTGCACGCAGCGGAGAAGGCCCACTCGCTGGAATGCCGATCATCGATGCCGATGCTGCCCGAACTGTTGTCATCATCAAGCGTTCCCTTTCGGTGGGATATGCCGGCGTTGACAACGATTTATTCTACATGGACAAAACCATGATGCTGTTTGGCGATGGAAAGGCTATGATGACCGGATTAAACACCGCTGTCAAGGAAATTTGAAGGGGCTAAAAAAGCCGCACGACCAAGCGTTTGGCTCGTGGACGAAAAGCAACGTTCAAAGGGCTGGGTCAAGTGGCCACAGCAAGGTGAGTCTATGCTGTCGCGCAATACCCGTCTTCTTCTGGTTGGCCTCTTGGCGCTCCTCTTCGCAGCACCCGCTTTAGGGATGCCCGGTGGACCCCCATGGAAGAACGGAGATTCCCTCGTTGTTGAGAGCGGTTGTTCTTGCCACGGCGATGGCGTTCCGTCCACCGAAGTCGTCGTATCCATCTCCGGTGTGCCCCGGTCGTACACACTCGATGAAACATACACATTCACCGTCACGCTGCAGCATGCGTCGAACGCAGAAGGTGGCTTCATGATTTGGGATTACAACATGGGAACCCTCACCCCAGGGGAAGGCTCTGCGGTGGTCCCGGATGAACCGGGAGCCATTGCTCAAAGCGCAGTTGGTAACAACTGGGTGTTCACATGGACAGCACCAAGCGAAGACATTGGCGTCGTTCCCTTCCAACTCGTTGGTAATGCGGTGAACGGTAACGGAAATTTCGATGCAGGTGATGCTTGGAACATCCTTTCCTTCTCCATCTCCGAACCTGGATCAACGACCAATGAAGGCGCTGAAGAAGAAGCAGTTCGCACCATCAGCGTTGGTGATTACGACAGCCTCTTTGTAGCCGATGTCGATCCAGCAGTGGCAGAAGCTGAACGTCAAGAGCAAATCGCAGACCAATTCTTCGAAGAAGGGAACATCTACTACTATGCCACCTTCTGTATCTTGTTGGTTGCAGCCGTCATCCAAGGCGAGTTCTATCAACGAAAGTTTGGTGGAGGTCATGAACACCTCGACAAGAGTTTAGCCATCCCACAAGGCATCCGACGAGGAGCATTGAGTGCTGGATTACTCGTGTTGTTCGCCTACCTCATGGACAATGATTTCGATTGGCAAGTTCGATTGACCGTCGGTATGTGCACATTGTGGGCCATGTATGGTGTCTATCGAACAGTTGCCCAAGCACGAGCGGAACCTCAAGCGAAAGACCTCGTTTGATCCACATCACATTCCCCTACGGGTCGAGTGTCCACCATGTCGTTGCAACTAGAACGGGATTCTCGGACACATGTTCAATCACACTTGGATGAACTCACCAGTCGCGTAACCCTTGTTTTTGCCCTCATTGCTGCAACGACACTCCTTTTTTCCACTCAAATTGATGGATGGCTTGATGCCCTATTGGCAGCAATTGACCCTTGTGAAACAGAGTGCTTGAACCTCTATGACCCAGCGCGTTGGAGTGCCGTGCGATGGTTGAGTTCCACACTGGCCGCGACGCTAGCCTGTATGCCAATCCTCTTGCACCAAGCATGGTCCTTCTCGAACAAGGGACTGCTCCCCTCAGAGCGTTCATGGATGATTCGATGGATGATTGGTGGAACGATTGCCTCAATCATAATTATCGCACTTACTCTGCTGTGGTTGTTGCCATTTGTCTTTGACTCTGGTCACTCCATACAGACAGACATGGGGCTTGTGGCAAGGTATGATGCAGTGTTGATGCTTTCGATTTCGGTTGCGGTGATCTGGACTCAGATGGTCGTAACGGTTGCCATCTTGGGCATGGCTATAGCGGGTCAACTTGGCGTCCTTAATGCGCAAACTGCTGATTGGTGGAGAATACGCTGCTATGGGCTCGTTTTGATGTTGCTTTACGCCTCATTGCCAGAATTTGGCTCCCTCGCCTTCATCCTCATGCTTGGCTCTGTTTTTGCAATCGAGAGCGTTTGCAAATCATGGCTACGGCAACCTGCACCACAAACCCTCAACTCGGTCACAGTCATGGACGAAGAAGGGGGCGCTCGTCGACCTGTGTTGATCGAATGCCAATGCTCAGGGGCGGCAGTGCCATTGCCATCCCCAATTGATCTCAATATGCCAAACTTAGTCTACCACAGCTTATGCACTTCAAACAGTGAAAGGGAGCAAGTGTATGATGCACTGAGGACCAGTCGAACAACGGATGCCTTCATCACAGGTTGTGATGGCAGCCCTCTCAGTGACCTTTTCAAATCAAATTGCGCCTCCCTTGGTGTGAACACGAGTGGTCTCGACCTTCTGGTTCGTCAATCCTATCGAACTCGCCCTGCAAATAACCCAGAATTGGAATTCCAAATCATGGCTGCACAACTTGGGTCACCGTGGCCTGAATCTCAACAACTCGATCGCATAACCAGCCTGATTGATCGAAATCCGAACGACCGATTCGTCTACACTGCCAAGACTACAGATGCCTTGTGGGGGCTCCAACTCAAACCCGATCAGGTCTTGATTCGATTGCAGCCAGATCAACTCAAGACGTTCGTCAATTCAGTAGGAACAACCTATGCAAACGTCTCACCTCTGTGATGCATCTGTTCTCCAACCGCTTAGAACATCCACAAAACACACAAGGATTCAAACCCGATGGGCATGAGGTCGCTGCATGAACCCAAAGGTTGGCGTCCCATTGGTGATTGCCCTCCTCATAGTGAGCAGTTGGGCGTTCATAAACGGTGAACAAATCGATGATTGGGTTCGGGACAATCAATTGTCCTCCGATGAATCCGCTGAAACGTTGCTTGAAATTCAAGAGGAAGAGCGATGGTTGGTTCTTGTCGCAGATTTCCCATCACAGCGTGCAAGTGAGGCATGGGGTGTAAACCAAGCCCAAAACATGCTCGATGACATTGCCCGTTCCTATATTGAACAATTAACCGACGGTCAAACGAACCTCACCATTGTCGTTCACCAAGAAGTGGCAACTGCCTCGGAGGATGTGGGGCGTTACGGCTCAGATTTTGAGGGAAACCGTGACACGGACTCCGCCGGCAATTTTCTCCCCCTCGATCTTGCAGAAGAAGTGGTCTTAGATTTGGCATCGAGCATCAATTGGTCGCAGTTTGATTTGAACGGTGACGATGAAGTCGATCGTTTGCTCATTCTTCACACAACAAAAGGCCAAGAAGAAACTCCGGCCCAAAGCGAAAAGATTTGGAGTCACTTTACTCACTTTGAAACCCCCCTTGATGTGGGAGACGGTCTATCAGTGGGGCATTACACCATGGCAAGCTTACGCACCGGATCCAGTGGAATGGGAACCGTCCTTCACGAAATGCTTCACCAAATGGGCGCCTTAGACCTCTATCCCGTTCACGATTCTAGCCTAGATACAGATTGGCACGGTGTGGGGAATTGGGACATTATGGCCAGCGGCAATTGGAATGGCGGCGGAGCATGGCCTGCTTTACCGACTTCGCCAACAATGGAATTGATTGGATTAGAGCGGATTATCGAGATGGATTTGGAATGGCCAGAAGCATCGATTGCTCCCTGCATAGGGCCGACGGTCGAAATGCTAGGTATGAGCGAAGGCGGGATGGCATTGAAAATTCCTCTCAACGATCAGGAACACGTTTGGATTGAACGGCATACTGATGTGGGCTTCAGTGGCCATCTGCCAGGAGCGGGCATTTTGGTGATGATTCAAGATCGCAGTGTAGGTGACGAGGAAAGAAATGAACTGAACAGGGATCCCGAACAGCCTTGGTTGGCTGTCGTTGAAGCAGATGGCGCAGATGACATGCGTCGTGGCCTCAATGATGGTGAGGAGCAAGATTTGTTCCAAAATGGCTCTTCATTTGGAGCGAGCGGAATTCAAATTCGAAATCATGATGGTTTCCTTGTACCATGGACGGCAACAGTTCAAGGAACGACAAATATGAGCATCGCATTCACCTCGGAATCATGCACTCCAGGGTTGACTGCTGACGGACCAGATTTCGGCGCCGTTCTGCTCCCAGACCAACCTTACAACATCACAGTAGAAACTTCACAACCATGTAACTTAACTCAAA